>JALEZZ010000009.1 GCA_022773585.1 Selenomonas sp. | reverse complement strand
AATCCATGGAGAGGACATTCCTTTGTGTGGATTTACATTGTCGATATGCATTTCCACATCTTAGCGGATGTCTTCTTTTTTGACAACATGAATTATTCTTCGAAACTATTCAATCCCACAAGTTTTGTGATTGAACCTTTTGTTTCGTCACTCAACATTTTAGCGGGTTATGCTCTTTTTTGCTACCCTCTGCCGTAACCCATTGGGTGAACGGCGGAAAGCAGCGACGTGTTAGCTATGGCAAGGGATTGAGAACATCAATCCTTTGCTCATTGAATAATTCAGGATTAATAGTAGAACTTTGAAATGGATGAAGGAAGGCGCTTGATCGAGTTGAGAATCCAACAATTGTCCCATCGGAAAGAAACATACCTATGGGCGGTCGTGCTACTTGTTGTAGCGTTGCTGGCAAGCTGGCCACTTTTTTCGGCGAATCATATCATCCATGGATTTGACATCGTGGTTCATCTCGGGCGAATCGAAGGCCTTAAGGATGCACTTCTTTCTGGCCAGTTTCCTGTCCGCGTGAATCCCTTCCAGCTTGGTGGGTACGGCATGCCGACGGATATTTTCTATCCAGATGTGTTTCTTTATTTTCCAGCAATTCTTCGTCTTATCGATGTGCCGTTGCTTGCCAGCTGGAAGGCGTACCTCATCATGCTCAACATCTTGACAGTATTTTGTTGCTGGTGGGCATTCGCTGCTTATACACGCTCCTTGCAGACGGGTGCTGTGGCAGCACTTTTTTATGAGATTTTTTTGTTCCGCTTTGTGATGGTTTATGATGCATCAGCAGCAGCTTCACCCCTCGGAATGGCGTTTTTGCCTGGCGCGATTGTTTCTGTCTGGCTGACACTTCGGAGAGATCCGCACTATTGGATAGCGGCTGCCTTTTTTTGTACGGGGATTTTTTTGTCTCACATCGTTACAGGGTTCTTCCTGCTGTTTGCGGTCGTGGTAATGGTACTGGCCTCGCTCAGGCGATTCCAGTCGCCAGAGGTTCGTTGGGCTGCAGGAAAGGCAGTCTTATGGACGTTCTTGCTGATTCTTTGGTTTTATGCTCCGTTGCTGTATTTCAATCATTATATGGATTATCAGGTGCGACATGTTACTGAACAAGATGCAGCGTATAATTACATTTATTACTTGCGGGAAATGGATTTCTACATGGGGAGTGGTATGTTCCTTGTATTGGCAGGTATAAGTGGATACATGTTTCTGCATCGGAAACGGGTGCATTTTCAAGAGTTTTTGTTCTTCTTGGTGAGCTCGGCTATCGTGATTTTTATTGTGTCGAGACCATGGCTTTGGCATATTCTTGGACACATCGGTGGCATTTTGCAATTTCCATCCCGACTGACTGTGTTCCCTATGTTTTTTCTCTCTTTGGCAATTGCCAGAGGCTTTGAAGCAATCGGGCTGGCAAAAATGCGAATCAGGATTCTTGCGGTTTTGTGCGTACTGTTTTCGCTTGGCGGTAATTTCTGGTGGCTGTCTGGCCATGCGTATTCTCTTCCACCGCAAGAGCGCCAGAACAAAAAGCTGATTTGGGAACGGAGTTTGGTATCGGATTATCTGAATGGCTTGGATTTTTTTTCTACGGGCTTTGCAGACTATATCGATGTACCCACGCGTGATCGCATTTTGAATGCTCATCCAGAAAATCCGGATAGAGTAGCTGTGATGCGGGAGAAATTCAAAGACCGGGAAATTCATCCATCTGAACGTCTTTCCAGGGTCCAGCGCAACACCAATGATTTCGTCCTGCAGTATGATGCGGGACGGGAAGGTTGGATACAGTTGCCGATTTTTTGGTATATCGGATATACGGCGGAAGATCCGACGAATGCAAAGAGCTATGAAGTTCGGAAAGATGAAGATGGACAGGTCAGCGTCTGGCTGCCACCTGAAGCGGGAACTGTGCATGTCTGGTACGGCGGACTATCATGGTTCCATCTTACGGACTTGATTTCGTGGTTTAGTCTGTTTGGGTTTTTGTATATTGCGATAATGACGAAAAAGCGTATTTGATGAAAGGCTTTCGGAAGCATGAAAAAAATCTGCCTTGCTTTTTTCTTGGAAGCAATCCTCCTGGGCGCAGTCATTCTTGTGTGGTTTAGTCTCTTTGGCAGTACGCCAGAATCATATCCGGATGTGATTGTTGAATGGACGGCGTTCACAGGGAATCATAAGAGCATGGAGATGCATCTTGTATGGGTTCTCGTAGCATTGACATTGATTCTTACAGGCGGACTTTATGGCTTGCTGGGGCGGGAACAGACATTCCTTAGCCTTTCCAATCATTTTTTTCGAAAGGAAAATTATATTGCAACTGCATTCGTAGCATATGTTGTGGTGTTCTTTTTCATTTATCATAGATGGATCATTTTGTTCTGTTGCGCAGCAGTCCTTGCGGTGATTGTGGTTCTTTGGAAAAAGGAAAATGTTCTCGAATCTGTCATTGGCTTCTTTTCTGCCTATTATGCCTTGTTTGGCCTTGCAGCTTTTATAGAATGGATGCTACCGTATCGGCTTTCGATTGGGACGAATACTTTGATTATCCTATCGTTCCTGCTTGCTTTAGGGGTTCTGAAAGCTTGGCCGCATGCTTTGAAGACATGTATCTTGTATGCTCAACTACTGATTCCGTTGGGCTTTTTTGCTTTTCTGTACAATATTTACGTGTATCAGGATCAGATCTATACCATTCGCGACCCATGGCAGGCTGTGGGATTCATCGTCATAGTTGTAGGACTTGGCTTGTATTTTGGTTATCGTAAATACAGGGGGGCGTGCCGTATTGACAGAAATGTTTCACTGGATGAAGGGATCAGCATCTGGACCTGCATCACCATCTATGTAATGAATCAATATGCATCGAAAGGGCTGAACAGTCTCCCAGATTTACATCATCTGATTGAAAATGTACTTGGGTTTTCTCAGATTTTTGAACTTGGTCAGATTCCATTTCTCGAATATATGCCGGTTTCTGGCTTTTATTCCGTTGTTCATGGGGCATTTTTGTACGTGTTCGGCAATGATTCGCTTTCGAACTATGGCCTTGCATCGAATATTCTATTGGTCTGCATTGGCGGAGTGACCATTTTTCTATTGCACCGGCTCATTAACAACTGTTATGTTTTCCTTTTTGCGCTCTTTTTTAATATGAATGCTTACTATGATCGTGTATGGTTGATTCTTCCTGTCATTCTTTTGATTTTGCAGCCAGAAATTTTGAACAAGCCCATGAAGATGATGATGACGTGGCTGTTATCGAGCTGCTTCTTGGGCCTCTACTATCCATTATATGGTGCAGCGGTTTGCATGGGCTTTGTGCCCGTCGTTGTCTACCATGTATGGGTGTGGAAGACAGCACGAATCTCATTTGCATGGAAGAGGAAGACACTGTTATCGTGGGTGGGAATGGGATGCTTGCTCTTGCTGGCGGGACCACTTCTTTATGGCATGGCTATGCATATGTTAGCCATGAGTTCTCAGACAATCTGGGCGGATGGAATCGGAGCATTCGGCCAGGATTTGCCGGACTGGTTTTTAAAGCCCATTCCGTGGTGGACAGTCCGACTGGCATTTTATGATGTCGTGCGGTTCTTATTTCCAATGGTTCCGACTGCGGTGGGAACATGGCTTTTGTGCGGTATGTTCAGAGAATATCGTTCGATGAAAAAGTTGCAACTGGATCGATTGGCATTGGCAACACTTATGATTACCGTGACGGTTGTTTCTTTCAGCTATACCTTTGTGCGGCTGGATTATGGTGCGTTGTTTGCGCGGTCTACATCTGTCCTTTTTATCGCAACAGGATTGTTCTTTCTCTATATCATGCGGCATGCAGACGCACCTGCAAGAAAGCTCTGTTTGGTGATGACTGCTGCTTGTGTTGCCTTCATGGGGCAGGCGCCAGATCGTGCGGCGGGTTCCTTGCGCAACTTTACGAGCGTTCAGAATGATTTCGTATATGTAGACCATGATTTTCCACATATTGGAGAGGGATTCTTGTTGCCTGCATATAATGAAGAACTGCAGACATATGGTGCATATGCTCGTTCTGGGATTCCGATGTTCGCTCTTCCGCATTTCGCGGAGTGGTATGTGCTTGATATTCCTGGCGTTTCAACATTGGAGGCAGCGACGATTCGCGGCTATGCGGCTGCTGAAGAATCTATTCAGATACTGAAGAAGCAGAAACCTGTGATTGGAACGGACATTGATTCCTATGGAAACTACTACCTTTACCATTGGGTTGTTACCTCAGGAAATTATCAATACTCTGCAAAGGACAAACTTTTTTATCCGGAACAACTGCAAGAGAGAGGCAATCAGGATATTTCCTTGCCTGGAAATACGGAAGCGCGAAATCTGTTGAATGCACCAGCGGCTACAGGTCTTTCCATGAAATCGTTGCGCAAGAATTTCTCGGATGTCTCGGTAAATTATGATGTTACCTTGACAAATGAGGCAGCATTTCTTGGCCTGCATGAAGCGATTGATGGGGATCAGTCAGATTTTCTCTACTTGGAATTGGAACTGGAACAACCGTTCTCACAATATGGATTATCACCAAAAGAGGGAGAATGCCTTTTTCTGACACCTCATGGTCCATATGGAAAGTATCTTATGATGAAACTGGATAATCCAGGGAGGATGCTCAAGGTCCTCTGGACCGATGATGCTGGGAGACAGCATTTCTTCCAGATGAATTTTGGACAGGGGAAGCTCTTGATTCCATTGGGGGCAGGGAATGGATGGCTGCTCAATCATCATGATCGGATTGAATTGGAATGCATGGAAGGGGAGAAGGCCATCCCCATCAAAGTTGTCGGACATATTGAGTTTTTGAAATTGCGGATGGTGGAATGAATATGCTAGAAATGAACGCTTATCGACGAATACAGCAGGGGATGCTATAATAAGAAGAACGGAAAAGGGGGGCTTCATTTGCCGAAAATCATGGTATTTATTCCAGCTTATAATTGTGCGCAACAGATTACACGCGTCTTGAATCAGTTCGATGCATCTATCCTGACCTATGTTCAGCGCATCGTTGTCATCAACAACCAGAGCACGGATGATACGGAAGAAGTTTGTATCGCATACGGGAAGATGCATCCTGATCTGCCGCTCGTGGTTCTGCGCAACAAGGCAAATTATGGTCTCGGCGGATCGCACAAGGTCGCGTTTGACTATGCCGTCCGGCATGGATTTGACTACCTGATTGTGCTGCATGGCGATGATCAGGGGCATATCGAGAATTTGCTGCCGTACCTGCAGAGCGGAGAGTACCAAAAATATGATTGTTTTCTTGGTGCGCGATTCCAGAAGGGGGCCGTTCTCGACGGTTATTCGTGGTTCCGTACATTCGGCAACCGCGTCTATAATCTCTTGTTCTCGTTCGTCGTGCACCAGTGGATTTATGATCTGGGGTCTGGATTGAATATGTATGCCGTTCCGATTTTGAAGGACAAGTTTTATTTGAAATACAAGGACAATCTGGTTTTCAATTACTGTATGATTCTCGGCTCTGCGTATTACAAGCATCGGACGAAATTCTTTCCGATTCGTTGGAGCGAGTCAGACCAGGTATCGAATGTCAAGCTTTTCAGCCAGGCGATGACGGTGTTGCAGCTGCTAGGTAATTATTTCCTCCATCCCGCGCAGTTCGTGAGGGAGGAGCATCGCGATGTGCCAGTCGATGCTTATGAAGAGGACAGCATCTATCAGAGTGAAAAGGTGAAGTGAGTGGGCCGTAGAAAAACATATGAGATCGTCAATGTTCTCGTCCTCTTAGCAGCGGTGTGTGTGCTGGGCAGCGAGTACGGCATGCAGTCGCTGGAGTCGCTGCAATTCTCGAAAATTGCAGTCTTCTTTGTAGCAGCGTGCTTGACGTTCGGCTTGAAGCTGGTACGGCTGTATCTGGTCTTTGTGGATACAGGTCTGGCATTCCGCACGCATGCCTTGCAGTTTTTCAAGACACTTTTGGTCAGCTTGCTCTTGCCGCTCAAGCTCGGCGATTTCTTCCGGATGTATTGCTACGGGCATCACATCCAGAACTATCTTCGCAGTTTTTTGGCGGTTGTGCTGGACCGTTTTGTTGACACGCTGGCGCTTGCGTGCATCCTGTTCGGGATGGCTGCTGTGCGCTCAACCGAACTGCCGTGGCTGCTGTACTTTCTCGGGGTGTTCCTTCTGGTTGTGATGTTGTGCTATGCGGTGTTTCCGTCTCTGTATGATTACTGGACGGCGTACTTGCTGCAGAGCCGGGCAACGCGTCAGCGGCTGCGGTATCTGAGGCTTTTGCAACAGCTGCATGTGCTTTACGCGGAGTTCCAGCAGATTGTGCAGGGGAGGCTTCTGCTCTTGTTCCTGCTTTCGGTTCTGGCATGGATGGTGGAGCTTTTCTGTATTACGCATTTCTTCGGAGAAGGGATTTCGACCTATCTGATTGCAGCCTTCGGGTTAGCGAAAAGCGTCGTGCAGCAGCAGTTCGTCATGTTCAGCATTTTGTTGGTGCTTTTCGTAATGCTGGCAGGATATGTCCTTCGTTGGTGCAGGAGAAGAATGAGAGCATGAAATATTTGATTTTTTACGACGACACGATGCGCAAAAGCGAAGCCATTCGTGAAGTGATTGGCGACCGGGGATTTGCAGACGTCGTCATCAAGAAGAAGCAGCTGGCTGCATACTATGAAGAGAGCGTGCGGAAGGTCTTTCCACACGCCCGGTGGCAAGTCATTCGTTCATTTTACGAGCTGCCGGAGATTGAGATGCGTTTGAATAAAGAAGCTTCAGATACGCGGGTGTTGCATTGCTTTGCTGATACCCTGCTCGTGGATCAGGAGGCGGCAGGGCTGACTTGGCAGAAACTGCCATTTCTTCGTGAACCGTATAAAGTCGTTGCTGGTGGGAAATGCGTAGCGGCCATGTTCCCCAATATTGCTAGCTATGCTGCATTCTTGCAGGAGATTAAGCAAGATCACACGACTGCAGAAGAGGCCGCTGAGATTCCGCAGAGCATGCCGATTGACGGGACGCTGGATATCAGCCAGACAGAGAATTTCATCCAGTGCATCACGGGGAATTTCGACTCACGCTACTTTAATTCTGTACATGGCGATGAGATCACACTTGTAAAGACATCAACAGACAAGCGAAAAATCAGGGCGGAATATACGTATTATCAGCTCTTGCCAGACGACATGAAGATGTGGTTTGTCATGCCTTTTGACTATCAGGAGGAACCGCAGACCGCGAGCTATCGCATGGAGCATCTGCATGTTACCGACCTCGCAATCAAGTGGGTGCATGGAGCTCTCTCGCTCACAGATTTCTCTGTTTTGCTCGAGAAATATTTTACGTTTTTCCAATCGCGTCATGAAAAGCAGGTATCGGCAGAAGAATATGCTTCCATTGCCGATGCTCTATATGTTAAAAAAGTCCGGGAACGCATCGAGAAATTGAAATCCCTGCCACAGTACCAGAAGATCGCGTTGCTTTTGCAGGATACAAACGGTGTGACGATCGATGACCTGGCAGATACATATTTTCGCTTGAAAAAAGAGATCGAAGATGGACAGAACTATCCGCTTGTCAGCGTCATCGGTCATGGCGATCCTTGTTTTGCGAATACGTTGTATCACAAATCCAGCCAGATGCTGAAGTTCATCGATCCCAAGGGCGCGCTCACTGAGGCGGAGCTCTGGACGAATCCGTATTACGATGTGGCAAAGCTGAGTCATTCCATCTGCGGCAGCTATGACTTCTTCAACAATGGGCTGTTCGAGATTAAGATCCAGCCGGGCTTCCAGTGCGAGCTCGTCATTGACTTCGACAATCAGCCATATGTGAAGCTGTTCCGGAAATGCTTGGAGCAGCATGGCTTCGACTATCAGACCGTGCGGCTCTACGAGGCATCTCTGTTCCTCTCCATGCTGCCGCTCCACATCGACAATCCGCACAAGGTGTTCGGCTTCATCCTAAATGCGGTGCGGATCCTCAAGGAGGTTGAAAACAGTTGAACGAGATGCTGAAAGACTATAGCTTCGTCTTCGATATCGATGGAACGCTCTGTCCCATCAAGGGGAAGAACGAACGGTACGAGGACATCGTGCCATACCCCGAGATGATCGACCGTTTGCGGGAATACAAGTCGCAGGGCGCACGCATCGTCCTCTCGACGTCGCGCAACATGAATTCCTATCAAGGGAATCTTGGCAAGATCAACAAGTATACGGCGCGGACGCTCCTTGACTGGCTCGACAAGTGGGACATCCCCTATGACGAGATTTATTATGGCAAACCGTGGCCGGGCAAGAAAGGCTTCTATGTCGATGATCGCTCCGTTCGCCCTGACGAATGGCTGCACAACTCGATGGAAGAACTTGGAGAGCTTTGCCGACAGTCGCGTTGTGACAGCGGGCAGCTCGATATCGTCATCACGATGGGAGGTCTCGGTTCGCGCTTCCGCAAGGCAGGCTATGACTGCCCCAAATATATGATTGAGGCCAAGGGAAAGACGCTCTTTGACTGGTCGCTCATCAGCTTGCAGGGATACGCCGCGCAGGCAGCGCAGTACATCTTCCTTGCGATGAAGGATGAGAACTATGATGTCGAAGCCTTTATCCACGAGCATTGCCAGCAACTGGGCATCGAGCATTATCACATCATCCTGTTAGACGATGTCACAGACGGGCAGGCGACGACGGCCATGCTTGCCTCGAAGTATTGGAACTTGCAGCACGGCATCCTGATTTATAATATCGACACCTACATCGAGCCCGGCCAGATGACGGCAGAGGAGCTCCGTGGCGACGGCTTCATCCCCTGCTTTCGCGGGGAGGGTGACCACTGGAGCTTCGTGCGTACGGATGAAACAGGCAAGGCCGTTGAAATTCGTGAAAAAGAGCGGATTGCAAAAAACTGCACCGTCGGTGCATATTATTTCCGTTCCTGCAAGCTCTATGAGCAATTGTACCTCGAGTATTACAGCGTCCCGGGACATATGGTCAAAGGTGAGAAGTATGTGGCGCCGCTCTACCAGTACTTGATAGATAAAGGCGGTGCTGTTTATATCTCGGACATTCCAGCTGAATACGTCCATGTCCTCGGAACGCCACAGGAACTGGATGTCTTTTTGAAAGAGAACTGATCCATGCGGAATTTCATGCAGCAAGGGCTGTACTTCACATTGATCTCCGGTTGCGGCTGGTGCTTTGATTTTGGGTTGTACCTTTTTGCGACGATTTGTTTGAAGATGCCAGTCGGATGGGCGAACCTCGCAAGTTCGCTCGTGTCCGTGACGTTCGTCTTCGTTTTTGCCACGTGGCACATCTTCGCGCGCAGGCAGGGGAATCTGTCCCTGCGTTGGAAATACGTCATCTACCTTGGATATCAGGTCTGCCTGGTCAGCGTAGTCTCTTATCTGGCGCAGAAACTCTTTCAAATTTGCATTGTCTCCGCATATGCGGGATGCTTGGACGATGCGCAGTGGAAGGCGCTCGTCAAGTGCCTCGTCACGCCCCTGACGCTGTGCTGCAATTTCGTGGTCATGAAATACCTGACGGAAAGGATTTAAGAAGCATGAAGAAAATCTGCCTCGGATTTCTCGCAGAGGCCGTCATCCTGAGTACCATCATCTTCGCCTGGCTTGCCGTTTTCGGCAATACGCCGGAGACGTATCCGGATGTCATCATCGAATGGACGGCGATGACGGGCGTCAACAAGAGCATGGAGATGCGCCTCATGTGGCTGCTCGTCGCCTTGACCGTGCTCCTTTCGGGCGGACTTGCGTATGCATTCCGCAAGACGGATGTTTCTGTCGAATTGTCTCATTTGCTTTTTCGGAAGGAAAACTATATCGCGACCGCCTTTCTGGCATATGCTGCAGTGCTGGCAATCGTCTACAGCAAAGCGGTCATCTTGTTCTGCGGCGCTGCAGTCGTAGCGGTCATTGCAGCAGCATGGAAAAAAGATCATGTCCTGGAGGCGGTCATCGGATTCCTCTTCACATATTATGCGCTGTTCGGCCTCGTTTCCTTTGCAGGATGGGCCGTCCCGCATAAGATTTCGGTGGGGGCGAATGCACTGGCCATCCTGTCCCTCCTCATGGCGCTGTGGAGGATGAAATTCCGGCCGCAGGGATGGAAGAACTATATTTCTCGCGTACAGATCCTGGTTCCGCTCGGATTTTTTGCATGCATGGGGCATCTGTTTGCCTATCAGGGCCGCATCTATGACATTCCGAATCCCTGGCAGGCAGCAGGCTTCATCCTTGCGGCTGCAGCGGCAGGCGTCTTCTTCGGCTGGCGGAAATATCGGGCGCTCGCGCACGATGCAGAACGTTCTCTGGATGATGTCATCAGCATCTGGTCATGCATTCCCATTTATGTGATGAATCAGTACGCCCGGAATGGCCTGGTCCATGTCCAGGATGAGCATCATCCGATTGAGAACATCATCGGATTTTCCCAGATATTCGAGCATGGCCAGATTCCTTTTGCGGAGTATACGCCGGTCTCGGGCTTCTATTCTGTCGTGCATGGATTTTTCTTGTACCTGTTCGGCAATGACATGCTCGCAAATTATGGCATTGCATCGGATGTCCTGCTGATCTGCCTTGGCGCATTGACGCTTTTTCTGTTGCACAGGCTCATCCCCATCCGCTGCGTGCTCTTTTTCGCGGTGTTTTTCAATGTCATTGCGGAATATGACCGCGTATGGCTCATCCTCCCGATGATCCTCCTGCTCCTGCAGCCGGAAATCCTGCATCGGCCGGCAAGGATGATCGTGGCATGGCTGCTTTCCAGCCTCGTTTCAGGGCTCTATTATCCGCTCTATGGCGCGGCCGTCTGCCTGGGCTTCGTTCCTGTCGTTCTCTATCATGCATGGACATGGAGAAAGGGAGCGTGTGCGTTCACATGGAAAGCGATGCTGCCGTGGGGCGTGGCAGTGCTGCTGATCCTGATGGCGGTTCCGCTCCTCTATGGCATGGCCGTGCATATGCTGGCCATGAGCTCGCAGACGGTCTGGGCCGATGGCATCGGCTCGTTCGGGCAGGATCTGCCCGGTTGGTTCCTGAAAATCCTTCCGTCGTGGACGCTCCGGATTGCCGCCTGGCAGCTCGTGCGGTTCCTGCTTCCCATGATTCCTGCAGCCGTCGGAGTCTGGCTCTTGTGTCGGATGTTCCAGCAATATCGTTTGACAAGGGAGTTTCGCCTGAGCGATGTTGCACTTGCAACACTGTTTCTGACGGTGCCGATTGTGTCTTTCAGCTATACGTTTGTACGGCTGGACTTTGGTTCGACGTTTGCTCGCTCCACATTTGTCCTTTTTCCTGTCGTCGGCCTGGGCTTCCTCTATGCCATGCGGCATGCGGATGCATCTGCCAGGAAGCTCTGCATTGTGATGGTGGCCGTCTGTGTTGCGCTCCTTGGGCGGACGCCGGACCGCACCACGGGTTCGATCCGGAATTTCGCGAGCGTCCCGGACGATTTCATATATGTCGACCACGCATTCCCGCATAGCGGGGAAGGCTTCCTTTCTCCTGTCTATTACAAAGATATGCAGGCATATGCGCGGTATGCCCAGTCGGATACGCCGATGTTTGCGCTGCCGCAGTTTGCGCAGTGGTATGTCCTGGGCATTCCAGGGGCTTCGACGCTGGAGTCGATGACGATTCGGAGTTATCCAGCGACCGAGGAAGCCATTCGGATTTTGAAAGCGCAGAAGCCTGTCATCGGCATGCACATTGATCCGTATTATAATTATTATCTTTTCCATTGGCTTCTGATCTCTGGAGACTATCAATATTCTGCTGAAGATCAAGTCTTTTATCCACAGGAAAATCCGGACAGATCGATGAATCGGAAAGCGTTCCGTTTTGGCGATAAGGAAGTGCGATACCTGGCACAGGCGCCGTCGGCTACAGGACTTTCTATGACATCACTGCGAAAGATTTTTTCAGGGGTCTCTATGGACTATGATCTTATGCCGGAAGATGGAAAAAACGATATCGCCTTGGCAGAACCGATGGATGGAGATCAAGCGGATTTCTTATATGTGGAATTGGAGATAGAGAATCCTGCTGTTCAATATGGTTTGATTACCGATGGAGGGGGGCCTTTCCGTGTACTGGATGCCTCTAATGAGATCAGCAAGCAGCTCATGTTCAGAAGGAACAATCTGGGGAAGATACTCAAAGTGTCCTGGCTGGATGATGACGGGCAGGAACATGCATTTCAGATGGATTTTGCGCAAGGGAAACTGCTGATTCCGCTTGGTGTAGGCCCCGGATGGCTGTTGAACTCGCATGATCGGATCCGTCTGGAATGCTTGGAAGATAAGAAGACGATTCCAATCAAGGCGGTTGACCGTGTCGAGTTCTTGAAAATCCGGACGGTAAAATGATAGTTGTATCGATATCATAGATGCAGAAAATGCACAGGTAAACGTTTGTTGCCTGTGCGCTTTCTTTATGGGATTGAATGTCCATCTTCCAGCTGATATAATACTTGAAGACTTTGATGAACGGAGCGGACGTTTTTGGATATCAAGATCATGATCGCGGCGCACAAGCCGTACTGGATGCCGCAGGAGCCGTGCTACCTGCCCGTGCATGTCGGCCATGCGTTGCACCCGGATGCCGGGCTGGGGTACGCAGGCGACGACACGGGCGACAACATCAGCGTGAAAAATCCGCACTATTGCGAGCTCACAGCGCTCTACTGGGCGTGGAAGAACCTTGCAGCGGATTACATCGGCCTCGTCCACTACCGCCGCTATTTCACGCGCCGCGAAGTCCGCAATGTCGAGGCGCGGAAAAACGAAATCCTGACGACCGCTGAATGGGAGAGCATCCTGAAGGACTCTCCTGTTGTCGTGCCGAAGAAACGCCGCTATTATATCGAAACGAACCGCTCACACTACAATCATGCTCACCATCCCGACGGTCTTGATTGCGCCGAGCAGTATATCTGCGTGGCGTATCCTGAGTACCTGTCGGCCTTTGAAATCGTCATGGACCGCACCTGGGCGCACATGTTTAACATGTTTGTCATGCGCAAAGATCTCTTCGACGACTACTGCAAATGGCTGTTCGAGATTCTGACGATTATTGAGACGCGCGTCGACATCACAGGGTGGGATGCTTACGAATCACGCATCTATGGCTTCGTCAGCGAGCTTCTGCTTGATGTCTGGCTCGAAAAGAACGGCATTGCCTATTGCGAGCAGAATGTCTCGTTCCTCGAGCCGCAGGACTGGCTCAAAAAGGGCGGCGCATTCCTCAAGCGGAAATTCCTGCCTGGGAACAAGGGATATTGATTATGAAAGAGATACAGAATATGCGCTGGGGCTACCCGTGGCAGCCACTCCTGCTGATGGCCGTCGACTGGCTCATGATTGTCGGCGCGGAGGAGCTCGCCTATGCCCTGCGTCAGAGCTGGCTCCCAATTGCGAATCCGCAGTTCCATATTCCGGGATTCTACCTTTATCTCCTCGTGCCGGCCATCTTCCTCGCGTTTTTGCAGTCATCGAACACGAAAATCCGCCGCTTCCCGACGTGGAAGATGGCGCAAAGTGTTTTCCGTGCTGTTTTCTTCAGCATCTTGACGATTACGCTTCTCATGTATTTCGGTAAAGTCGGTGCCGTCGTCTCGCGCCTCTTCGTCGCAATGACAGGCGTGTTCGCATTCGTCTTTGTTATCGGCGCGCGATTCCTATTGCGCGAGTTTCTAAATCGCAAGCATATCATGGAGATTCCCGTACTGTTCGTAGGTGCAGGTGAGACGGCTGCAGAACTCGTGACAACGCTCGAAGCACAAGGCGGCTGCGGCATGAAAATCATCGGTTTTGTTGCCGACACGCCGATAGCGGCGCGCTTCAAGGGCCGCTACCGTCTGCTCGGCCATATGGAGCATCTCGAGCGCGTGCTGCACATGACAGGCGTCCAGCATGTCATCGTCACGGCGACGAGCTTGCCAGCCGCTGAGCAAGTGCATATTATCAATCGTATCCAGCCGTATGTCAAGAATGTTATCTTCGTGCCGGACCTCCTCGGTGCGCCGGTCAGCAACATGGACATCGACGGCCTGCTCGACAACAGCCTGATGCTCTTGCGGTTCCGCAACAATCTTGCACATTGGTATAATCGTGCAATCAAGCGCGTTTTCGACCTCATTCTGAGTCTGGCGGGTCTCGTCATCGTGATTCCCATCACGGTAGTCATTGCGCTGCTCATTCATCTTGATAATCCCGGCCCGATTTTTTTCGCGCACCGTCGCATCGGCCAGGGCGGGCGGGAATTTCCATGCTACAAGTTCCGCACGATGATTCCGGATGCAGAAAACGTCCTCAAAGATTACCTCGCCGCACATCCTGAGGCGCGCGAGGAATGGGAGCGCGACTTCAAGCTTAAGCATGACCCGCGCATCACGCATATCGGCGCGTTCCTTCGAAAGACGAGCCTCGACGAGTTGCCGCAGGTCTTCAACGTCATCAAGGGCGACATGAGCCTCGTCGGCCCGCGTCCGATCATCGCGGCCGAGATTCCGAAATACGGCGAGTACTTCGCCGACTTCTGCCTCGTCCCGCCGGGCATCACCGGCATGTGGCAGGTGAACGGCCGCAGCGATACGACGTATGAGGAGCGTGTTCAGATGGACACCTGGTACGTCCGCAATTGGTCAGTCTGGATTGATATCATCTATCTCATCAAGACGGTCACCGTTGTGCTCGCGAGGAAAGGGGCGTATTGAAGTTTGAAGATGTGGTGGAAATACTATCTTCCGCTCTGCTGGACGTTCACGACGCGGTATCCGAGTCCGATGAATGTCATCTCGTTCTTCTTGATTGACGCCTTTCCAAGCTTTTTTCTCGTCTTTGCGTCGAGCGGATGGAACCTTGCTGTCATCCCGGAATATCTTGTCGCGTTCTTTGTGATGTTCTGCTTTTACGAGTGTGGCTATATCTTCAACGAAATCCTCTGTGTGCGCTATGAACAGAATCCGACCATCCGCATCGATGCGGCGTACTGGGATGCGATGCCGCGCCATATGGAGAATTTGCTGACCCTGCGCGTCTTGCTTGGCGTCTTCGGTAGCTGGTGGCTTGTCAGCCGCCACCTAGAGCATATGACGGTTTATCTCTGCTGCGTGCTCGGCCTCATGGCCGTCTACAGCATCCACAATTTCTATCGTGGCAGAATCAACCTTCTCACGATGCCTGGTGATGTGAGCGGCAAGTATCTCATTCCGATGGCGCTCTTCCTTGCGCCGCAGGATCTCTTCGTCGCATGGGCAGACGTCTTTCTCGCCATCATCGGCGTACGCATGCTCGAGTACGCATCGAAGAAATCGCTCATTCCTGGATTTGATGCAATCAAAGATGTCGATGCCTTCCGCATCCGCTATTATGTTGCGACGAACATTCTTGCCATCGCGCTTGCTGTGTTGCATGTCTGGTCGTGGGTGTACTGTTTCTTACCAGCTTTCTTTTTTTGTTACCGTATCGCGACCTGGTACCTCATGCATCATGCGAAGGGAGTGCAGAAGCGCATTGACGCTAATCGCAAGCGGCATGGAACGCTGCGGTGAAATCGGAGAAAACCTATGTCACTTGATTGCCTGAAACAGCTCTTCCGTCGGCCGCTCGAAATTTCTTTGCCAGCGGCCATCCTGCAGCGTATTACGGATGTCCCCTGCATCTCTTTTGATGTCTTTGACACGCTTCTGAAGCGAGCGGTACCGCGTCCACATGATGTCTTTCGCCGGGTGGGAGCAGAAATAGGAGATGCTACTTTCGCGGAGCAGAGAATCGCAGCCGAGCGCATGGCGCGGAAGGCGGCGGCAAAGAACGGGACGGAAGAAATCACATTTGCAGATATCTATGCGTGCATGCCTGAGGAGAAGAGGGAACTCGCGCAGGTGGAAATCGAGATGGAACGTACATTGAGCCGTCCCAATGCATGGCTTGCGCCCGTGCTTCGTGTTTGCGAAACGCGCCATGCTCGTATCCTCGCCGTTTCGGATATGTACCTGCCGCAGGAATTCGTGGCAGAGCTACTCGCCCGTGCAGACATCCGCGTCGAACGCCTTTTTGTCTCTTCGACTTATGGCAGGCAGAAAGGGACGGGAAACCTCTTCCGCATTGTGCTCCGCGAGACGGGAATCGTCCCTGGGGACATCGTCCATATCGGCGACTCCTTGCGCGCCGACTATTTCGGCGCGCGGAGGGCCGGTCTCCGTTCCATTCTTATCCCGCGCGATGTTCCGCAGGATGCATTACTGCCCTGAATGCAGACGAAAGGAAATATCATATCATGATTCGTATCTTGCAGCTTGGCATGTCCGCGAACATCGGCGGCATGGAGACGTATCTCATGGCGCAATACCGCCAGATGGATCACGCCCGCGTCCAGTATGACTTCCTTTATTTCCCTGAAAAAGACGGAGATGAGATGGTCTTTGCCGATGAAGTCCGTGCAGAAGGCAGTTGCATCTACCGTGTTGTGCAGCGCCGTTATGCGCCGCTTCGCCATTATCGGGAGGTGGCCGCGCTCCTCTGGCAACACCGCAGGGAATATCGGGCCGTCGTGCTCAACACCTGCTCGATGGACTATATCTTCCCGTTGCTCGTGGCGAAGTTCTGCGGCATTCCCTGCCGTATTCTCCACTCGCACAACTCGGAGAACGGCGTGCCGAGTTCCCTGCCGCGCCGCATGATGGAGCACATGAATACATGGATTGCCCATCACTGTGTCACGCATCATTGGGCCTGTGGTGAGCTGGCGGGGCAGTGGATGTTCGGCAAAGAGCCCTTCACCGTCATTCATAACGCCATCGACCTTGCACGATTCCATTACCAGCCCGAGGTTCGTGCGGCGAAGCGTGAAGAACTCGGCCTTGACGGTCATTTTGTCCTCGGCAATGTCGCGCGGTTCTCCTACCAGAAAAACCATGCCTTCCTCATCGACACGTTTGCCGAAGTCGTGAAGCGCTGCCCAGAGGCCTTGCTGCTGCTCGTCGGCGGCGTTTTCGGCGATCCGAAATACTATGAAGAAGCAAAAGCGAAAATCGCGGCCTATGGCATCGGGGAAAACGTCCGTTTTCTCGGCATGCGGCCAGACACCGACGCGCTCTACCAGGCGTTTGACGTCTTCGTGCTGCCATCTCATTTCGAGGGGCTCTGCATCTCGGCCATCGAGGCGCAGGCGGCTGGGCTTCCTATCGTTTGCTCGGATGCGCTCTCTGAGGAGACGCGTGTTTCGCGCACGTATGATCCGCAGCCGCTGAGCCACGGTCCTGTCGCATGGGCAGAGGCCATCCTTCGTCATCGTGGCGATGCTCGCCATGACGGTGCGGCCGATCTGCGGGCGGCAGGTTATGATATCCGCAACGAGGCAAAGCGTGTCGAGAAATTTTATGCGTCGTTGGAAGGGGCATCACTGGAAGGAGAAGGGGTATGAAGACCAATCTCTTTGTAGCGGCGCATAAGCCGGAGTGGCCCGTCTTGCCAGCAGGATACACCGTTATCCAGGTCGGCGCTGCCCTACATGACCATTTGCCGCAGGCTGGTGCGTGGGATAACGAAGGAGAGAACATCTCACAGAAGAATCGGAACTACTGCGAGCTCACAGCGCTCTGGTGGATTGCGCATCACGCGCAGGATGACATCTTGGGGCTCGTGCATTATCGTCGTTTCTTCTCCTTTGCGCCCTGCCGCAATCCCTTCCTCGATCATTATCGGATGGCAGCGAGTGATCCGCGCCTTTCGGTTATGCTCCGGACAGAGGACGTTCCTGCGCTTCTTGATGACTGTGACATCCTTCTGCCGCGCAAGCAGTATTTCAACGAGGGGATTGCCGGGCAGTATCGGAAGTTCCATCGCGGCGAAGATTTCGACGTCATGGAACAGGTCTTCCTCGCACATCACCCAAAGGAGCGGGAAGCGTTTCGGCGCGTCATGCAGGGGCATCAGGAGTACAGCTACAATATGTTCGTGGCGCGGCGTGATGTCTTCTGCGCGTATGCGGAATGGCTCTTTGACATCCTCGACGACGTTGCGGAGCGCATCACTGTCAGCAAAGATCCTTATCAGGCGCGCGTCTTTGGCTTCCTGTCCGAGCGATTGATGTCTGTCTTTGTACTGACTCATCATCTGCGTGTGCGCGAATTGCCGCTCGTCTTTGTCGAAGACCATCCGCCAGCTTCCTGGCTGCGGAAATCCATCCATGCTATGCTGGCCGATGTGGGTGTGCTCCCGTGGTTGGCGAAATGAAGAAGAATGGGGAAAGAAAGAGGGAATCACATTGATGCAGGTATTTCTTACAGAACTGAGGAGCCGATGGAAGCTCGTGCTGCTGATTGCCATCCTGGCAGCGGCAGCGCTCACGGGCGAAAAAATGATTGCGAAAGAGCTCGTGGCGAAAAGCACCACACTTTATGTCGAGCAGCAGGTCTTCATCCGGCAGGATGGTGCGCAGCCCGCTGCCGTACACTATGGCGAGATGTTCAACTCTTATGGGACGTTGATTGCGTTTATTCACCAATCCGAGCAAGTCTTCGACTATACGAAGTTCCAGCCGGGATGGAACGGCATGGATGATGAAGAGAAATCCAAGTGGCTTCAGAAGCACATCCTTACCCGCGACGTATCGCCAGGCATCTTCCTTGCAGCAACTTATGTTGGTCCGAACGAATGGAAGGACGCGGATTATGCGCGAGAAAATGGAAGAAAGATTCTCGAATCCTACATTCGGTTCAATGAAAAGCAGTTGCAGCGGTTTGATTCGTCTGTGACATTCGAGTTGCAGGAACCCGTCGAACTTCTGCCGCAAGAAGTTGCCGTTGCTCGCAAACCGCTCTTGGGGAAATATGCCATTGTCGGTTTCGTGCTTGGTGCTCTTGTCGGCATCTTCATCGTCTTTGTCCTTGCTGTGAGGAAGCGCCATGCCTGATGTCAGTCTGCTCCTGCTTCTCTTTGTAGCGCTTGCCCTTCTGTGTGCCATCGCACTTGTGGTCTCGCACATGGACTTTTTGCAGCCTGCCGTCATCGGTTCGGCTGTCATGGCAATCAGCGCCTTCTTTGCCGTCCTTGGTGCGCATTGGTGGAATTATGAGATGACGTTTGAAGGATGGTGCATCATTGTTGCGGCCATCGTTGTCTTTGTTGCGTCTGGTCTTTGGACGTATCATATGAGTAACCAGAGAGAAGAGACCGTCACGGGGCATGCGTGTGAACTCTATGAGATATCATGGCCGCTGATGTGTAGCTTTTGTGCATGTATGATCGTCATGGCATACTTTAGCACGCAGGCCATGTATGATCTTTCTTTGTCGCTCGGCAATACTGAGGGGTACTCCGGCATGATCCGCGTTGTACGTGGTACCATCGAGGCAGACGAAGGCATGGTCTTCAATCGTTGGATGAACTATCGTGCCATCGCAGCACAGATGATTGCAACAGCGTATCTCTACGTCTTCCTTCATGATGTCATCTTGGGAGGGTGGCACTGGCGCTTTCTTGCGGCCCTGCCTCCAGTTTTCTGCTATTTCCCATTCCTGATTCTCTCGACTGGCCGCATGACAATGCTCTGCTTCGTCATCTATGCCTTTGTCGTCGCGACGGTGCTTTATCTGAAAAAATATGGGTATGCTGCCACCGCATGCCGTCGTGCCGTTGGCTATGCTGTCCTTGCCGGTGCGGCATTCTTTCTGCTCTTCTACCTCATGGGGCTTATTACGGGCAAAACAAGCGCTGCTGTCGATCGTTCCTACCTCCAGATCATCACGCATTATGCTGGGCTCTCCCTGCCGGCATTTGGGGAGATTGTCACGTATCCTGTGCTGGAAGACGGTCTCATCGGCAGCCACACGCTCGGGGCGGCTTATCGCATCCTTGCGAGCATCGGCCTTCCGTTGCCAATGGTACAGAACTTCATGCCGTTCACGACGTTTGACGGGATTGATACGAATGTTTACACGGTCCTCTGGCGCTATACTTGGGACTTCGGCATTGTCGGGATGCTCCTCATGATGTTCCTCATCAGTGTGGGATACACACTCGCCTACCAGCAGATTCGCCATGCGCGCCTCCAGCCTTATGCGCTCATGGTTTACGCATTGTTTGCGTATCCCCTCTTCTGGTTTCCGATGGATGACCGCCTGCTCATGGAGGTTTTCAACACGACGACGCTCTACGATCTCGTCCTCTTGTTTGCGCTCTATGAGCTTTTGATGCGTCATGCAAAGAAGACGTCGCTCGGGCGTGGCGCGGGGGAGACCTCATGAAGAAGGGAACGCGGCAGCTTTCGGCCAACATCGTCTCGCTCTTCATCCTGAAGGGCGCGGAATACATCGTCACGTTCGTCACGCTGCCGTACCTCCTGCGCGTTCTCGGGCCCGCGGGCTACGGCAGCATTGTCTTTTGCCAGACCATCATGAACTACGGCAACCTCGTTGTCGATTACGGCTTCAACCTCACGGCCCCGCGCGACATCGCAAAAGACGAGCCCGCCGCCATCCCGCAGGACTTCGCCGCCATCCTCGGCGCGAAATGCCTGCTGCTTTTCGGCGCGACCGTTGTGATTCTTGCGGGACTCGCAATCTTCCGCAATCATATCGACGCCCTGCTCGTGTTTGCCTGCCTGCCCGCGCTCGTCGGCGGCGCGCTGTTCCCGATCTGGTACTTCCAGGGCATCCAGCAGATGCGCTTCATCACGATCTTCAACATCGTCGCGCGCACATGCTCCGTCATCGGCATCTTCGCGTTCGTGCGCGAGGCTGGAGATGTCTACGCCGCCGCCGTCTTCCTCTCCGTCACGCCGCTTGTCGCGGGCGTGCTCTCGCTCGCGATGATTGCGCGGCGACAGCCGCACTTTTTCCGGCGGCCGACGCTTGCCGCCATCCGGGAGAAGCTCAGGGACGGCTGGGACATCTTCCTCTCGACGCTCTTCATCAACCTCTACACGAACAGCAACGTCTTCATCCTCGGTCTCCTCACGAACGAGACCTGCGTCGGCTACTACGCGGCAGCGTCGAAGCTCATCGAGGCCGTCAAAGGGCTCCTGATGCCGATCTCGAATGCTATCTTCCCGCACGTCTCCGCGATGGTCAAAGACGCGCGGGACGACGCCATCCGCTTTTTGTGCAAAGCCGTCAGAGTCATCGGCGGGCTCGCGCTCGTGCTGTCCGTGCTCGTCTGTATCTTCGCCGCACCCATCACGCGGCTCATCATGGGCGACGCCTACGACGCCTCGATTCGCGTGCTGCGCATCATCAGCTTCCTGCCGTTCATCATCGGCCTGTCGAACATCTTTGGCATCCAGACGATGGTTGCCTTCGGCATGCAGCGCCTCTTCAGCCGCATCCTCATGGCCTCGGCCGCCGTCAACTTCCTGCTCGTCTTCCCCCTCGTCTGGGCCTTTGCGGAAATCGGCATGGCTATCACCGTTGTCTGCGTCGAGGGCTTCGTTACGATTACGATGTATCTTGCCTTGCGACGGCATGGTATCCGGTTGCTGTGACGGGCAGGGGGATGTGCTCTCCTGCCAGAGCAAAAACAGCGGTGAAAATCAAAATCTCTTTGATGCTGTTTTTGCGATAAATTCAGGCATCCGAACGCTCGCTATCCTTCTGTGGTTCATTCAGCGGGGGAGGTAGAAAGGAGAGCAGCCAGCTCATGAGCCACTTCCCAGCGAACATCCCCGAATAGCCAAAACACCAGGCGGCGCTCGCGGCGAGGAGATACTGCAGGCCTTCACGAAGCGTCCGAAGCCTCCCACGGTGGTTTGCTAGGCATAGCACAATTGTGAGCGGGATGCCTAGCGAGACGAACGGATATGTCAAGAAATCGAAGAACGCGGTCAGGATGCCCGCCAACAGGAAGAAGACAAGATAATATTCACCAACAGTTTCATCGCATCTTATCCGGCGCAGGGCGACAATCGACATCCCCGTCGTGATGCAGTACACGGATGTATATTGGAATGAAAGCGCGAGCGAGACTGGGTTCAGCAGCAGATAGGCGAGCAAATACGAGAACACCGCTCCGCGCCCGAGCTGCTGCCCCAGCAAGGAGATTAGGTACGCTGTGAGCAGCACCTGCACCAGGAGGTTTAGCATCCTCAGGTACGCGACATCCGCGACGAGGAGCATCGGCTTCAGTACAGTCAGATAGCTGTGCCAGTAACGAGGGTACGGAAACCGGATAAAAAAGCCGTCCTGGTGGATCTGTCGACTGAGGATTCTGTGAAGCCCGGAGTGTAGTCAAATTTGTAGGGCGCAGCCGTATAAATTAAAATTCCATTTAACATCGCATCCTGGACAACGGAACCACTCTCCGGCAAGATGGCAGACTGCACCATGACGCTGCTTGTGAGGTTGTCGATGCCGGCACTCGGTCGGCCGGGCGCCCAGCTGTAGCCATCATGTTCTGTCTCAAAGAGGGGAAGTGAATGTTCCACATGACGTATCATCGGCGCTGTTGGCAACGCATAGACTGCCATCATCGCTAGTGTTCCGACGAAGATGGCGGAGATTCTTGCGGCTGTTGCGCGCATGTGTGTCGAGAATCAGGCCGCAGACGAAGGATAGGAGCGCCATCGTCATCAAAAATGGCTCGCGATGAATGTCGGGAAGCGCGGCACGAGGCCGGTTCGCACGTACTCCGCAAAGACGGGGCAGAATAGCGTGAGTGCGGCCAGCACCATCAAGAGCGCGAGTGCGCAGAAAAAACGCATCGGCCGGTAATCGCGGTACAGACGGAAAATGCTCCGCAGCACCTTGACACCATCGGAATATGTGTCGAGCTTGCTCTCGCTTCCGAACGGGCGGTCGCGGTACTGCACGGGTAAACTCACCATCGAGAGATTCTTGTCAAGCGCGTGGATTGTCATCTCCGTTTCAATCTCGAAGCCCTGCGATAAGATTGGGAATGTCTTGACGAACATCGGGGAAAACGCGCGGTAGCCTGTCATCACGTCGCGCACAGGCTCGTGCGTTGGCCAGAGCGTGTTGATGGACTTGCGCACGATGTCATTGCCGACAACATCTGAGGAGTTGCGGCGATGTCCCGCAAATGATAGAATGAAGGCGACATTTCTTTGAAAGGGAACGCTCTTCATGCTCTTCAACTCTTACGACTTCCTCTTCCTCTTCCTGCCCGTGGCGCTTGCGGGATATTTTTTGCTCGGGCGCACGAAGAAAAACGGACTTGCGAATGTCTGGCTTATCTTCGCGAGCCTCGTGTTCTATGCGTACTGGGACTGGCAGTTTCTGCCCGTGCTGCTCGTCAGCATGATTGGCAATTATTTCTTTGCTGGACGCATCCAGACGGCGTTTGCTGCCGGATGCCGGCGGGCGTGCCATCGCTGGTTTTTGCTTGGAATCGCTTTTGATCTTGGAATGCTTGGATACTATAAATATATGAGCTTTTTCGTCAAGAACCTTGACCGCCTCGGCTTTGGCCTCCCCATCCCCGACATCGCGCTGCCGCTCGGCATCTCTTTCTTCACAATCACGCAGCTCTTGTACCTCTACGACAGCTATAAAGGCGTCGCGCGAGATCACGATCCCGTGCGCTATGCGCTCTTCGTCTCGTTCTTTCCGCACCTTCTCGCTGGCCCAATCCTCTATCATCGGCAGATGATGCATCAGTTCGCAGATGAGAAACTCCGCCGCTTCGACTGGGAGAACTTTGTGCGCGGCGCAGTGTTCTTCACGATCGGCCTTGCAAAGAAATGCCTTGTTGCTGATGCACTCGCTATTTATGTCAATGACGGTTGGGCGCATCTCAGCACGCTATCACTTTTTACAGGCTGGTTGGTAGCAATTTCGTACATGCTTCAGCTTTATTTTGACTTCTCGGGTTACAGCGACATGGCCGTTGGTCTTGCGCGCATGATGAACCTTTCTATTCCAATCAATTTCAAGGCGCCATATCGCGCTACGAGCCTCATTACGTTCTGGCAGCGATGGCATATCTCGTTGACAAATGCCATCACGGCTTGCGTCTATTATCCCATGTTGCAGGCGCTGGGCAACCGTACGCTCATGCGTTCCGTCCTTGCAGCGTCCGTCACGCTCTTCCTCGTCGGCATCTGGCATGGCGCAGGATGGACGTTTGTTGTTTTTGCCTTGCTCAATGCAGTTGGCCTCGCTGTCAACTACGTCTGGCGCGCGAAAGGCGGCCATATGCCGAAAATTTATGCCCGTGTGTTGCTGCTGCTCTTCGTGCTTATGTTTTTGGTCTTCTTTCGTGCACCGAGCCTTTGCGATGCCGGGCAGATGCTTGCAATCCTCGGCGGTGCACAAGGCGTCTTCTGGCCACAGAAAGTCACGGCGCTTGCGAGCCATCTCGGCCTCGTGCTCACGCCGGGCAACGTCCCGGGCGACCTGCTGCCGAAAGGCATCTTCGCCATTTCCCTGCTCCTCGTTGCTTTCGCGCCGCCGTCGCAGGATCTTGTGAAGCGCCTGCATCCGGGGACGCGCTTGTTCTGCTTCGCCCCCTTCGTGCTCGGGATGCTGTTTGCCGTCGCCGTGCTGCAGTTTTCCTCTGTCACGCAGTTCCTCTATTTTCAGTTCTGAGGTTTCTATGTGGAAAGTATTTTTTTTCCGCTTCGCCGCGACAGCGGCTGTTCTCCTGTTCGCTATTGCGGGAATCAATCTCGTCATCGATCCCTATGACATCTATAGTGCTCCGCGTCTCGCGGGGTGGAATGCCACGCCGTACAAGAGCGAGGATACCGAGCGCATGACGAAGCCTATCCAGATGAATGGCCGTCCCATCGAGACACTGATTCTCGGAAACTCGAAAGCGGATTTCGCCATCGACCCTGCGGTCTGGCGGGAGCTCACAGGCGAGCAATACATCTATGATGCTGCCATGCGCGACGCCCGTCTTGGCGAGTCCCGTCGTATGCTCGAGCATGCCATTGCGGGGCATCCTGAACTCCATCGCGTCCTTCTCTCTATCGATTACGAGAGCTTCCGTGATAACCAGCACCTGTCACATGCTTTTGATGAGGTGCAGACGCAAAGCCTTCATATCACGCCTGCAAATTTTGCAAAGACGCTCTTTTCGCAGGACGCTCTGCGCGACAGTCTGCTCACGCTGCGCGAGAACCACCGTCGGCAGACAGACGCTCCGGTCTATGCGCCCGATGGCAAGTTCAGTGAAAATGAGCTGGCTCTCATCTTTGGACAGGAAGATAATTTCTACAAAAATCTTCAGGGCATGGTGCGGGAACAGCGCAATCATGCGCAGGATGACCGCAGCATCCAATATGACGAGCTTGCCGCTATTCGTGACCTTTGCGCATCGCATGGCATCGAGCTCATCGTCTTCGTCCCGCCCGTCCATCCGCTGCATGCTGTTGGTAACCAGAGCGATTTTGAGGATTATGCTGCGTGGATGGAGCGTACGGCCGCCATCGTGCCGTTCACAGATTTCGTTCTTGCACCTGGTACGTATGATGATGAAGACTACTGGGATACTGCGCATATGAAGGACCGTCTCGGTGTGCGCGTGCTCGAAAGCCTTGCGGCGCAGGGCGAGCCAGGCTTTGGCAGCCGCGTCACGGAGGAAACTGCCGACGCACATCTCCGAGAGCAGCAGCAGCGCCTCGCAGACTGGCAGGCGCTGTATCCTGAGCGACAGGCGGAGTATGAAGTTAGCACGGGATGGGGAAGCAAGCTCCCAGAAAGCGACGCGTTCGCAAGCGCTGTGCCCATCGACTTGCCGCGCTGGGATACGGAGCTTGCGCCCGAGGATAGCGACGAAATGGACCGCAGCGGTACAATACCGGTCCGCGCATGTGATGTTCGTGCCGTTTATGCCGTTCTCGAGACGCCAGATGGCCGTCGGCTTTTCAGCCGCATGCAGAAAAGCCGCGACGATGACATCACGAGACAGCAAATCTTTCACGACATTCGCTGCGATCCCTGCCGCTATATGCTGACGGCTGCGGAACCCGATGTGCATGGCACTTTTCGAGTTCTTGTCTTCCTGCATGATGGTACAGCATGGATCAGCGGTGTCATGGAGGAACGATGAAAGGGAGAAAAACTGATCCTTCCCTTGCAAATCCTCCTTCATTGTGATATGCTACAGGAAAGTATTTGTTGCGGGCGGCAAGGCAGCCACCTGCTCGACACTTGACAACCTCTGCGCCCCTCCCATGCGAATCGCCCGCATGGGAGGGGCTTTTTCATGCCCTTTTTTCCCAGCTTTCAACAAAAAATCTTTACTTTTTCCTGCCCCTATGGTAGGATATGGGTAAAAGTTCATCTTTTCCTCTCTACCAAATTCTCTCAGGGTAGTCAGGTACAGGCGATCGCGGGGGCAGCCCCTCCGCGTGTACAGAATTTAGGAGGTTGTATTTATGGCAGCAATTACCATCTCGAGTGACGGTGCAAAGTCCGGCTACTACACGGTCGGCGGCACGACGGTCAAGACGAGCTTGGAGTCTGGCTGGCAGACGGCAGGCACGGTGGATGCATCGGCCAAGACGCTGACGATGACGAATCTTGCAAACCAGGAGAGCATCACTGATGGGACGAATGGCGGCTGGACGATTACGCTCGGCGGCACGACGACGACGGCCAATGTCAAGGCAAACGACACGGTCTACGGCACGACGAACGCTGACGCCGTCTCCATCGGTGGCACGAATGTCCACCTCGAACTCGGCAATGGCGCAGACAGCGTCGTGAGCATGGAGAACGCAGGTGGTGCATACGTTGATGCCGGCGCTGGCGATGACAGCATCTCAATCAGCGGTACGGATGTCACGGTCAACGGCGGCACGGGCGCAGACTTCATCTCCATCAGCGGTGCAAGAGCCCAGATTGATGGCGGCGCTGGCAATGACTCGATTGTCGCGGTCGACGGCACGAATGACAACATCACTGCAGGCGCTGGCGATGACTCTGTCCTCGGCAGCATCACGAGCGGCACGGTCGACCTCGGCAGCGGCAACGACTTCGCAAGCCTCCAGGGCGATAGCCTCACGGCGTACGGCCAGGCTGGCAATGACTCCGTTTCCGTCAGCGGCAGTTACGTCACGGTCTATGGCGGCGAAGGCAATGACAGCCTCGTTGCAGCAGGCGAACATGACTATGTCGATGGCGGTGATGGCAACGACTTCATCTCCATCGGTGGTCCGAATGCCGAGGTTTATGGACAGGCAGGCAGTGACACGATTGTTGTCGATGGCAGTTCGGCGACGGTCGATGCTGGCGCTGGCAATGACAGCGTCGTTGTCAAGACGAGCAGCGCGACGATTACGCTCGGCGATGGCCGTGACACGGTTTCGGTCGGCGCGACGGGTGTCTCGCTCCAGGATTACACGTACGGCACGGATGTCCTGGTCATGGGCGATAGCAAGGGCGCTGATTCCACGAAGACAGGGGACGTTGCATTTGATACGACGGGCCTCGTCAGCGTCGATGGCGCAACGGCGACGATTACGTCGACGAATGGTTACTACAAGGCAGCCCTTGCGTCGGCGACGGATGGCTCGAGCAGCATGCGCTATGCATGGGTGAGTGATACGGCTTCGACAATCGACCTCTCGAGCGAGACGAATCCGTTCTACGTCGTTGCTGACCTCAACGACACGACGGGCGACTCTATCCTTGGCGGTCGCGGCAATGATTCCATCATCGTCGGCTCGAACGACACGGTCAATGGTGGCCGCGGCAAGGACAGCATCTCCATTGCATCCGGCTCGACGGGCGTTACGGTTGCGCTCTCTGCGGGCGGTAGCGACGATACGGTTAGTGGTGCTGAGAACCTCACGGGTTTCACGGACGATGCACTCACGCTCTATGTTGATGACGCATCGAAGCTCGGCTTCACGTTTGGCGGCACGAGCAATGCACTCAAGGCTTCCATCAAGGGTGCAAGCGCAGAGTTCACGAGCCTGACGAGCACGTCTGGCTCGGGCGTTGATTTGAAGGTCGATGTTGCTGGCACGACGACGAATTACGAGATTATCGCAGACAAGGCTGCCATCGACGAAGATGCTTCTGCAATTTACGGCGTAGCAGGTGCGAAGGCTTCTGTCACGGTCGGTGCTGGCGTTGGCAACAGTGCCATCGACCTTTCGAACAAGAAGCAGTTCAAGGATACGCACACGTATACGAACATCAACTATATCGATGCTTCGGCAAGCGATGGTGAAGATGTCCTCATCGGTGCGGACACGGCGACGACGATTGCAGCTGGCAAGGGCAAGACGTCCCTCTTCGGCGCAGGCGCAGCTGGCGACAGTCTCGCAGGCGGTGAGGGCGATGATACGTTCTTCTTCGGCTCCGGCTATGGCAACGATACGATCGCGAACTATGGCAAGAACGGCGACGACCAGATCGTCTTCCTCTCGAGACAGACGGGCTTCACGAAGGACAGCAGCGGCCTCCACATGGCCATCGGCACGGATTCGCTGACGATCCAGAATGTGACGACGACGAGTTCTGATGCCAACAACATGGTCTACACGCTCTCGGTGTATGGCGAGGATTCGTTCAAGGCGAAGATCGGCATGACGGCAAGCTCCAGCAACTTCACGTATGATGAAGATGTCGCTATGTACTTCGGTGGTAGCAAGACGGATACGCTCACGATTGGTGCGGATGAGAGCGGAGACTATCAGATCTGGCTCGGCAACACATGGGCTGGCAAGACGTATTCGAGTGTCGAGGCAATCAATGCTTCGAACGCTACGGGCGACCTCCTGCTCTGGGGCGCAACGGATGCGAACAGCACGATTACGGCCGGCACGGGCAATGATACACTCTTCGGCGGCTTCGGCTCCTCGGGCAATGACGTTCTCACGGGCAACAGTTCCGGCACGGCAACGTACGAGTTCGGCCTCGGCTGCGGCAATGATACGATCAAGAGCTCCAAGAGCACAGACAGCATCTATCTCTACAATGTCGGCCGCACCGATATCGACTATAAGAAGACGGCAGCTGCCACAACGAACAGTGCGCTGAACATCGTCCTCACGGACGGCTCCACGCTGACGGTTTCGACGCTCTCCACGGGTGTCAAGACGGTGGTGCTCGGCGGCGACAATAATTCGACGTGGACGTACAGCACGACGAATAAGCGTTTCGAACAGCAGTGATTGGCTGACAGTCCTCACATGCATTCCATTTGGTTTTGAGAGCACGGCCTCCCGGACGCGGGAGGCCGTGCTTTTTTTCTTTTCTCCTTGTGTTTTTCCGCTGTTTTTGCGATAATGTATAAGATGTGATTGAAACAAAGGAGTTTTTCCATGATAGATACGGCAGAAAAGCCAAAGACGCCGGGGTACAGCGCGCTGCGGTCGTTCGCAATCGCAATGCACCAGCGCAGCGGCACGCAGGTCGATGGCGACGAGATGGTGCGCCGTTTCCCCGAGGCACGCGACAGCGCGATGTCGGAGGATGTTGCCAGCCATGTGTTGCGCACGTACAAGTTCCGAGCCATCCTGCATACGATGACGTTTGACGAATTGCGCGGCGTGACGGTGCCATCCGTCGTCCAGTTGAAGAATGGACAGTATGTGGCCCTCGGTGTTCATACGGACGAGCTTGTTTTCTTCCTCGACACGGAGCGCGATCATCCAGTCGCGATGCCGGCGGCGAAGTTCCGCGAGGTCTGGACAGGACGCATCTATACGCTCGAGCCACGGCTCACGTGGGCGGCGATCCGCCGCAAGTACAACCTCGACTGGTTCTACGATGTCATCCTGCACTACAAGCGCCCGCTCGGCGAGGTGCTCGCGGCGTCGTTCTTCCTCCAGGCGATGGGTATCATGATGCCGCTCTTTACCCAGGTCATCATCGACAAGGTCATCGGCAACGGCGGCCTGTCGACGCTGACAGTGCTCGGCATCGCAATGATCGCACTGATCTTTGTGCAGAGCGTGCTGATGTTCGTGCGCACGTACATGCTGAATTTCACGACGACGAAGCTCGACGCGATCCTCGGCACGCGGCTGTTCCGTCACCTGCTGAGCCTGCCCGTACCATACTACGAGCATCGGCGCGTCGGTGATACGATGCTGCGCGTCAATATGATGACGGGCATCCGCGAGTTCCTGACGGGCACGACGCTGACGACGATCCTCGATGCGCTGTTTTCCGTCGTGTTCATCGCGCTCATGCTCTACTACAGCGTGAAGCTCACGGTTATCGCGCTCGTCATCGTTCCACTGTTTGCCATCCAGGCAGTCTGGTTCATGCCGCTCTATCGCAAGAAGATGCAGGATGCCTTCGGGGCGCTCTCGGCGCAGCGTTCCTTCCTCGTCGAGGCGGTCACGGGCATGGCAACGGTCAAGGCACTCGCGATCGAGCCGCAGTTCCTGCGGCGCTGGGAGACGTCGCTCGCGCGCTATGTCGGCAAGAATTTCCACATGCAGACGCTCACACTCGTGATGAATGCAGGCAATGCGACGCTCAACGTGCTTTCGACACTCGGCATCCTCTGGTTCGGCGGCTACATGGTCATGGACAACCAGTTCACGCTCGGCCAGCTCATCGCGTTCCAGATGCTCGCAACGCAGGCAGTGGGCCCGATGGTGCGCATTTTCACGCTCTGGCCGCAGATTCAGCAGACCGTATTTGCACTTTCCGCGCTCGGAGACATCCTCCATGCGAGTGTGGAGCCCGTGCTCATCCCGGCGCATCCGCAACCGGCGATGAAGGGCAGTATCGAGGTTGAGGATCTGACGTTCCGCTATCGTCTCGATCTGCCACCGGCGCTCGAGCATGTCACGTTTTCCATTCAGGCTGGGGAAAAGGTCGGCATTGTCGGTCGGTCAGGTTCGGGCAAGTCGACGCTCGCAGCGCTCATCGAGAAGATCTATCTCCAGGATGCGGGCAGCATCAAGATCGATGGAAAGGATCTGCGGGGGCTCGAATATCCGTGGATTCGCAAGCAGATGGGATTTGTCATGCAGGACAATTATCTCTTTGATGGCAGCATCCGCGACAACATCGCGGCAGGCCGTCCGGCCGCATCGATGGCCGAGGTCATGCGGGCCGCGCAGCTTGCGGGCGCCCATGATTTCATCCTCGAGCTCGACGAAGGATATGACACGCGCGTCGGCGAGCGTGGCGCAGGACTTTCTGGCGGGCAGCGGCAGCGCATCGCGATTGCGCGGGCGCTGCTGACGAATCCGCGCATCCTCATTTTTGATGAAGCGACGAGCGCGCTCGACTATGAGTCGGAGCGCGAAGTCATGCGAAATATCGAGGCTATTGGCGGCGACCGCACGATGCTCCTGATTGCGCACCGTCTCTCGACAGTTGCGCATTGCGACAAGATCATCGTCATCGATCACGGCAAGCTCGCAGAGATGGGCACGCCGCAGGAGCTCCTGGCGAAAGGCGGCATCTATGCCAATCTTTACCGCCAGCAGAATCCGGGAACAGCTAAAGAGGTAATAGAATGAAACTAAAAGAACTCTGGAACAGGTTTATCGGGGAGGACGGACGGGATGCCCGCGAAACGGAATTCCTGCCGTCCATCCTCGAGGTCACGGAGACGCCGCCGTCGCCGGTGGGCCGAGCTGTACTCTGGACCCTTGTAGCGCTCCTTGTTGCCGGGGCAATCTGGATCTGCGTCGGTGAGGTCGACGAGGTCGCTATTGCGAATGGCAAGGTCATCCCAGTCGGCAATGTCAAGATCGTGCAATCGCAGAACAAGGGGGCAATCAAGGAGCTCGATGTCAAGGAAGGCGACTATGTCGAGGAAGGGCAGACGCTCGTCGTGCTCGACACGACGAAGACGCAGGCCGACGTCGACCAGCTCAAGAAGCAGGCCGCCTACTATGGCCTGACGGTCGCGCGCCTCAATGCGGAGATGCAGGATGCGCCTTTCACGCCGCCGCAGGATCCTGATGGCTTGCTCGAGGCGAAAGATGTGGCTGCGCAGGTGACGCTTTACCAGAGCCGCCGCGCAAAGCTCGCCGCCGACCAGGAGAAGAATCTCGCCGCTGTGCAGCAAGCATCGGCAGCCGTCGAGGGCTCGCAGGCGCAGCTCCAGAAATACCGTGCGTTGCAGCAGGTCGCGCAGGAGAAGGAAGACCGCCTCGAACAGCTCATGCAGGAAGATGCCATCAGCTACTTCCAGCTGCTCGAAGCGCGTGCGACACGCGTCGAGTATCAGCGTAACGCGGATGCAACGGAGAAGAATATCCTCGAACAGCAGGGCAAACTCACTGAAGCGCAGGACAATATGCAGGCGACGGATACGGCGTACCGCCAGGATACGATGACGCAGCTCGTTGAGGCGAAACGACAGTACAATGCCATTGAGGAAGAGCTCAAGAAAGCCGATGAGACGAACCAGCAGTCGGAGATTGTCGCGCCGATTTCGGGGCGCATCAACCAGCTCGCTGTGCATACACTCGGCGGTGTTGTCAGTGAGGGACAGGCACTCATGATGATCGTCCCGGATGACGCGACACTCGAGATCGAGGCGTATGCGGACAACAAGGATATCGGTTTCATCCAGCAGGGGCAGACGGCCGAAGTCAAGGTCGAGACGTTCAATTTCCAGAAATTCGGCATGGTCAATGCGACGGTCGATGAGATTTCGCCGGATGCTGCCTCGAATGCGCAGGACAAGGAGACGTACCAGAAATATCGCCTGACGCTCGGCCTCGAAAACGACGACAGCGGCATCGACCTGACGCCAGGCATGAATGTCTCGGCGGAGATCAAGATCAAGAAGAAGAAGATTATCGACTTCTTCCTCGATCCGTTCCGCAAGTACAAAGACGAAGCACTGAGGGAGCGGTAATATGGCTAACATCGATACCGCGCTTGCCTGCCTCGTCAACATTGCAGCGCATTTCAAGATTCCGGCGGATTATCATCAGCTCGCACGTGCCTACATCGTCGACAAGGATGGCGTGGATACGGTCGGACTTCTGCGCGCGGCTGGGGATATCGGCTTGCGCGCACGCCGTTTCGACGGCATCGCGGCAGCGCATTTGCAGAAGATGCCGCGCCCGCTCGTCTGCCGCATGAAGAATGGCGGTTATGTGCTTTGTCGCGGCTTCAATGACAAGGGGCAGCCGCTGATTCTCGATCCTGCTGCCGGGCGGCAGGGCTTTGCAGACCCCATTGCGTTTGCGAAGAATTTCTCGGGCGAAGTCATCCTTTTTGCGAAACGCTTCCGCATTGAGAAGCTGACGGACAAGATTGAGAAGTTCGGCTTCCGCTGGTTCATCCCGGTCGTGGCGAAGTACAAGAGCTTCCTCATCCAGGTGCTGTTCATCTCGCTGATTCTTCAAGGGTTCGGACTTCTGACGCCGCTCTTCACGCAAACGATCATCGACCGTGTGCTGACGCATCGCAGCATCTCGACGATGGACGTCATGCTCGCAGGCATGATTCTCGTGGCGCTGTTCTCGCAGTGGATGAGTGCGCTGCGTTCGTACCTCTTCATCCATACGACGAACAAAATCGACGTGACGCTCTCGTCGCATCTCTTCCGCAAGATTACGGAGCTGCCGGTCAAGTATTTTGACAAGTGGCAGGTCGGCGACATCGTGTCGCGCATGAGCGAGCTCGAGACCATCCGGAATTTTCTGACGGGCTCGTCGCTGACGGTGGTGCTCGATGTGGTGTTCGCCGTCATCTACCTGACGGTCATGTTCATCTACAGTTCGACGCTGTCGTACATCGTCTGGGTGACAATCCCTCTCTACATCCTGCTCAACGCCGTCATCGCGCCTGTGTACAAGCGGCGTATCAATGAGCGCTTCCTGCTCTCGGCGGAACAGCAGTCGTTCACAATCGAGGCCGTCACGGGCGTGCGCACGGTCAAGACGATGGGTGTCGAGCAGACGTTCGTCGAGCGCTATGAAGAAGTGTTGTCGCGCTACCTGAAATCCGCGCTTTCTGTGCTGAATCTCGCGAATGCAGCGGGCTGCATCGGCATGTTCCTCAACATGTCGTTCAATCTCGCGATTCTCTGGATTGGCGCTTACCAGGTTATGGAGCATAACATCACGGTCGGTGAGCTCATCGCATTCCAGATGCTCGCGGGGCAGGTCATCGCGCCTATTCTGCGCCTCGTCAACATGTGGCAGTATTTCCAGCAGATCCGCGTCTCGATGGCACGCCTCGGCGATATCATGGATGAGAAGAGCGAACCGGCATTCAATCCGAACCGCACGACGTTGCCGCAGCTTCGTGGCGAGGTCGTCTTTGACAAGGTGAATTTCCGTTATAAGGCGGATGGCAAGAATGTGCTGACGGACATTTCGGTGAGAATCGAGCCGGGGGCACATGTCGGCATTGTGGGCCGCTCGGGATCGGGCAAGTCGACGCTGACGAAGCTCGTTCAGCGCCTCTATGTGCCGGAGAGCGGCCGCGTGCTCATCGATGGCGTCGATATCGCTCAGGTCGAAACAGCGTGGCTTCGGCGCCAGATTGGCATCGTGCTGCAGGAGAACTTCCTGTTCGCCGGGACCATTAAAGAAAATATCGCGATTGCGATGCCGAATATCGGCGACGAGGCCATCATGAAGGCCGCGAAACTCGCGGGTGTCGATGATTTCGTCAAGGACATGCCGCAGGGCTACGACACGTTCGTCGGCGAGCGCGGCTCGCTGCTTTCGGGTGGCCAGCGGCAGCGCGTCGCGATTGCACGGGCACTGCTTCTTGACCCGAAAATCCTGATCTTTGATGAGGCGACGAGCGCACTCGACACAGAGAGCGAGCAGAAGATTCTCGCGAACATGGCGGAAATCTGCAAGGGCCGCACAACAATTACGATTGCGCATCGACTGTCGACGGTCCGCGATTGCAATGCGATTCTCGCGATGGATCATGGCCGCATTATCGAAGCGGGCCCGCATGCGCAGCTCATGGCTCGCAAGGGCTACTACTATCATCTGTATATGGCACAGGAGTAAGATTTCTCATGAACTTCCTTTTCATCCATCCGAATTTCCCTGCGCAGTTCTGGCATCTCTCGAAAGCCCTTTCAATGATGGGCGGAAACCGTGTGCTGTATCTGACACAGCATACGAATGGCAACAAGATCCAGGGCGTGCAGGTCGCGCTCTACAAGTCCATCTCTAAGCCGAATAAAGACACGCATCTCTACCTCAAGCCTGTTGAGGAGGCTGTCATCGAGGGACAGTCGGTGGCCAAGGCACTCGTGGAACTGCGCGACAAGCATCATTTCGTGCCGGATGCCATCATTGCGCATACGGGCTGGGGCTCAACACTCTATACGAAGGATGTTTTTCCCGATGTGCCGGTCATTGGCTATTTTGAGTGGTATTACAAGGCGTATGGTGGAGATGCGGCATTCTTTCCGAATGAGAAGATGTCGCCGTCGGAAGCTATGCGCATCCGCACGCGCGATAGCTTTCACCTGATGAATCTCGAGTCGTGCGATGTGCATTTCACGCCGACACAATGGCAGCGCCACCAGTTCCCGGAGCAGTATCAGAAAGGTATGCATGTTATCCACGAGGGCATCGATACAGACTTCTGCCATCCGCAAGCCGGGCGCAAGCTTGTTCTTCCGGCAAAGGAGGGCAAGGATGGTAATCCGGGGCGCGAGGCACTCGACCTGTCGAAGTGCCCGGAGATTCTGACGTATGTGTCGCGTGGTCTCGAGCCATACCGTGGCTATCCGCAATTCATCTCGGCGGTCTCGCTGCTCTTGAAGCGCCGTCCGAAGCTTCATGTCGTCATCGTTGGAACAGATACGACATGCTATGGCACAAAGCCGAAGGATGCGAAGTCGTGGAAGGAGTACATGGATGCGCGCGTGCAGTATGACAAGAGCCGCGTTCATTTCGTCGGCCATCTGACCCGACCAGAGTATCAGATGGTGTTGCAGGCATCGACGGTGCATGTCTACTATACGCGTCCGTTTATCTTGTCATGGTCGTGTCTTGAGGCGATGAGCTTCGGCTGCGCGATGGTCGGCTCGAAGACGCCGCCGGTGGAAGAAGTTATCGAGGATGGCAAGAACGGCCTCTTGGCGAATTTCCGCTCGCCGCAGCATCTTGCAATGCGCGTCGAGGAACTGCTCAATAATCCGGGGCTCCGCAAGCGGCTCGGCAAGGCGGCGCGCGAGACGATTCTCACGCGATACAACCTACGCGACTGCGTGCAGAAGCAGGTGGACATGATTTTCGAGGCATTGCCATGAGTCGGTTTGATCGCAAGCGGCGGCGCAAAGCAGCAAAACCAGCGGCGGAACACGTATTTCTTTCCGGTTGCGTCATTGTGCGCGATGGTGCGGAGGATATCGAGTGGTGTCTCGAGAGCTTTGCTGGCGAGGTCGATGAACTCGTTGTCGTCGATACTGGTTCCAAGGATGGAACGAAGGAGATTGCGCGGCGTTATACGCATTATGTTTATGATTTTGCATGGCGAGATGATTTCGCGGCAGCGAAGAATTTTGCCCTTTCCAAGGCCCACGGGAAGTGGGCCTTTTTTCCAGATGCAGACGAACGGCTGTCGGATGCATCGCGTGGCGGAAAGTTGCGTGAGGCAGCGATGCTCGCAGACAAGCAGGGCGCGGATGCGCTCGAGCTCATACGCCGCGAGGTCGGCCTGCAGGGGGCTCCCATCGGCTGGCCAGACAACCCCGCCGTCCGCATGATGAAGGTTCGTCGTGCTCTGCGGTACCATGATGCTATCCACGAATATCTCGCGTATCCAGATGGCCGCCCTGTGCCGACTGCGAGGATTCTTTCAAAGGATTTCCTGCTGCTGCATCGTGGCTATGCACCGGAGCGGAGGGCCGCAAAGATGACGCGGAACATCGCACTGCTCGAGAAGATCGAGCGCGAAGGCGGTGAGAAACAGTATCTTCATTACTATCTTTCGGGACTCTACCTTGATGCAGGTCGTTGGGAAGATGCATGCCGTGAAGCGGAGACGTCGCTCAAAATGGGAGAGCATCCGACGATGGGAGCTCTTGATGTCTGGAAAAATTATCAGCTTGCTGCAGAGAAGCTGGGGGATTCTGCACGATTGCGTGAAATTTGTGAACGCACGGTACGCGAGGCGCCGGCATTGCCGGATTCTTATTTGCGGCTCGCTGTGCTCGCGATGCTCGGGGGCGATTTTACAAGGGCCGAGAATCTGCTTTTGGAAGCACAGTTGCGCGAGGCAGATTTTGCGAAAGTTTGCCCGAATGACTATGACACGTTCCGCGCATCGCTGCCCCAGGTAGAGAAGTTGCTGGCAGACTGCCGGAAAGAGCTCGGCATTGCCGAAGATGCGATGGTGGAAGAGGAGCAGGGCGTGCCGGAAGGAAACGTGGTCACAGAACCTGCAGGCGATACAGGAGAACATGGAATGGATGAAGAAAGAAAGCGCGGGGAGAGCTTTGCGAGCTTCCTGCCACCGTCTGCGAAGACGGTGTTGGAATTTGGTTGTGGCATCGGAGAGAATGGCGAGGATTTCCTGCGTCTCCAGCCGATGTGCCGTTATTACGGCGTGACGCGTCGCAGGGCGGATGTGGCAGGTGCGGCGCGCGTGCTCACAGGGGCCTGCGTCGGGACGGTGGAGACCATCGACCTCGCTCAAACGGGGCTTTCGGAAATCGACTGCATTGCCTACGGGATGGAAGATGCTGCAACGGTTTCGGCGGAGACGTTGCGTGCGCATGCAACACGGCTGTCAGAGCAGGGCCAGATGGTCTTTCTGTTGCGCAATCCTTCTTATTTCCGAACGTTGCTCGCAGCATTTGCAGGGCAGTCCGTGACAGAAGCAGGGGGGCGCACCGTGCAGGCGCTCGTGGAGCTCCTGCGGGAAGCTGGCATGGAATCAATTTTTGCGATGCCGCTCTACGAGACTGGCGAACGGGCATTTGCGAAGGATGAAGCGACGGTTGCACTGTTCCAGCAGCTGCAGGCATGGGGGGCAGCGCATGGTTGTTCCGAAGGACGCGCGGATCTTTGGGCACGCAGCTATGTCGTGCGCGCAGTGCGGCAGCAGACGGCCCCCGTTTTCGTTCAGTCGATTATTGGCGAGGTGACGGTGACAGCGCGCATGCGCGTCTGGGAACCGGACAATTTCTTGCGGACAGAGCCTGGCTGGGTCTTGCAGTCAAGTTTGACGAAGCTTCGTTCGGTGCCAAAGCAGATGCAAGGCAGCAGCATCGTCGTGCGCCAGCGGCGTGGCTTTGTCGACGTGGCCGAAGCGATGAAAACGACGCAGTTCTTGCGTGAACACTATGATATCATCATTTATGAGATTGATGACAATCCGGTGCTCTGGCATGAAAAGAATATCCGGTCTGCTTATCTGGACTATCGTGGCGCGCATGCTGTGCAAGTCTCGACGCCAGCGCTGGCTGAAGTTGTACGACCGTACAATCCGCACGTTTTCGTCATGGAAAATCATTTGAAAGAGCTCCCTGCGCCGCGTGATTATACGGCAGAGGAGCGTGAGCGGCAGGGGTGCGTGACGATTTTCTTTGGCGCGCTGAACCGCGAGGCGGATTGGCAGGACATCCTGCCGGCCATCAATCGTGCGGCGAAGAAGTATGCAGGCAAGGTCCGTTTCCGCGTGCTTGCGGACAAGCTTTTTTACCAGGCGCTTGAGACGCAGGATAAGGAATATATCGGCGATCCGAAGCAGTATGACGGGAAGTTCGTGCCATTTTCCGTTTATGAAAGCGTTCTGCATTCAGCAGATATTTCGCTGCTGCCGCTCCATGATTCGGAGTTCAATCGCACAAAGAGCGATTTGAAATTCATCGAGAGTGCGGGCCACGGCGCGGTCGTGCTCGCATCGCCGACGGTTTACGAGCGTACGGTTGTCGATGGTTGCACGGGGTGTATCTACCGGAGTGCGGAAGAGTTCGAAGCAAAACTCGTACGTCTCATCGAGGACGGGAGATACCGTCATGCCATTGCGGCGGCAGCGTACCAGTATGTGAAGGAGAACCGCCTTATGAGCCAGCACTACCTTGAACGCGCGAAGGTTTACAAGGATTTGCTTGCGCATAAGGACGAGCTTGACCAGGAGCTCGAGCAACGGCTTTTGGATATCAGAGAATGAGGACATAGGAAAGGAGAAAATGCGCATGTCGCTTATCGCACAAGCATTTGACGCGGTCCTAAAGCAATACCAGGATACAGACCATCTCACGATGGAGGACCTCTTCGGCCACATGGAGCCGGCATTCGCGGCAGAAGGGTACAGAGAACCTGTGTCTGCACAACCGCAGCGCATCCTCATTGTACGCCTCGACGAGATTGGGGACTGCGTGCTGATGATTCCGATGCTGCGCGAGTTGCGACGGGCATATCCGCGGGCGCAGATCGATCTTGTTGTGAAGTCAGGGCCATATCCGCTGATGGAGCTTTGCCCGTACGTGAACCATGTGTTTGTCGCAGAGAAACTGCCGCGTCCCGGGCGCCCGATGCGCGAGTTTTTTTACTGGGACCGCACGTTCTGCGAGGCGCATCTCTGGGAGCAGCACTATGATCTCTGTCTTGTGCCGCGCTGGGATATCGATGAAACGGGGGCGATCGTGCTTGCGTATTTTTGCGGGGCACGGCAACGCATTGGCTTCAGCGAGAAATGTTCGCCGGTAAAGGCCGAGCAGGATCAAGGCATGAACATGCTTTTCACGCGGCCTATCTTGACACCGTTGCATGTCGTGCATGAAGTCGATAAGGGGCTCTTCTTGTTGCGAGCGGGACTTGGCATCCGCTCGGAGCGCGATGACTTGGAGATTTGGTATCGTAAGAGCGATGCCGATGCGGCAAAGCAGCTTCTGGAGAGTGGAGACGTTCACGGCCCCTATATCGCTGTAGCTGTCGGCACGCGCGAGGGGCGCAAGACTTATCCGCCTGAACTGCTGGCGAAGGCACTTACGGAAGTACAGTACGGGATGCCGTTCGTGCTTCTCGGCGGACCGGGTGAGGAAGCAGCGGGAGCGAAAATTGCCAAGGTGCTCCAGAAAGCGCATGTCTCAGTGCTCGACCTCGTCGGAAAAACGCCGCTCTGCCAGTCGACGGCACTCGTTGCGATGGCGCGGCTCTATATGGGCGGTGACACGGGGCTCACGCATATTGCGGCAGCGGCAAGGCGACCCATCGTCGAGTGGGTCTGCCATCCGCTCGATTTGCCCGTGACGGTGCTGAGTTCGGTAGCACGTTTCGCGCCGTGGCAGGCGCGTGTTATTCAGGTTCGTCCGGCGCATGGCGCTCCAGGCTGCGAGCATCTGGTGCCTGGATTCCACGAGGTCGCTGGTTGTCGTTCCCTTTATAAGCCACATTGCATTCAGGGTATTCCGCCTGCGCAAATTGCAGCGGCAGCAAACCAGCTGCTTAGGCGGAGGTGATGAAGGATGGCGATTTCTGCCGGCTTTGATGGCCAGCAATTTTATTATCAGTCGGGGGTGACGCGCAAGCCGCTGCTCGATGCGACGAAATTGCCGAAAGAGCTCACGGAAGCCATTCTCCGCCATCTTCCTGCGCTCGGCACGGATGCTGAGGCTATGGGGGAATCACTTATCTTGCTCAGCACGATGGCGCTGACTTTTGAGCATGTGCCGCAGGTGCTCTTTGTTGGGACGGGCGGGCGTTCGCTCTTTTCGCATCTTGCATCGCTCTTGCGCATGCGGTTTTCTGCGCAGGCGCGTGAATGGCGCATGGTTCTTGCAGCAGGTCGTCCGACGGCAAGGGAACACAGCGTGCCAGAGGCTCTCATCTGTGATTCCGTAGCTGCGCTGCCTGCTCTGGTGGCAGGGTATGATGTCATCATCGTGATTGACGACGGTACGTTTGATGCGGCAGCCGCAGAGCATGCTCTCGCCGCTCTGCGGCTAGGCGGGCATGTCTTCTGTCTGACGGCGCGGCAATCGGTACTGACAGCAGTGACATCGGCTGCACATGGCGCGATTTATCCAGTCACGGAGCATTTCGTCTTTTTTGCGGGCAAGACATCGAAGCTGCGGCCCAAACATGGGAAACAGGATTCCCATCGTGTTGCGTTCTCCCCGCTTCCGCCCGCCCCCGCTCGCACCCTCGTCTTCCTCCCCTACAAGGCCGCGATGTGGGACTGTCTCGAGAGCATCTGGCGCGCAGCGGCGGCCGACCCTTCGACGCGCGCCTATGTCGTGCCGATTCCGTTTGCCGAGAAGAATCCGGACGGGACGGTGCGCGACTGGCAGTATGAGGGCGGCCGCCTGCCGGAGGGCGTCCCCGTCGTCGACTGGCGCGAGATTGATCTCGCGGCGCTCCATCCCGATGCCATCTTCATCCATAATCCCTTTGACGACTGGAACAAGGTCACGACCGTCGATGCCCATTACTACACGCCGCGCTTGAAGGCAATCACGAAAAAGCTTGTCCTCGTGCCGTATTTTGTCACGGGCGGCATGGTGTATCCCGAGCTCGTGGAGGCGCCTGGCTACCAGGTCGCCGACCATGTCATTGTCGAGAATGACAGCGACCGTGTGAAGTTCGAGAATTGCTATCCCGCGAAGCCCGCGCCACCAGACAAGTTCTGGCCGCTCGGCTCGCCAAAGTTCGACAGGGTCCGCACGGACCGGCGCGAGGATTATCCTCTGCCAGAGGCATGGGCGAAGCTCCTCACGGGCAAGCGCGCCGTGCTTTACAACACCACGCTCGTTGCGGCGCTCCAGAACGATGCTCATTTCCTGCCAAAGCTCCAATGGGTGCTCGAGCATTTTCGCGCGGCGGGGGACTTCGTGCTCTGGTGGCGGCCGCATCCGCTGCTGCTGCCGACGCTTCGCAGCATGCGCCCCGAGCTCGCGAAGGTCTATGAGCAGTTCGTCGCTGATTCCCGCGCGCAGGGCTGGTTCATCTACGACGACACGCCCGGCCTCCATCGCGCGATCACCTGGGCGGACGCCTACTATGGCGACATCAAGCGCGTCTATGACCATGCGCAGTCCGAGCACCGCAAGTCCATCGACTCCGCGCATCTCTGCAGCATCTATGGCCTGCCGCTGCACATGGTCCGCAGCACGAAGAACAATCTCAAAATCACGGAGCCGGCCGATTACTACATTTATCGCGCACTCTATGACGCACAGGAAAACGAGCAGGTGATCTTATGACCACGCGGAAGCTTTACCTCTATGGAGCGCAGTCCATCGCGCATGGCATGGCCTGCGCTCTTCGTGCGCGTGGTTGCAAGGTCTCTGGCTATGTCGTCACGGAGCGCGGCAGGACGCCTGCTGTCCTCGATGGCCTGCCCGTCCGGGAAATCGGAGATCTGCGGGAAAGCGACGATGAAGTGCAATTCCTCCTAGCCGTGCCGCCGTATCTTCACGACGAAATCCGCACCATCCTCAGCGCGCATGGCTATCACCATGTCACGCCGCTCGATGCTGCGATGGAGTACCGTGAGATGGCGGCGTATCTGCGCGGCAAAGGCTTTCCTTCACTCGACCTGCCTTCGTTGGAGGTGAACGGTGCAGAGGCAGGTCAGGCGGCCGGCGATGCGAAAGCGCTGGTTGCGGCAGGGATGGCCATTTTTGTCGCCTGTTCGGCGGCGGACCCGCCGCTCGTGCATGCGCTGCCGCAGAGCCCCATCTACCACACCGTGCAGGCGGGCGCGGCGCTCGGCCCAGCTATCGGTACGGAGCTGCGCGATGACATGGGAGAAACCATTTCGCAGGAAAACCCGCATTGTGACGAGCTGACCGTCACCTATTGGGCATGGAAGAACTGCCATGATGCTTTCAAAGGCATCGCCCACTACCGCCGCTACCTCGCGGCGCGGCCGGAAGAAGTTGATGCGCTGCTCTCTGGCAAGGCTGACGTGCTGCTGCCGCTGCCCTTTGTCTGCTGGCCAGACACTTCCACGCAGTATGGCCGCTACAACACGCCGGAGGCTGTCGCCGCCATGCACGCGGCCCTCGCTGCCATCCATCCCAGCGAGGCTGACAAAGCCCGCGAAATCCTCGCGGGACCGTATCTCTACAACTACAACATGCTCCTCGCGCGCGCGGACGTTTTCGATGACTACTGCGCCTGGATGTTTCCCGTGCTCGCGCATGTCCGAACACATGCGCCAGAGCTTTTCCCGCCCGATACGCACACCCGCGTCTGCGGCCACCTTGGCGAGCTCCTGCTCTCCATCTACATGATGGCCCGCAAGGACCGCCTCCGCATCCTCCATGTCCCGAAAGTCTGGCTCACCTGATAGCTCACCCCTTTTTTTTTTTGGAATCTGTCGGCGAAGCTGATGGCTCTATGGCTCCCCCTTTGGGGGAGCTGTCAGCGAAGCTGACTGAGAGGGTAGCGACGTTTGAAAATCTCGCTCTGTTATAAATCGCAAGCAAAGAAAGGATATCCCATGCCACCACTTCAGCACGAAACTGCTCCCGAATCCCTCGCCACCTTCCTCGCCGCCCTGCGGCAATCTCCTGCGGCACAGCCCGCGCCGCCTGCTGCCGGCGAGACGAATGGCGCGCGAATTTATGAGGCAGTGAAAAAGGAACTCGATGGTTGATGATGCCCGCTTGCAGACAAGAATTTCTTGCCATGCGGCGGGTTTCTTCGTACAATAAGAATATCTGACAATGGAAAGAAGGAAATCCTGTGTTTTTTGATATCCTCATCATCGGCGCCGGCATGTCCGGGGCTGTCGTGGCCGAGCGGCTGGCGCAGGCGGGGCGGCGGGTGCTTGTCGTGGAGCGGCGGCGCACGGTCGGCGGCAACTGCTATGACGAACATGACGAGAACGGCATCCTCGTGCACCGCTATGGGCCGCATCTTTTCCATACGGATGACGAAGCGGTCTGGAAATATCTCTCGCGCTTCACGCAGTGGGACCCGTACCAGCACCATGTCCGCGCCGTCATCCATGGCAAGGCGGTGCCGCTGCCGTTCTCGCTCGACACGCTGCACGATGTCTTCCCGCAGTCGATGGCCGACCGGATGGAGGCGAAACTGCTCGCGCATTTCGATTATGATACGAAGGTGCCGATTCTCGAGCTCAAGAAAATCGACGACGAGGACCTCGGGCGGCTCGCGGATTTCATCTATGAGAACATCTTCCTGCATTATACGGAAAAGCAGTGGGACAAGAAACCCGAGGAAATCGACGGCGCTGTGACGGCGCGCGTGCCGGTCTACATCGGCCGCGACCAGCGTTATTTCCAGGACCGCTTCCAGGGCGTGCCGAGCAAGGGCTACGCGCAGATGTTCGAGCGGATGCTCGCGCATGAAAACATCAAGCTGATGCTGAACACGTCGGCGTCGGAGGTGCTGACGCTCGGCGCGGACGGCACGCTCGAGGTCTTCGGCCAGCCGTTCGATGGCGAGGTCATCTATACGGGCATGGTGGACGAGCTCTTCGGCTTTGCGCATGGCGAGCTGCCGTACCGCAGCGTGCGCATGGATTTCCAGACGATGCCAGTTGCACATTATCAATCCGTGGCGACGGTGAATTATCCGAACAATTATGATTTCACGCGGATTACGGAGTTCCGCCAGATCCATCCATGCGAGAGCCAGGTCACGACGATCCTGCGCGAGTATCCGCAAGCATATGTGCGCGGTGAGAATACGGCGTATTATCCGATCTTTACAGACGAGGCGAAGGCGGCTTATGCAAAATATGATGAAGCAGCGAAGGCGTATCCGCATCTGCATCTCATCGGGCGGCTTGCGGAGTATCGCTACTATGACATGGACGATGCCGTACGGCGGGCGCTCGATAAGACACAGGAACTGATCGGATGAAAGGCGGCGCAGGATGCGGTATCTTGTGACAGGTGCGAGCGGGTATGTGGGCTCGCAGTTCGTGCAGCATGTTCTCTCGGCGGTGCCGGGGGCAGAGGTCGTGGCGGTCGTGCGCGATGCAGCGAAAGCGCGGCGCGTGCTGCCAGATGCGGCGGAGCTCGTTGTCATCCCCGACCTCGCGCAGCCGGGGGCGCTGGATGGCGTCCAAGGGCCGGTGGATTACGTCGTGCATTGCGCGGCGGTGACGCAGTCGCGCGTGATGGTGTCGCATCCCGTGGAGACGGCGGACAGCATCGTCCTGACGACGCGGAATGTCTTGGACTTTGCGCGGCAGCGCGGCGTGCGGGCCATGGTCTATGTTTCCTCGATGGAGGCTTGCGGGGCGCTCGACTGCAGCGGGCACCTGGCAGCGGAGGACGAGCTCGGTGTTGTCGATCTCTACCGTGCGCGCAGCTCGTACCCGATGGGCAAGCGCATGGCAGAGCAGTACTGCTTTGATTTCTTTGCCGAGTACGGCGTGCCCGTGCGCGTGGCGCGGCTCGCGCAGACGTTCGGGCGCGGCGTGCCGCGAGATGACGGGCGTGTCTTTGCGCAGTTCGCGCGGGCGGCGATGCAGGGCGCACCAATCGTGCTGCACACGGCCGGGCGTTCGATGGGGAACTATTGCGCCATCAGCGATGTCGTGCGCGCCCTCCAGCTTTTGCTCTTGCGCGGCAAGGCTGGCGAGGTGTATCATGTGGTACATGAGGAAACGACGATGACGATCCGCCAGATGGCGGATCTCGTCGCGCGGGAGGTCTCGGGCGGCCGCAGCAAGGTCGTCGTCGACATCCCGGAGGGCATGGATTTCGGCTATGCGGCGGACACGGGGCTGCGCCTCTCGGGGGCAAAGCTCCGCGCGCTCGGCTGGACGCCGACGCAGGGGCTCAAAGAGATGTATCAGGAGATGATCGCGGATTGGGAGGCAGGCGTATGAAGGCGATGAGCAGCGCCCGGTTCTGGGAAATCTTCCGCTTCTGCCTCGTGGGCGGCGGGTGCTTTCTCGTCGACTATGGCCTGCTCTACGCCCTGACGGAGTATGCCGGCATTCCCTACCTCTGGTCGTCAGGCCTGTCGTTTACGGCGTCGGTCTTCGTGAACTACTGGCTCTGCGTTGTGTATGTCTTTCGTGCAGCGGGCGGGCAGACGGGCCGGCAGAAGGCGTTGTTCTTCGGTTCGAGCATCGCAGGATTGTTTCTGAACCAGGTCTGCATGTACATCTTCGTCGACCTCTGCGGCATCTACTACATGATCGCCAAACTCGGCGCGACCGCCATCGTGACCATCTGGAACTACGTGATGAAACGAAAGGCCCTAGCGGGTACGAAAAAGGAGTAATAAATCAATGAAAGTCACAGCAACAAAACTCAAAGGCGTCTATGTCGTGGAGCCGCAGGTGTTCGGCGATGCGCGCGGGTGGTTCATGGAGAGCTGGTCGAAGCGCAAGCTCGAGGAGGGCGGCATCCATGTCGATTTCGTGCAGGACAACCAGTCCTATTCGGCCGAGAAAGGCACGCTGCGCGGCCTGCACTATCAGCTGAACCCGATGTGCCAGGCAAAGCTCCTGCGCGCGTCGCGCGGCACGATTTTCGACGTGGCCGTTGACATCCGCAAGGGTTCGCCGCAGTACGGCGAGTGGGTCGGCGTCGAGCTCTCGGCCGAGAACAAGCGCCAGCTCTTCATCCCGCGCGGCTTCGCGCACGGCTTCATCACGCTGACGGATGATGTCGAGGTGCAGTACAAGGCGGACAACTACTACGCGCCGGAGTGCGACGGCAACATCCGCTGGGACGACCCGGACATCGGTGTGAAGTGGCCGATTCAGCCGACGATTCTGTCGGATAAGGATCAGAAGGCGCCGACGCTCAAGGAACGGGCGGCGACGACGCTGAATTTCGTGTATGAATGATAGGGAGGGCTCTCGCGAAGCGGGGGCTCTTTTTTCGTGGTCGCGGAGGAGGGCTGATGGGTCGCGGAGGGTTGTTCGTGCGCGGACGCGTGCAGGGGAGGCCTGCCGAAACCCACGGACGATTCCTTAACGGGTTTCTTGCAGGCCTCCCCTGCACGCTCGAAGATGGGCTCAACGCACGCGGAGCTACTGGTTCAGGAGCGCCCGCACTTTCCTCCACTCTGGCATAAATTTTGTCATGAGCCCGTAGAATCTCTCGTTGTGATATTTCTCCACAAGATGCAGCAGCTCGTGCAGCAAAATGTAGTCGAGGCAGATTTCCGGATGGTGGACGAGCTGCAAATTGATCCAGATTCTTCGTTTCTGGATGTTGCAGGTGCCCCATCTCGTCTTCATGTCTTTCGTGCGCCATTCTTCGGCGTGGAGGCCGGTGAGGTGTTCGATGACGGGGAGGCGGCGGGCGATGGCTTTTGAGAGTTCGCCGCGCAGGATTTCTTTGAGCAGGGCGGCGCGATGGGGGGCGTCGGTGCCGGGGCGGACGGTGAGGAGGATGCGTGCACCGTCTTTGGCGGCGTGCGGGCGGCAGCCGGGGATTTCGCGGACGATGAGGACGTGCGGCCGGCCCCAGAGGTAGAGGGTCTCGCCGGTGGCGGCGGAGGCGGGGGCGAGCGGCGGATGGCTTTTGGCGGCGGCGACGTTTTTCTGGAGCCAGCTGGTGCGGGCGCGCAAAAAGGCGTCGATTTCTTCGCGCGTCATGTGCGTGGGGGCGGAGAGCAGGGCGCGGCCGTCGGGCTTGACGCGCAGGTAGATGTTCTTGATGCGCTTGCGCGTGACTTCGACGGGGATGCCGGAGATGGTGAGCTTCATGGTGCCGCCTCGCTTGCTGTGGATGGGGTCGTGGTTTTCTTCATTGTAAGGGAAAGCGGGGGCGCGGGCAAGGCGCGGACAAGGATTTTTTCGGCGGATGTAGAATATAGATGCTAGAACGAGGAGGCGGTGGATGTGAAAGAAGAACAGGAACGGCCGGTCGTCGTGCAGGGCGCGATGTCTGTCGAGACGGCGGAGCTCATCGGGGCGATGACGGAGGCCGTGGAGGAGCCGTGGGGGCCGTGGCGCATGGTGCGCGGGCGGCTCGGCGGCCATCCGCTCGTAATCTCTGAGACGCAGTGGGGCATGGCAAATGCGGCGGCGCTTGCGGCCATCGCGATTGAGCGGTATCATCCGGCGGCGCTCATCAGCCAGGGGACGGCGGGCGCGCACGATGAAGAGCTCAATGTCTACGATATCGTGCTCGGCGCGCAGACGGTCAATGAGTCGGCGTGGCAGTCGCATTACCGTCCGGCGGGCGCGGGGGCGCCGTATGACGATCTCAAGAAGCTCGGCGTCTTTGCATGGGATGCGGAAAAGGGCGAATTCACGCAGGAGGTGCAGCATGCGGCGGACGCGGGTCTGCTCGCGGCGGCGCGGCAGGCGGCAGTGCGGTACACGCGCGGCAAGGTCGTCGAGGGCGTGATCGGGACGTGCGACAGCTGGAACTGCGCGATCGACCGCGTGAAGTTCCTGCATGAATTTTATGGGTCGCTCTGCGAGGAGATGGAGGGGGACGCGGTCGCGCAGATCTGCCAGTCGCTCGGTGTGCCGTTCCTCGCAATCCGCATCATTTCGAATAGCATCCTCCACAATCAGGATCCGTGGGATCTCGGGACGGGGCCGGCGTGCCAGAGGTTCGTGATGGAGGTGCTGCGCGAGTGGTGGACGCGGAAGTAAGGACGGGCTTCGCGGAGAGGGGCTTGCGGTCGGACGCGGGCACGGGGGATTCACCGAAATCCACGGACGATTCCTTAACGGATTTCTTGCGAATCCCCCGTGCCCGCTCGAAGCAGGGTTTGATGCACGCGGAGCAACTGTTCGTGGTCGCGGAGATGGGCTTGCGGTCGGACGCGGCCAGGGGAGGCCTGCCGAAACCCACGGACGATTCCTTAACGGGTTTCTTGCAGGCCTCCCCTGACCGCTCGAAGCTGGGCTGGTGCACGCGGAGCGGGGGCAAGCAATTTTTTGTTTCCCGCGTAAGCTGCAATCGTGCATTTCCTGTGCCGTGCTTGTGAGACTCCCTCAGTCAGCCGTTCGGCTGACAGCTCCCTCTGGGAGGGAGCCTGGAGTGCGTGCTTATTGAAAGGCTCCCTCTCAGAGGGAGCTGTCGAGCGGTAGCGAGACTGAGGGAGTCTCACAATATCGGCGCTTTTAATTCTGGAGTGTTGTTTATGCGGGCTTCGACGTATCTTTCTCAGGAGGGCATTTCATGGAACAAAATCTCGTTGTGAAATCAGAGCGGCTGAAGTCCCTTCTCACCCGCCTCAACTCCGCTGCCGTCGCTTTTTCTTCTGGCGTCGATTCGACGTTCCTTCTCGATGTCGCGCACGAGGTGCTTGGGGCGAAGGCTGTGGCGTTTACGGCCTCATCTCCATTCGTGCCGCAGAGGGATGTGGAGGAGGCGGCGGCGTTCTGTCGGGGGCGCGGCATCGAGCATGTGGTCGTGCCGTTTGATACGCTCGCGATTCCGGGCGTTGCGGAGAATCCGAAGGACCGCTGCTATCTCTGCAAGCATGCGCTGTTTTCGAAGATGGTGGAGCTGGCGCGGGCGCGCGGGCTCGCGGCGGTGGCGGATGGGTCGAATCTCGATGATGATGGCGATTACCGGCCCGGGCGGCGGGCGCTGGGGGAGCTCGGCATCGTGAGCCCGCTGCATGCGGCAGGGCTCACGAAGGCGGACATCCGCGCGCTGTCGAGAGAGCGCGGGCTTGCGACGTGGGACAAGCCGTCGTTCGCGTGCCTCGCGTCGCGGTTTGCCTATGGCGAGGAGCTGACGGCGGACGGACTCGACCGCGTGAACCGCGCGGAGGAGTTCCTGATGGCAAAGGGCTTCCGCCAGCTGCGCGTGCGCGTACATGAGGACGGCACGCTCGCGCGGATCGAGTTGCTGCCGGAGGACATTGGGAGGTTTTTCGAGACGCCGGGGCTCAGGGAGGAAACGGAGCAGAAGCTCCGCGCACTCGGATTCCGTTATGTCTCGATCGACCTCAGAGGATTCCGGTCGGGCAGCATGAATGAGGGACTGATGCAATCATAAGCCGCCCTCTCAGAGGGAGGTGCCCGAAGGGCGGAGGGATAAGCAGACGCAAGGCGCTTCAGCGCCTATGCGGTCGCTTATGCCGTAAGGCTGTCTCACAAGCTCGGCGTTTGAGATGCACGATTGTTGTTTATGCGGGCGTCGAAAGAAGCAACTGCATAGCCCGCATAAGAAACAATCGAGAATTAAAATCTACGATGTTGTGAGACTCCTTCAGTCGCCTGCGGCGACAGCTCCCTCTGAGAGGGAGCCAAGAGAAGCAGGTGCGAAGGGCGATGGATTGTGATAGAATAGGAAGAAAGAACCTTCGAACAGAAAGGATGTGATCTCATGCGGAATCTGCGACGGTTTGTACAGGTTGGCGGCGTGGCGCTGATGTGCATCGGCATGCTGATGGATTTTTAGGCGTGTTTCAAAATCGCCTAAATCTGGTTGACACTTTACCCCGCGAACAATTTTCTCAACTGCTGTTCAAATAAAACAAAAGCATACAGCCACCTCAGATGTCTTATAATGTGAGTAGAAAAAGAAAATCACAACGTCAGACATAGGAGATGTACCGTATGCTAACGCCATTTTACAACACAACTCCAGTTGTGAAAAGTATTTTTTCACCGTTGCGGATGCAACGCAATTACCAAGCCTTACTCGTGGGAATGGTCGGATTGTCCGCCGTGCGGAAGGACATCGGCATGACCGTGTCCGATGTGGCACGAGCTTTTCAAGTTTCTCGGCAAGCCGTATACAAGAGCATCACCCGGATCTTCAACGTGGAATCCAAAGCCCGTGGCCTGCTGGATGTCCCCGTCCACTGCGTTCTTGTCACCAAGAAGGATGTGGACAAGGCCATCCTGTCGCTGGCATTGGACGGTCATTCTTCCATCGAAGGTATCCAGCGTGTGTTGACCCGTATTTACGGCAAGGATGTTTCGCCATCCATCGGATACATCAGCGAATTGCTGAACAAGGCCGGAGCCTTTGCGGCGCAGATTACGCAAAGCATTCCGTTGCACAACATTCATCAAGGCGCCAACGACGAAATATTCGACGGCAGCGACAACCCCGTCTTCACGGGCGTGGATGCCGATTCCACCTACGTTTACCTGATGCAAGCCATGGACGACCGCAAGGGCGAGACCTGGCAGCTGGTCATGGAAACGTTGAAGGACTCCGGGCTCGACCTGGAAGTCGCCATCAGCGATGCAGGCAGGGGGCTTCTCAGTGGTGTCAAGGCGGCTTTTCCGAATACAAATGTCCAGATCGACGTCTTCCATGCATTGAAAGACATCGGCGGCGCTGTATGCCGTTTCCAAAAGCATATCCTCGGCGAAGTTTCTGCCTGTTATGACTTGGAGAAGGCGGTAGATCGCGCGAAACGCCCTTGGAGCGAGCGCATCCGGACGAAGAAGAAACGGCTGGATGAATGTCAAGCCAAGATGCCGGTCATGGTCGAAGATCATGACCTTGTGGAATGCCTCTATGACTGGATCCACGAGCTCCTTTCTTTCAGCGGTTATCCCCTGAAAGATGTCATGGAACTCATGGATTGGCTGACAACCGAAATGGAGACTGCGGCCCGCCGACATAAATGGGCTTATGAACTCCGCACGGAAATCTGCCGGTTCAAGGCAAGACTTCCCGCGCTCTTGCTTTTCTTGGGCAGATTGTTCGAGCGCTTCCAGCGAGCTGCACGAGAGCTGGGGCTTCCGGTGGAAGCGTTCAAGCTGCTCTACAGACGTTGGAGCGTAGCCAAAGAATCGGTTGCCTATGCAGAACTTACTCGGCAAGCGCTGGCAGTCATAGGCTCGGAGCGTTTCGAAGCGGCGCGGAAGGTGCATGACAGGATTGTCATGGGCACCAAGCGTGCCAGCAGTTTGGTCGAGAATGTCAACAGTCGCCTCAGGGCTTACATGAACATCAAGAAGTGCGTCTCGGACAGCTTCTACAGCTTGGTGCAGCTTCATCTGAATACGAAGAAGTACCGCAGGTCGAGAGTGAAGTCCAGGCAGGGGCGCAGCCCCGTAGAGATCATGACGGGCGAGTCATGGCCTGAGCTCATTGATCTGCTCGAAGAACGCGGTTTTTGGTCTTCTTGGAATCGTCGCAAAGCGGCATAATTGCATATACAAAAGTGAAAATTAAACGACGATTATTCTCATATGGGGGTGTTGCTTTATGCTGTTTTTATTGGAAGTGTCAACCTAAAATGCCTGTTTTTGAAACACGCCCGAAAATGAATCTTTCTTGACGGATGGAGGCTGCCCTGCTAAATTTAATGTAGAAAGAAGGGGACGGGAACGTGAAATTCGGAGAATTCATGGTGCAGCTCAAGAAGGGCGTGCCGCATGTACTGCTGCTTGCGGGCGAGGAGCGCTACTACATCGACCGCGCGCTCGAAGCCGTGCTCGCGCAGCTCTTTCCGGACGGCGGGCAGCGGGACGGCCTGACGAAGCTCACAGGCGACGTCGATGGCGACCAGCTCATCGGGCTGCTCGAGACCGTGCCGTTCCTGATTCCGCAGAACGTCGTCGTCGTCGAGGATACGACACTGTTCCGCGCGGCGAAGAAGAGCGCGGCAGCGGACGGCGACGCGGAGGGCGATGATGCCGTCGCATCGGGCGGCATGAAGCGTGGAAAGGGCGCGAAGACGAAATCGTCCGCCGATAAGAAACTCGAACGGCTGCAGGCAGAACTCCTCGCGATGCCCGATTTCTCGTATGTCATCTTCGTCATGGGCGAGAAGCCGGACAAGCGCAAGAAGCTCACGAAGACGGTCGAGAAGGCGGGGCTCGTGCTCGAGGCCGAGCCCGTGCGCGCCTGGAACATCAACGACTGGCTGCAGGGGAAGCTGCAGTCCATGAACAAGGATCTCGACCGCGATGCCTACGAGTATTTCGTCAATGCCGTCTCGATGATGCAGCAGATCTCGCTGTCGTACCTCGATTCGGAGTTCGACAAGATCGCGCTGTTCTCGAAGGCACGGTGCATTACGAAGCAGGAGCTCATCGAGGTCTTCGCGGGTTTGCCGGAGGTCTCGGTCTTTGCGCTCATGGACGCCATCAGCGCAAAGGATGCGAAAAAAGCGCTGGCGCTCCTCGCGCGGCAGCTGGCGGATGGCACGTATTTCACGGTGCTGCTCGTGCTGCTCGCGCGCCATGTGCGCCAGCTCTGGCAGGTGCGGCTCCTGATGGCGGACGGCGTGCGCGGCAAGGCACTTGCAAAACCGCTCGGCCTCCATCCATTCATCGCGGAAAAGCTCGGCCGCTCGGCGGCGCGTTTTTCCGATGCGCAGCTGCGGCAGTCGTTCCTCGACATCGCGGATGCTGACTATGCGATGAAGACAGGGCGTGGCGGCAATGAACTCCTCGAGCACATCGTCATCGAGCTCTGCACGTGAAGCGGTTTACAAAGATGTAACTCCGAGGTGCTAGGATGTACCCCGAATTGAAATTCAGGAATTACAAAAGGAGATTTTTGATATGAAGGTCTTGGTGACAGGCGGCGCGGGTTTCATCGGCTCGCATCTCGTGCGGCTCTTGCAGGCAGAGGGCGAGCAGGTTGCTGTCGTGGACAATTTTACGACGGGATTGCGCGAAAACCTCCCCGAAGGCACGGAGATTCACGAATGCGACGTGACGAGCGAGGCGCTCGGGAATATCTTTGAGGCAGGGCATTTTGATGCCGTCGTGCACCTCGCGGGACAGACGACCGTCCATGTCTCGATGGCTGACCCGGAGCTCGACGGCACGCAGAACGTCGTCGGTTCCATCCATGTGCTCGAGCAGGCGCGGCGATACGGCGTGCAGCGCGTGATTTTCGCCTCGACGGCCGCGAGCTATGGCGATGTGCCAGAAGATCACCTGCCGATTGACGAGTTCGAGCCCTTGCGGCCACTGTCGTTCTACGGTCTCTCGAAAGTGACGGTCGAGCATTACCTCGACCTCTATCACAAAGCCTATGGTCTCGACTACGTCGTGCTGCGCTTTGCGAATGTCTACGGCGAGCGGCAGGGCGATGGCGGCGAGGGAGGCGTCATCAGCATCTTCGCGCGCCGCATCGCCGAAGGCAAAGACATCACGATTTATGGCGATGGCGGGCAGACGCGCGACTTCATCTACGCAGGCGACATCGCGCGCGGCATCGACGCGGCACTCCGCACGGAGCACGCAAACCGCGCCTACAACCTTTCGACGCAGACGGAAACGAGCCTCAAGGAGCTCGTGGCAGTTTTCAGCAAGGCCGCAGGAAAAAACATTACGCCGAACTTTGCCGAGGCTCGCAAGGGCGACATCTACCAGTCACTCCTCGCAAACGGCCGCGCGCGCCGCTCGCTTGCTTGGGAACCGCAGACAAGCCTCGAAGAGGGCCTGCGGCGGACGTATGAGTACTTCCTCCACAAGTGAGGGCTTGACAATCACACTGGGATCGCATGGCTTCTGTTCGCGCTGCGTGATAAGCAGAATACCGTCCTCGTCGTTGTAAACATTAAATCGTCCAATATGTTGATTTATCGTCCAAATTACCGTATAATTGGACGATAAATCAACATATTGGACGAAGGTGATTGTATGAGAAAGTTCGATTACAGCTATTTGGCGCGTAAGAGCTGGGATATTGACATATTGAATCTCGTGGCGAAGATTCATGAGTGTAAGGGGCGGCAGGATTTATATATCCGGCAGAAGCCGGTGGAATTGGCACGGCTGGTGGAGATTGCCAGGGTGCAGAGCACGGAGAGCTCCAATAAAATCGAGGGCATCGTCACGACCAACACCCGCATGAAGCAGCTGCTGGCGGAGAAGACGACGCCGCGCAACCGCGACGAAAATGAGATTATGGGTTATCGGGATGTGCTCAATACCATTCACGAAAATTACGCTTACATTCCTGTCAAGCCGCCCTATATCCTTCAGTTGCACCGCGACTTGCTGAAAAGGGCTGGTCTGAGCTTTGGCGGTCACTACAAGACTGTCCAGAACTATATCAACGAAATGCGGCCGGATGGGAGCACTTTTACGCGCTTTACGCCGCTGGCTCCGTACGAGACGCCGGCGGCAATGGAGAGCTTGTGTCACGCCTATGGGTACGCCATTGCCATGGAGCAGGTGGACGCGCTGCTTCTCATTCCCGCGTTTGTCTGCGATTTCCTTTGCATCCATCCCTTCAACGATGGCAATGGCAGGATGAGCCGCCTCCTGACGCTGCTTTTGCTCTACAGGAGTGGTTACGCAGTCGGCAAATACATCAGTATCGAGAGGCAGATTGAGAAAACTAAAGACGTCTACTACGATGTTCTGGAGGCTGCCGATGTCGGCTGGCAGGACGGTAAAAATGACCCTACGCCGTTTATCCGCTACCTGTTGTCCGTTATCCTCGCCTGCTATACCGAGTTCGAGGAACGCGTCGGCACTGTGTCCGCCCATGGCAGCAAAAGCACGGCCTATGATATTGTGAAGGAATACGCGCGCAATACAATCGGCAAATTCAACACCGCAGAGGTGCTGGCCCATTGCCCCAGCATCGGCAGGTCATCCACGTTGCAGGCTATCAAAAAACTGGTCGGGGAAGGCGTGCTGAAACGGCACGGCAGCGGACGCAGCACCTATTATGTAAGGGCCGACAGCGATTAACGCGGCTCAAATGGAAAATGACGCGAGGCGTGACGTTCTGTGCCGTTTTGACGCTGGACGATGCCGGGCATGTGACGGACGAGGTCATCGCCACGATGGCAGAAGAGGCCATCTGGCCGCTGCTGGTCGAAAGCCATACGTTTGTAGCCTTTATTTCCCCATGTAGCGGAAATACGTCTCTTTCATTTCTTTGCGCGTCTTGGCTGCCGGCCAGAGTTCGCCAAGCGCGCCCTTTCGCATAGCGGCGGCGAGGTGGTCGTAGAGGTCGGGGATGGCGGGGGCGAGCTTGGCGATGAGTTCTTTTGCGTCCTGGCGGACGGTGTGGCCGTCGTGCGGGCACGGAGATTTCACGGGCGTGAAGCCGTGGTACTTGACCGCTTCGCGCGTCTCTTCCTCGCGGAAGTAGATGAGCGGGCGGATGACGGTAAGGCCGGTGCGGTCGAGGTACGTGACGGGCGTGAAGGTCGTGAGCTGGCCAGACCAGAGGAGGCTCATGAGGAACGTCTCGACGGCGTCGTCGTTATGATGGGCGTAGGCGATCTTGTTGTAGCCGTGCTCCGTCGCGTAGCGGTTCATGGCGCCGCGGCGGAAGAACGCGCAGGTGTAGCACGGCGTCTTGCCGTCCTGTGCCTCGATGGCGCCCGCGATATCGACATCGACGGTGTCATACGGGATGCCGAGCCCCGCGAGGAACGCGCCGATGCGCACTGTGTCGAATGGTGTATCGGGAAACATCGGGTTGATCGTGAGCGCGCCGAGCGCGAAGTCTTTGTGCAGCCGCTCGCGCAGGATGGCGAGCGCGTAGGCGAGGAAGATGCTGTCCTTGCCGCCCGAGACGCCGATGAGGATGCGGTCGCCATCCGAGATTATTTCGAACTCGACGACGGCGCGCATGAGTTTCGAAAAATAGCTTTGTGGCAGATTGATTTTCAAAAGGGACCCCTCTTTCAATAAAAAAAAGAAACAGCCTCATTATAATTGAAATCCGCGCGAAAGGGTAGACGGTCGCGCGGATTTTCGATATAATAAAAAGCAATCAGCGTTTTGAACGAGGGAGGATTTTTCAAAACATGAAAAACACGAAACCCATTTACACGATCGGTCATCGCAATCCGGACACGGACTCCATCTGCTCTGCCATCGGCTATGCGCATCTGAAGCAGGCGCTCGGCGAGAATGTCGTCCCGGCGCGCGCAGGCAAGGTCAATGCCGAGACGAAGTTCGCGCTCGAGCATTTCCATGTCGAGCAGCCGCTGCTGCTGACGGATCTCTATCCGCGCGTCAAGGATGTGCTGCTCGATTGCAAGATCGTCGTGAAGCAGCATGACACGCTGCGCCAGCTCGGCGAAATCATGCGCGACCATGACCTGCGCTCCGTGCCGGTCACGGACAGCAAGGGCATCCTCGTGGGCATCGTGACGGTTTCCGACCTCGCCAAGCGCTATTTCCAGGAACTCGGCATGGCGAACCTCGCCGACATGCGCGTGCGCTATCGCGACATCATCGCGGCCATCGACGCGAAAATCCTCGTCGGTGGCGTCGAGAGCGATTTCATCAAGGGCGAAGTCCGCATCGCGGCGGGCTCAATCAAGATGATCCAGTCGCACATCAAGGAGAACGACATCGTCCTGATTGGCGACCGCCACGACGAGACAATCATCGACTGCGTCAAGCAGGGCATCTCCGTCCTCATCGTCACGGGCGACGGCCGCGTCTCGGCCGACGTCATCGAGGAGGCGGAAAAGCGCGGCATCTTCGTGCTCTCGACGCCGTATGACACGTACACGGCTGCGCGCCTCATCAACCAGTGCGTGCCGGTGCGCCGCATCATGCATCAGGATCCCGTCTGCTTCAAGCCGCTCGACCTCCTCTCGGACATCAAGGGCACGATGGAGGAGACGAACTACCGCAACTATCCGGTCGTCGAGAACGGCCGCCTCGTCGGCATCGTGAGCCGCGACAACCTGACGATGCCGGAGCGCGACCGCGTCATCCTCGTCGATCACAACGAGCGCGGGCAGGCCGTCGAGGGCATCGAGGCCGCGAAAATCGTCGAGATCATCGATCATCATCGTCTCGGTGGCATCCAGACGAGCGAGCCGATCTACACGCATGCCGAGCCGGTCGGCTGCACGGCGACGATTGTCGCGAACATGCACTGGCATCGCGACATCGACATCCCACAGTCCATCGCGGGTCTGCTGCTTTCGGCCATCCTTTCCGACACCGTCCTCTTCAAGTCCCCGACGTGCACGCCGTATGACAAGAAGACGGCGGAGCGCCTCGCGGAAATTGCGGGCGTTGACATCCAGGAATATGGCATGGCCATGCTGAAGGCGGGCTCCGGCATCGGCGACATGACGCCGATGGAGATCGCGAAGAACGACCTCAAGGAATTCACGATCGGCGACTACCGCATCATCGTGAGCCAGATTTCCGTCATGGATACGAAGGAAGTCATGGACCTCGAGCCGCAGCTCATCGAAGCAATGTCGACGATCTGTGAGAAAGAGGGCTTCGACATGAGCCTCGTCATGGTCACGGACATCCTCGAAGAGGCGACGTATCTCCTCTATGCGGGCTCGCCGAAGACGCTGATCGGCGAAGCGTTCAAGAAGGATGCGAGCGGCACGCATGTCTATCTGCCGGGCGTCATGAGCCGCAAGAAGCAGATTATCCCGCCGCTCTCCGAGGCCGTCAAGCGCATCGAGAAGAAGTAAGGAACTACCGAAATATTGTCATTTCGCCGCTCCTGCAACCTGTAGGGGCGGCTTTTTACGCCGTAAATCCGTTCAGTATAAAAGACAAAGGGATAGGAGGAAATTTTGGATATCTTCGAGGGACTCAACCCCATGCAGAAACAGGCTGTCGAGCACATGGAGGGGCCGCTGCTCATCATGGCGGGCGCGGGCTCGGGCAAGACGAAAGTGCTGACGTGCCGCATCGCGAACCTTTTGGCGCATGGCGTCGCGCCGTACCGCATTCTTGCCATCACGTTCACGAACAAGGCCGCGACGGAGATGCGCGACCGCGTCGACCGTATGATCGGCGATGCCGCGAAAGACGTCTGGCTCAGCACGTTCCATGCGTTCTGCGCGCGCTTTTTGCGTCGCGAGATCGAGGCGACGGAGCTCTACAAGCGCAACTTCGTCATCTACGACACGAGTGACAGCCAGGCGGTCATCAAGGACGCACTCAAGAAGCTCAATCTCGATGAAAAGCAGTACACGCCGTCGAGCGTCCTCTCGGCCATCTCGAACGCAAAGAACCAGCTGCAGGGGCCGCATACGTTCAAGAAGCTCGCGGACGGCTTCTTTCAGGAAAAGGTCGCCGACATCTATGAAATCTACCAGAAGCAGCTGCGCGACAACAACGCGCTCGATTTCGACGACCTGCTGATGGTCACGGTGACACTGCTCGAGGAAAACGAGGACATCCGCGAGAAGTACCAGCGCCGGTTCCAGTACATCCTCGTCGACGAGTATCAGGACACGAATGGCGCGCAGTACCAGCTCACGAAGATCCTCGCGGCGGGCCACAAAAACCTCTGCGTCGTCGGCGATGCCGACCAGTCCATCTATGGCTGGCGCGGCGCCGACATCCGCAACATCATGGACTTTGAAAACGACTACCCGGACGCGACGACGATCAAACTCGAGCAGAACTACCGCTCGACGAAGACGATTCTCGCGGCCGCGAACGCCGTCATCGAGAACAACACGGAGCGCAAGAAGAAGGAGCTCTGGACGGAGAACCCCGAAGGCGAGAAAGTCACGACGTACCAGGCGATGGATGAGCGCGACGAGGCGAACTTCATCGCGACGACGATTCGCAAGCAGAAGACGATTTTCAACGCCTCGTATGGCGACATGGCCATCCTCTACCGCACGAACGCACAGTCCCGCATCCTCGAAGAAGGCCTCATGAATGCGCACATCCCCTACACGATGGTCGGCGGCCTGAAGTTCTACGACCGCAAGGAGATCAAGGACATCGTCGCCTACCTGCGCGTCATCTTCAACCCGCTCGACAGCGTGAGCCTGCTGCGCATCATCAACGTCCCGAAGCGCGGCATCGGCCAGACGACGGTGGACAAGCTCATGAACTATGCAGCGGACGCGGGCCTCACGCTTTTCGATATCATCTCGAACCCCGACGCGCTCGCGATGGTGCCGGGCATCACGAGCCGCGTCAAGAAGCCGCTCGAACTCTTCACGACGTTCATCTTCAACACGATGGCCATCCAGAGCAACCTCTCGATGGACCAGCTCATCGAGCGCGTCATGAAGGAATCCGGCTACCAGCGCGAGCTCGAAGAGGATAAGAAGCCCGAGGCGAAAGACCGCCTCGAGAACCTCAAAGAGTTCGTCGGCATGGCGAAGGAGTTCATGAAGAACGAGGAACAGCCGACGCTCGAAAACTTCCTCGCGCAGCTCTCGCTCGTCTCCGACATCGACAATGCCGACATGGAGGACGACCGTGTGACGCTCATGACGCTGCATGCGGCGAAAGGCCTCGAATTCCCGATTGTCTTCATGGCAGGCATGGAGGAAGGCATCTTCCCGCACAGCCGCACGCTCATGGACAACCACCAGATCGAGGAGGAGCGCCGCACCTGCTATGTCGGCATCACGCGCGCTGAGCGCAAGCTCTACATGACGTATGCGCGCACGCGCACGCTCTACGGCCGCACGAACGGCAACCCGCCCTCGCGCTTCCTCGCGGAGATTCCGAAGGAATACCTCGAAGAACTCGTGCCGCGCCGCAACGCCTATGGCTTTGCAAACGCGAACTCGTATGGTGCGCAGCAGCGGCAGGGCGTCATGACGTTCAGCAATTCGTCCGGGCGGGGCTTCGGCAGCGCGCGCGGTACGCATTTCACAGGACGCCCGCAGTCGGCGCTCGAAGCCATGCAGTCGCTCGCGCAGCGGCAGGTGAACCAGAAGCCGGCTCCCGGCGTCATCCGCCCGGATCTCACGGTCGAGTGGCGCGTCGGCGACAAGGCAAAGCACGGCAAATGGGGCGTCGGCACTGTTGTCTCCGTCAAGGGCAAGGGCGAGGAAGTCGAGCTCAAGATTGCATTCCCCGACCAGGGCGTCAAGGGCCTCATGCAGAAATATGCGCCGATTGAGAAGGTCTGAAAAAGAAAATGCAGATTTTCGAAAAAAAGTTGTTGACATCGCAGGCGCAAAAGACTATAATACATCTTGTCGTTGAGAGATACGGCAGGGCATGACTCACTAGCTCAATTGGCAGAGCAACTGACTCTTAATCAGTAGGTTCACGGTTCGATTCCGTGGTGGGTCACCATTTGAAAGCACAAGGCTTGTACCGCAGGGTATGAGCCTTTTTTGTCACCTGCGGGAAAAAGCAGGATTCTTTTTTTCTGTGTGGAATTTAGGAAGAGAGGGGGCGTTGGTATGAACAAGGAGCAGAAGGCGGCACAGGCGTTTGCGCGGAAGTGGGCCGGGCGCGGGGAGGAGAAGCAGGAGAGCCAGATTTTCTGGATGGAGCTCTTGCAGAAAGTGCTCGGCGTGGAGCATCCGACGGACCTCGTGAAATTCGAAGAGCGTGTCAGGCTCTCGCACACGAGCTTCATCGACATCATGATTCCCTCGACGCACACGATGATTGAGCAAAAAAGCTACAAAAAGGAGCTCGACGAGCCCATCAAGCAGTCGGACGGTACGCTCTTGAAGCCGTTCGAGCAGGCGAAACGCTACTCTGCCGCTCTGCCATACTCCGAGCGGCCGCGCTGGATTGTCATCTGCAACTTCCGCCAGTTCGACCTCTACGACATGGAGCGTCCGAACGACGCGCCGACGCGCGTTGAGCTCGCGGATTTCCAGAAAGACTACGCCTGCCTCAAAGTCATCGTCGATCGCCAGAGCACGCGCATCCAGAAAGAAATGGATCTCTCGCGCGAAGCGGGCACGCTTGTCGGAAAAATCTACGATGCACTCCTCCCGGCATATGGCCCAGAGCCGACCGCGCAGGACTACCAAGACCTCAACAAGCTCATCGTGCGCCTCGTCTTTTGCTTCTATGCTGAGGACGCTGACCTCTTCGGCAAGAAAGACATGTTCCACGATTACCTCGCGTCGTTCATGCCCGAGCATTTCCGCACGGGGCTCATGGAGCTCTTCAAAGTCCTCGACCAGAAGCCCGAGGAGCGCGACCGCTTCCTCGAAGACCGCCTCAAAGCCTTTCCCTACGTCAACGGCAGCCTGTTCACCGAGACCATCCCCGTGCCGCCCATCAATGAAGCGACGCGCCGCTTGATTCTCGAAGACGGCTGTGGCTTTGACTGGAGCCAGATTTCTCCTACCATTTTCGGAGCTATCTTCGAATCGTCCTTGAACCCCGAAACGCGCCGTCGCGGCGGCATGCACTACACGAGCATCGAAAACATCCACAAAGTCATCGACCCGCTGTTCCTTGACGACTATAAGGCGCAATACGAAGCCGCCATGCAGGAGACAAACGACAAAAAGCGCATCCAGAAGCTCAAGGAGCTCCAAGATGCGCTGGCAAGCGGCAAATATTTCGACCCTGCCTGCGGCAGCGGAAATTTTCTTACGGAAAGCTACCTGTCGCTGCGCCGTCTCGAAAACGACATCCTGCGTGAAGTCTTGATGGGAAAGAGCGGCACGGGCGTGCTCGGCATGGACTTTGGCGAGAGCACGGAAAGTGACTACATCAAAGTCAGCATCCAGCAGTTCTACGGCATCGAAATCAACGACTTCGCCGTCGCCGTCTGCAAGACTGCGCTCTGGATTGCTGAAGCGCAGATGTTCCAGGAGACGGAAGAAATCATCCACAAAGACATGGACTTCTTGCCGCTCCATACCAATAGCAACATCCACGAAGGAAACGCGCTGCGGATGGACTGGAAAGAAGTGGTGGTGCCGGCGGACAATGTCAAAATTATGGGAAATCCGCCGTTCGTGGGGGCGCGGATGCAGAATGATGTGCAAAAGAAAGACCTTTTGAGTGTGTGCATCGATTCTGACGGTGAACCTGTCAAGCGCGGAAAATTCTTGGATTATGTTAGTGGCTGGTATTTTAAGGCAGCTCGGTATATTGCAGGAACAAAGATAACTGCTGCATTTGTTTCAACAAATTCGATTTGCCAAGGGGAGCAAGTTCCCATCTTATGGGAAAATCTTCAGAAGAATTATCACATCCACATCTGCTTCTGTTATCGAACTTTTGTCTGGGACAGTGAAGCTCAAGAGAAAGCGCATGTCCACTGCGTTATCATTGGATTCTCTGCGTTTGATTATCCGAAGAAGAAAATCTACGCATCCGATATTGCGCAAGAGGTTTCGTATATCAATGGCTTTTTGCTGAACGCTCCTGATTGCTACATTCAGCGATTGAGCTCACCGCTTTGTGATGTTCCCAGAATGTCGAACGGTAATCGAGCTTATGATGGCAACCATCTTATACTGACTCCAGAAGAAAAAGATAATCTTCTCAAAAAAGACCCATCTGCTCAAAATTTCATCAAGCCATATTTCATGGGGCGCGACTTGCTTCAAAATAAGCCACGTTATGTTATTTGGTTGTATCATCAAGCTCCCGCCGAAATTCGAAAACATCCGCTCATTATGGAACGTGTGAAAGCGGTGCGAGAAATGCGTCTCAATGCAAAAGGCGCATCTACGCAGAAAGCGGCTGCTACGCCAACACTTTTTCAAACAATATGCCAGCCTACTCGCCCTTATTTGGCTTTTCCGCGCGTATCTTCGCAAAATAGACGGTATATTCCAATCACGTTTCTTGATGAAGATACGATATGTGGCGACAAACTCATCATTGTTCCAGAAGCTACCCTCTATCATTTCGGAATTTTGATGTCAAACGTGCACAATGCATGGATGCGCGTTGTAACGGGACGTTTGAAATCGGACTACGAATATTCTACGAACATCTACAACAATTTTCCTTGGCCTCGTCCGACGCCCGCCCAGCAAGCAAAAATCGAGCAGACCGCGCAAGGCATCCTCGACGCCCGCGCCCTTTATCCTGACAGCAGCCTCGCTGACCTTTATGACGAAGTCCTGATGCCGAAGGAACTCCGCGACGCCCACCGCAAGAACGACCGCGCCGTCATGGAAGCCTACGGTTTCTGGGGCAGGCTCAACACGGAGAGCGACTGCGTTGCCGAGCTCATGAAGATGTATCAATCCTTGGTCGAGGAAAGCGAGAAGCAGAAGAGGTGAACCCTATGACAGAAAAGACTGTTCGCGAGCGGACGGAAGAGCTCGAGTATCAGGTGCTCGCGCCGGAGGCGGCGAAGAGCCGGGAGGCGCGGCGGAAGGACGAAATGGACGAGTGCCCGTTCCGCACGAAGTTCCAGCGCGACCGCGACCGCATCCTGCACTCGAAGTCGTTCCGCCGTCTCAAGCACAAGACGCAGGTCTACATCGTCGCGGGCGACCACTATCGGACGCGCATGACGCACAGCCTCGAGGTCTCGCAGATTTCGCGCACGATTGCACGCGCACTGCGGCTCAATGAAGACCTCACGGAGGCCATCGCGCTCGGCCATGATGTCGGGCATACGCCGTTCGGCCATACGGGCGAGGCGGCGATGGCGGAGCTCACGGGCCATTTTGTGCACAACGAGCAGAGCCTGCGCGTCGTCGAGTTCCTCGAAAAGGGCGGCAAAGGGCTGAACCTCACGATGGAGGTCAAAGACGGCATCGTGAACCATCGCGGCAAGCGCTTGCCGCGCACGCTCGAAGGGCGCATCGTCCGCACGGCCGACCGCATCGCCTATCTGTCGCACGACTATGACGACAGCCTGCGCGCGGGGCTCCTGAAGCCCGGCGACCTGCCGGACGTCGTCTACGAGCGCTTCGGCGAGGACACATCGCACATGATTACGAGCATGGTTGCCGACATGATTGAGGCGTCAATGGGCAAAGGCGACATCCTCCAGAGTCCCGAGGGCAAGGAGACGATGGACATCTTCCGCACGTTCATGTTCGAGCATGTCTACCATTCGACGGCACTCGCGCACGAGCGGCGGCAGGCGATGTTCGTGTTGCGCCAGCTCTACGAATATTTCATCGCGAATTTTGACAAGCTGCCGCAGGAGTTCGTGGCGCGCGAAGCGTGCTGGGGCCGCCAGCAGATTGTGACGGACTATGTCGCGGGTCTCACGGACAGCTATGCTGTGCAGCTTTTTGACGAAATCTTCATGCCGCCCGTCGGCCTGATGGTGCATTGAAGGCAGGCACGTCCCTTCCGAAGGGATGCATGTTGCTCTTAAAAATTTTACGAGATTCAAAGAATAAATTTTGTCAAGAGAAAAAGGAAATTCTCTTTTTTTGGTGAATATATATACCTTGACGGAGGGAGAAGACCATGGACAATGCTGAAATGGACGCGTTCGTCGAGCGCGTGGAGCAAGGCTCCGACATTGTCGATGTCGTCTCCCAGTATGTCACGCTCAAGCGGAAGGGAAATCGGTTCTGGGGGTGCTGTCCGTTTCATCAGGAACACACCCCGTCATTTTCGGTCGTTCCCGACAAGGGCTTTTTTTATTGCTTCGGCTGTCATGCAGGTGGCAACGTTTTCAAATTTCTCTCGCTCATCGAGAATGTGAGCTACTTCGAGGCCATCAAGCTGCAGGCAGAGAAGCTCGGCATCCCCATGCCGGAGCGCCATCGGTCAGAGGCGGAAAAAGCGCGCGAGCAGAGGCTCAAGGACTTGCTGAAAGTCAATGAAATGGCGCGGAACTTTTTCCATAACTGCCTGACGATGACGCACATGGGCGAGGTCGGGAAAGCGTATTTCGCGGGGCGCGGCATCTCCATGGAGACGATTGACGAGTTCAGCCTCGGTTATGCGCCGGACGCCTGGGACAAGCTGACAAAGGCTTTCACGGCGCGCGGCGTCTCGCGGGACTTCCTGCTCGAGGACGGGCTCTCAATGGAGCGCCAGGGCGGCGGCCTTTACGACCGCTTCCGCCACCGCGTGATGATCCCAATCGCGGATGAGAAGGGACGCATCGTCGGGTTCGGCGGGCGCGTCCTCGACGACAGCAAGCCGAAATACCTCAATACGAAGGAGACCGTCCTCTTCAACAAGCGGCGGCTGCTCTTCGGCCTCGACCGGTCGCATCAGGCCATCCGGCAGGCAGGGTATGTCATCATCGTCGAGGGGTATATGGATGCCATCTCGGTCTTTGATGCGGGCGTCAAGAATGTCGTCGCATCGCTTGGCACGTCGTTCACGGCCGAGCACTGCAAAAAACTCCTGCGCTACTGCAAGCGGTTCTTTTTCTGCTATGACAGCGACGAGGCCGGACAGAATGCGACAATCCGCGCGCTCTCCATCGTGCGCGATTCGGGCGCCGAGGTGCGTGTCATCGTTGTGCCGGACGGCAAGGATCCCGATGAGTTCATCCGGAAGCATGGAGCCGATGCGTTCCGTGCGCTGACGGAGAAGGCGCTCTCGATTCCCGACTACCGTCTCGGCTATGTGCTCGCGCATACGTCCATCGATACGACGGAGGGCAAGATGCGGGCGCTCCGCGCGATGTTGCCAGTCATTGTCTCTCTGAGCGGGGCGGCCGAGCGCGGCGAGCTCATCAAAAAGCTCGGGGCGACGCTTTTGATTGACGAGGGCGTCATCCGCGAAGAGGCGGCGAAAGCCGCGCGCAATCCGCGCCTGCTCCAGGAAGAGCAGGGGGTTATCGGGCCGCGCAATCACCCGCAGCGGCAGGTGCAGGCAGAGGGCTCCGTGCAGGAGCCGCCGAAGCGTCCGCTCCGCCGTGCGGACAGCGCGCTCCAGAAAGCGGGCCGCATCGTCATCCGCTCGGTCTGGGAGGATGCGACGCTTTTGACGCATGTCGCGTCGATGGTGCCGCTTGAAGAGCTCCAGGACGAGGTGCAACGGAAAATCCTGCTGTACCTGCAGGACATGCAGGCGCAGGGCAGGCGCTTTGATGCTGCGAATGCAGCGGAAGCGCTCGGCGACGAGGCGGCGGAAGAGCTTTCGCGCGCCGTCGTCGAGAACGAGCATGCAGGCGAGGACGTCATGGCCTACCACGATTCCGTGGAACGGCTGCGGCGCGCGTACCTCACGACCCGCTACGAACGGCTGAGCCGTGAGGCAGCGGAAGCGGGCGCGCGTGGCGACGTTGCGGCGGCTGCTGCCAAACTGAAGGAAATCACAGAAATCAAGAAGGAAATGGATGATTGAAACGTTGAAGAACACGTTGCTGACGAACACGTTGCGAACGTTGATGTACATAAAGGGACTGGAAAACACGGGCAAGCAGGATGTTGAGAGGGGGCTGCTCCATGGCTGAGATGAAGAAGAAGGCGGCCAAGACGGAAAACCACAGTGCGGAAATCATCGCTGGTCTTTTGAAAAAAGGCAAGAAGAACGGTGGCACGCTGACGTATGGCGACCTCATGGAGGCACTGCAGACGCAGGACCTTTCCCCGGACGAAATTGATGACATGTATGATGTCTTCAGCAAGAAGGGCATCGAGATTGTCGATGACACGGATCAGAACGACACGGAAGACGACATCCCCGAGAAAGATGACGAAGAGGTCGAAATCGACCTCACGGTGCCCGAAGGCGTCAGCATCGACGACCCCGTGCGCATGTACCTCAAGGAAATCGGCCGCGTGCCCCTGCTGACGGCAGAGGAAGAGGTCGCGCTTGCCAAGCGCATGAACGACGGCGACGAAGAGGCATCGAAGCGCCTCGCCGAAGCGAACCTGCGCCTTGTCGTGTCCATCGCAAAGCGCTATGTCGGCCGTGGCATGCTGTTCCTCGACCTCATCCAGGAGGGCAACCTCGGCCTCATCAAGGCCGTCGAGAAATTCGACTACACGAAGGGCTACAAGTTTTCGACGTATGCGACGTGGTGGATCCGTCAGGCCATCACGCGCGCCATCGCTGACCAGGCGCGCACGATCCGCATCCCCGTGCACATGGTCGAGACCATCAACAAACTCATCCGCGTCTCGCGCCAGCTGCTGCAGTCACTCGGCCGCGAGCCGACCCCGGAGGAAATCGCGAAGGAGATGGACATCGGCGTCGACCGCGTGCGCGAAATCATGAAGATCGCGCAGGAGCCGGTCTCGCTCGAAACGCCAATCGGCGAAGAGGAAGATTCGCATCTCGGCGACTTCATCGAGGATCAGGACGCGCCGGCACCGGCCGATGCCGCTTCGTTCATGTTGCTCAAAGAACAGCTCGAAGAAGTGCTCGATACGCTGACGCCGCGTGAGGAGAAAGTTCTGCGCCTGCGCTTCGGCCTCGATGACGGCCGCGCGCGCACGCTCGAAGAAGTCGGCCAGAACTTCGGCGTCACGCGCGAGCGCATCCGCCAGATCGAGGCGAAGGCTCTCAGGAAGCTGCGCCATCCGAGCCGCAGCCGCAAGCTCAAAGACTTCCTTGATTGATGATTTTCATCGGTTTGAAAAAATGATTGACAAAGCGGCGACGATGCCGTATAATCATACCTGTTGTTGAGATTCCCCGATAGCTCAGCCGGTAGAGCACCTGACTGTTAATCAGGCTGTCGCAGGTTCGAATCCTGCTCGGGGAGCCAGAAATTACAGGGCGTAACGCATGCGTTGCGCCCTTTTATTTTTAGGAAGCACTGATTAAATCCGCCCGCCCATCTTGACGACCGTCTTTAATCGTCGCTTCCTTTACGATACGTTCTTCTGAGAGGGGGAGCCATCATGAAACTCGATGCCAGACTCCAGGCCGTGCTGGACTTCGTGCCCGAGGGCGGCGCCGTCGCGGACATCGGCACGGATCACGGCTATCTCGCGGCCGCGCTCATCGAAGAGGGGCGGGCCGAGCACGTCATTGCGAGCGACCTGAACCTCGGCCCCTGCGAGGCTGCGCGGCGCACGGTGCGCGAGCAGAACCTGAAAGAGCAGATCGAGGTGCGGCAGGGCGACGGCCTTACGGTGCTCGCGCCCGGCGAGGTGCAGACGGCCTGCATCGCGGGCATGGGCGGCGCGCTGATGGCCGACATCCTCGAAGCTGCGCCGCTCGTCGTCCGAAAGCTCAAGGTGCTCGTCCTGCAGCCGATGAATGGCGAGTACGAGCTGCGTCATTACCTTTACCAGCACAGCTGGCATATCGCCGACGAAACGCTCGTCGTGGCCGACGACCGCATCTATACGGTCATCCGCGCCGAAAAAGGCCGCCGCAAGATGCCAGACCCCTTGACGCTCGAAATCGGCCCCGTGCTCTGGGAAAAGAAGCCGGAGCTGCTGCGCCACCACATCGAGAGCCTGCTCTTCGCGACGCGCCGCGCGGCGGCTGGCATGGAGAAGAGCGAGCGCGCGAAGAAGAGCGCGAAGTACAAGAAGATGAAAGAGCGCATCAAAGCATTGGAGGAACGTTTGGTATGGTAAGCGTACAGGAAGCCATGGACATCATGGAAGGCTTCGCGCCGAAGCATCTCGCCGAGGACTGGGACAACCCCGGCCTGCTCGTCGGAAGCCCGGCGCAGCGGACAGAGCGCATCGTCTGCTGCCTCGATGTCAGCGATGGCGTCGTGCAGCAGGCCATCGAGGCAGACGCGCACCTCATCGTCGCGCATCATCCGCTGATTTTCAAGGCCATGAAGAACGTCCGCACGGATCTGCCGCTCGGCGCGCGCATCGCGAAGCTCTTGAAGCATGACATTGCCGTCATTGCCGCGCATACGAACCTCGACATCGCCGAAGGCGGCGTCAATGACGTGCTGGCCAAAGCCATCGGCGTCGGAAAGCTCTCAAGCTTTGTCATCGAGCAGCAGGACGAGGACGGCAGGCCTGCAAGCCTCGGCCGCATCGGGGCGCTTCCCGCGCCTATGACGATTGCGGATTTTGCCGCGCAGGTGCGGGAAGCCTTGCCGACGGCGCATGTGCGCTATGTCGATGCCGGGCCGCGTCCCGTGCGCAAAGTCGCGCTCTGCTCGGGAAGCGGCGCGGAGTTCATCGGCCGCGCAGCGGCGCTCGGCGCCGATGCCTACGTGACGGGCGATGTGCGCTATCATGACGCGCAGCATGCCGCAGAGCTCGGCCTGCATGTCATCGACGCGGGTCATTTCGGCACGGAGTTCCCCGTCGTCGCGAGCCTGCGGCAGCGTCTCGCCGATGCGCTTGCGGAGCGCAAGCGGACGGTCGAGGTCATCGCCGACACGCAATCGGAGGATTTCTTCCATGTCATCTAAACTGTCCCAGCTGGACTATCGCCGCCATGTCATCCGCTATGCGCAGATTGTGCTTGGCTGCCTGATTACGGCGCTCGGCTTCAACCTGTTCCTGCTGCCCGCGCATCTGCTGACGGGCGGCCTCAGCGGCGTCGCCATCATCATCTATTATCTGACGGGGTTGCCCGTCGGCGCGCAGAACCTCGTCTACAACATCCCAATCCTCTACCTCGCGTACCGCGTCTTCGGGCGGCACTACGCGCTCGACACGATTGTCGGTACGGCGGTGCTCTCGGTCTTCCTCGACGCGACGAGCTTCGTGATCGGCTGGGCCATCTGCCCGGATTTGTTCCTCAATGCGGTGTTCGGCGCCGTGCTGTCGGGCATCGGCTTCGGCATCGTGTTCCGCGTCAATGCGAACACGGGCGGCCTCGACGTCGTCGGCGCCGTCGTCAAGAAGTTCTATGCCGTCGATGTCGGCACGGTCATCTTCATCCTGAACGTCATCATCGTCGCAGCTTCAGCGTTCCTGTTCACGATCGAGGAAGCGCTGTTCACGCTGATTGCCATCTATGTCATCGCCGAGTTCACGAACCGCGTCGCAGCCGGCTTCAACCGCGAGAAGTCCATCGTCATCATCTCGCCGAAGTCCGAGGCCATCTGCCAGGACATCATGGAAAACGTGCACCGCGGCGTCACGTACATCGACGGCCGCGGCGGCTTCACGCAGGAGCCGAAAGGCATCCTGTTCGTCGTCGTGAACCTCACACAGGTCGGCCGTGTCAAGATTATCGCGCTGCATCACGACCCGCAGGCGTTCATGATCGTTTCCGATACGTCCGAGGTCAGCGGCAAGGGCTTCACGCTCGACTGCGAGACGTATGAAGACGCCAAAAGAAAGTGGGAAGAGCAGAAGAAGCAGCTGGAAGAGGCACATCGTTCTTGAGGTGCGCCGCCCTTGACGGAAAAATTGTTCCCCGTTATAATGAAATAGAATGTAATATTGAAAAGCCGTCTCGTGAAAGAGGCGTTTTCGAGAGGAGATTTGATAGGTTGTTGCAGGAAGGTATTGCAACAGCCTTTTTTGGTAGGAGGAACCAACATGGAGAGATACTCGCCGCAGGACATCGAAGCGAAATGGCAGAAGAAGTGGGAAGACGAGAAGGTCTACAAGACGGAGGCAGATCCGGCGCGCCCGAAATACTACGCGCTTGAGATGTTCCCATATCCCTCGGGCAACCTGCATATGGGCCATGTCCGCAACTATGCCATCGGCGACGTCATGGCGCGCTACAAGACGATGGAAGGCTACAACGTGCTCCATCCGATGGGCTTCGACTCGTTCGGCATGCCAGCGGAAAATGCGGCCATCAAGCATGGCGTGAAGCCGGCGGACTGGACGTACAGCAACATCGAGAACATGGAGAAGCAGCAGAAGAAGCTCGGCCTCTCGTATGACTGGGATCGCGAGGTCAAGACGTGCGATCCGTCGTACTACCGCTGGACGCAGTGGCTGTTCGAGCTCTTTTACAAGCGCGGCCTCGCCTACAAGAAAAAGGCGTCCGTCAACTGGTGCGACACCTGCGGCACGGTGCTCGCGAACGAGCAGGTCATCGACGGCAAGTGCTGGCGCTGCGATTCGCCCGTGCAGAAGAAAGATCTTTCGCAGTGGTTCCTGAAAATTACGGACTACGCTGACGTGCTTTTGAAAGACCTCAAGAAGCTGCCGGGCTGGCCGGATCGCGTCAAGACAATGCAGGACAACTGGATCGGCCGCAGCGAAGGCCTCGAGTTCGAGCTCGAGGCGCCGGAACTCGGCGAGAAGATTGCGGCCTACACGACGCGCCCCGACACGGTCTACGGCATCACGTTCCTCGCGCTCGCGGCCGAGCATCCTCTCATCGAAAAAATCTGCGAAAACAACCCGAAAGCTGATGAAATCAAAGCTTTCGTCCAGCGCACGCGCAACCAGTCCGAGATTGAGCGCACGTCGAGCGAGTCGGAAAAAGAGGGCATCTTCACGGGCGCGTACTGCGTGAACCCATTCAACGGCAACAAGGTGCAGATCTGGGTCACGAACTACGTCCTCGCGGACTATGGCACGGGCGCCGTCATCGGCGTGCCGTCCGAAGACCAGCGTGACTGGATGTTCGCGACGAAGTACAACATCCCGAAAATTATCACGCTCCAGCCGAAAGACCATGAGCTGAAGCTCGAGGAAATGACGGAGGCCTACACGGACAAGGACGGCGTCCTCGTCAACTCCGCACAGTTCACAGGCATGGAAATCCACGATGCCATGAAGGGCATCATGGATCTCGCCGAAGAAAAAGGCTTCGGCAAGCGCCGCGTGAACTTCCGCCTGCGCGACTGGCTCATTTCGCGCCAGCGCTACTGGGGTGCGCCGATTCCGGTCATCAACTGCCCGCACTGCGGCGAAGTGCTCGTGCCGGAAAACGATCTGCCCGTGCTGCTGCCGGAAGACGTCTCGTTCGAGCAGGGCTCGCTTTCGCCGCTCGCGTCGAGCGACAGCTTCGTGCACTGCAAGTGCCCGAAGTGTGGCGCGGATGCGACGCGCGAGACCGACACGATGGACACGTTCATCTGCTCGTCGTGGTACTACCTGCGCTATACGGATCCGCACAATGACAAGGAGCCGTTTGCGAAGGACAAGGTCAACTACTGGGCGCCGGTCGACCAGTATATCGGCGGCATCGAGCATGCCATCCTGCACCTCCTGTATTCGCGCTTCTTCACGAAGGTGCTGCACGATGCGGGTCTCGTCGATTTCGACGAGCCGTTCAAGAACCTCTTGACGCAGGGCATGGTGCTCAAAGACGGATCGAAGATGTCGAAGTCGAAGGGCAACGTCGTCTCGCCGGAAGAAATCATCGCAAAGTATGGCGCGGACACGGCACGCCTCTTCATCCTGTTCGCAGCGCCTGTCGATCGCGACCTCGAGTGGAGCGACCAGGGCGTCGAGGGTGCGTATCGCTTCCTCGGCCGCGTCTGGCGCATCCTCGGCCATTTCGAAGACGCCATCAAGAGCGGCAAGGACGACTACGATGTCAGCGCGTTGACGAAGGAAGAAAAAGACCTGCGTCGCGTGCTCCACACGACCATCAAGAAAGTCACGGAGGACATCCGCGACCGCTTCATGTTCAATACGGCCGTTTCGTCTGTCATGGAGCTCGTCAACGCGTTCTATGCGTTCCAGGACAAGGAAATCAACGCTGGCCTCGTGCGCGAAGTCGCCAAAGATCTCCTGCTCATGCTCGCACCTTTTGCGCCGCATATCACGGAAGAGCTTTGGAGCAAGCTCTTTGCTGCGGGCAGCGTCCACCAGCAGAAGTGGCCGTCCTATGACGAGGAGGCACTCAAGGTCGACGAGGTCGAGATCGTGCTTCAGATCAACGGCAAGGTGCGTGGCCGCGTCATGATTCCAGCCGGCCTCGACCGCGCGGGCATGGAGCAGGTTGCGAAAGACCTGCCGCGCGCGAAGGAGCTCACGGCGGGCAAGACGATTGTCAAGGTCATCTGCGTTCCAAAGAAACTCGTCAACATCGTTGTGAAATAAAAAAGAATTCCATAAAAAACAGAGAAAAAGCAGGAAATTGGGATGCCGGAAGGGAAAAGAAGAACTGCAAGACTTTATGGGAAGCAGGGATGGCATAATGATTGAGAAAGATGCATATTTCCTGGAACACCTGGAAGAAGCAATTCAGCAGGGGCATATCCAGGTTTATTATCAGCCGATTGTCCGTACATTGACCGAAGAGGTCTGCGGCATGGAGGCGCTCGTCCGCTGGAAGGATGACAATGAGGGCATCGTGCCGCCGAACCGCTTTTTGCCCGTGCTCGAGCGCGAAGACCGTCTCTACGAGCTCGACCGCGCCGTGTTGCGCGAAATCTGCCGCATGCTCAAAGAGCGCATCGCGCAGGAGAAACCGGTCGTGCCGGTTTCCATCAACCTTTCATGGCAGGATTTCCTGCGCGAAGATACGTTCCGCTTCTTTGAGCGGACGCTCGCGGAGGCAGACCTCCAGCGCAGCCTCATCCGCATCGAGCTCGGCGAGAAGTCGCTCGTCGAGGGCACGGAAAAGCTCAAGCGTGCCATCGACCAGTTCCGTGAAGCGGGCTACCAGGTCTGGCTCGACGACTTCGGCGGCGAGTATTCGTCGCTCCATACGCTGAAGGATTTCGATGTCGATCTCATCAAGCTCGACATGCGGTTCCTTTCGTCGTTCACGGAAAAAGCGCAGAAGATTGTCACGTCCATCGTCAACATGGCGAAGGAACTCGGCATCCGCACGCTCGCCGAAGGCGCGGAACGCGCCGAGCATGTGTTGTTCCTGCACGAAATCGGCTGCGAGATGGTGCAGGGCTACTACTATGGCAGCCCAATGCCCATGGAACGGATCGAGACGTATGTGAATGACCGCGGCCTCTCGTTCGAGGAACCGAAATGGGGCCATTACTATACGCATATCGGCGCCTGCATCCGCACGACGCAGGAACCGCTGTCCATTCTCGAATACGATGGCAAGCGGTTCCGCGGCTACTATGCAAATGAAGCCTGCCGCAAGCAGCTGGCCTCCATCGGCTATGATGGACTCGACGAATCCGTGCAGGCTATGAACGAAGTGGACAATGCCATGTATGACAAGTTCCGCTCGTTCATCGATGCACCGCGCCGTTCGGGGCAGGAGGAAGTCTTCTTCTACACGAGCCAGGGCAGCTACCTGCGCACGGCGGTGCAGCTCATCGCCGAGGCGCAGGGCCGTTCGACGTTCCGCGTCGTGACGATGAACCTCACGCTCGACCGCCGTGCGCGGGAGAAGATGCAGCTCGACAAGGCGCTCCGCCATGTCTACCAGATGTTCGATTCCATTCATACCATCGATTTGCGCCGCGACATGGTGGCGCCGCTCTTCACGAACAACGTTTCGGCCGAAGGCATCCTCAAGGAGACGACGGGCATCGAGCTCGCGTTCCGCCGCGACATGGGCGCGAACCTCCATGTCGATGACCAGCAGCGCTTCTTTGATTTCCTCGACCCGGAGACGCTCATGCGCCGCCTGCGCGAACAGCGGCCGCATCACATGTTGTCCGATATTTTCCGTGTCAAGAACCGCGAAGGCAACTACGTCTGGAAGGAATACTCCGTCGTCGTCATTCCCGAGTCGCGCTGGACGCGCGCTCTTGTCTGCGTCAAGGACATTGCGGTCGAGCGCAAGGCTGCGACGATTGCGATGCTCGACGAGCTCGATGTCGATACGTCGAGCCTGTCGGCGCAGCATCATGTCGATGAGCTCCATGACAATGCGATGCTCTGGAAATGCCTCATGCAGACGAAGCGCATCAACTTCTTCTGGAAGGACAAGGACCTGCGCTTCCGCGGGGCCTCGCGCGGATTCCTCGACACGTATGGCTTCAAGTCCGTCCACGACATCCTCGGCAAGACGGACGCCGAAGTCGGCTGGCATGTCAATGACGATTCCATGCATCGCGCGGAACTCGCCGTCGTGCAGGAGGGCGTCTCGCAGATCAACCAGCAGGGTGAATGCATCATCCACGGCAGCTTGCGCCCGATCATGTACACGAAGCGGCCGGTTTATGACCACGGCGAAATCGTCGGCCTGATCGGCGTCTTCGAGGACATGCAGGCCATCGAGCAGCGCTTCAATGCGCTGTCGCAGTCATTTCTTTCCGACGACCTCACGGGCCTCCTCAATGCGACGGGCTGCGTGCAGGCGCTGTTCCGCTACCAGCAGGAGCGGTGGCAGCATGGCCTCTCGTATGGCATGGTGCTGATGCACATGAAGTCGTACGACCTCATCGTGCGCCAGTACGGCGACAGCGCGGGCAAGGAACTCTTGTGGAGCATGGCGGATGGCGTGCTCGCAGCGGCGGGGCCGAATGCCATCGTCGCGCGCCTTTCGGGTGCGACGTTCGCGATTCTTCGCACCTGCAAGGATCCGGACGAGATGGAAGAACTCGCCGAAGACCTCCGCGACCGCCTGCAGGAAATCCATCATTCGCTCGGCGATTCTGTGACCGTGCGCATCGAGACGAAAGTTCTGATGTCCGGCACGGGCGACATCACGCCGCAGACCATCTATCAGACGGCATGGGACGATGAGGAAGAAAACGCCGAAAGAAAAGAACCGAAAGAAACACTTTGAAAGGGTTTGAATCTTTTTTGACAAATGCGTCAGACCATGATATACTGATAGCGTCTTAAGCGAGATAGAGAAGAGACAAGAAAATAAAATAAACTTCAGCTAGAAAAATTTCTTTCGTTTGGATGGTGACACCTTGGCTGATACCTTGGTGGCCAAACCTTCGAGAATCTGCAAAAGCGATTTTTCGAGGGAATAGAACGTGTGAATACAAGGCAAGACGCGCGTGAGGGGATTCCCTTGCGCGGCGTCTTGTCTTTTTTTTGCGGAAGCATCATCGCTTCCTTTAGGGGGATCCGGATCTATGATCATCGAAAAAATCTTGAATAACAATGTCATCGTCACACATGACGGTGATGGGCGCGAAGTCGTCGCGATGGGGCGCGGGCTTGCGTTCGGCCGCCACTGCGGCGATGCGGTCGACGATGCGCGCGTCGACAAAGTCTACCGTCTCAGCGACCAGGAGATGCTCGAGCATTTCAAGGAACTGCTCGCGGGCATCTCGCCCGACTACATGGACGCATCGAACGCCATCATCGAGGAGGCGGAAAAAGAGCTCGGCGTGAAGCTCGACGACAGCATCTACATCTCCCTGACCGACCACATCCACATGGCAATCCACCGCCTCCGCAAGGGCATCCCAATTCACAACATGATGCTCTGGGAGACGAAGCGCTTCTATCCGAAAGAATATGAGGGTGCACTGCGTGCCATCGCCTACCTCAGCAAGCGGTTCGGCGTCGAGCTGCCGGAAGACGAGGCGGGCTTCATCGCCATGCACCTCATCGATGCGCAGTCCGCGACGAAGGAGCCGATGGCCGAGCGCATCGTCGGCCTCATCGGCGAGATCACGAACATCGTGCGCCTCGCGGGCCACATCGAGTACGACAAGGATTCGCTCGCGTACTACCGCTTCGTGACGCACCTGAAATTCTTCGCGAAGCGCATGTTCACCGGCAAGCAGCATCCGGGCGAGGAAATCGACGAGGACATGGCGCAGATGATTGCGGCGAAATATGCGCTCGCACATGACTGCGTCGGCAAGGTCGCTGCGTTTCTCAAGGAAAAATATGGCTATGACGTGAGCGAGGATGAGAAGTTCTATCTGACCATCCATGTCGCGAAAGTCATCAAGCAGAGCGCTGCCGTCTGACGGCGGCGCAAAAGGAGGCGGATCGTCCGGCCGGCAGGGGAAGCCGGAAAACATCTAATCGAAAGACGATAGAAATAGAAGAAGAAAAGTATTTTGGGGATCTATTGTTTGGATGGTGACAACTTGCGGCGAGAATGCCGCGAGGTTGGCCAAACCTTCAAGATTTCGACACAATCAAATTTTGGAGGTATTCAGAACAATGAAACAGTGGAACAAGTGCAGCAAGACGGTTCTCGCGATGGGCATCGCAGCGATGGTATTCGGCGGCGCGACGCAGGTCGAGGCAGCATCGAACTTCCTCGCGGAAGTGCCAGCGAATGACTGGTCGTACGAAACGGCGAACAGCCTGATTTCGCAGGGCGTCGTGCCAGACTACGACATGGCCATCCCGCAGGGCCGCGTGCTGAGCCGTCTCGAGATGGCCATGATCGTGCAGCAGGCCGTCAGCAACGAGAGCGCGATGACGGCCGAGCAGAAAGCAGCGGCGGAAAAGCTCAAGGAAGCGTACTACTACGACATGAAGAAGCTCTCGCTGCTGAACAAGCTTGACACGCTCGACAATGCACAGGTGCAGAGCATCGAAAGCGGAAAAGCGGCAGGCGGCGACAGCTTCACGCCGGAGGAACGCGCCGGCCTCAAGAAGGCAGCAGAGCTTGCGGACAAGCTTTCCGTCAGCGGCTACGTCCGCATCCGTAACGATCATTTCTTGAAGGACCAGAAGGATGGTACGGGCGAGAAGCGTTCGACGCGCGCGAATATGATTCACGTCGATGTCGATACGACGTACAAGATCAACGAGAACTGGCAGGGGCATGCAGACATCGGCTATCGCAACTCTCTGAGCGGATTCGATGAGCGCCGCACGCTCGCACCGAACGAGAACCAGACGGGCTTTACGTGGGATACGTATCTGACAGGCACGCTGCCGCAGCTCGGCCTCGACGTGAAGTTCGGCAAGTGGAACGAGTGGAACATCTACGGCTGGGGCATGGATATCGACTGCGACTTTGAGGGCTTCCAGTTCCGTCAGGGCAAGAAGGACTTCAAGACGTTCTTCACGGCCGGCCAGATGGATCTCTGGGACGATGCGATGGGCGGCACGCGCAACAAGGAAAAGGTCACGAGTCTGCGCTTCTTCTATCCGTTCGACAAGAAGAACGACATCAACTTCGGTATGTCGTGGAGCTCGCCGATGCAGAGCCGTTATCAGGCTGACGACCAGCACCGCGTGTTCTACTACTATGCGCATGGCCATCACAAGTTCGACAAGAACTGGGATCTGCGCGCTGGCATGATTGCGAGCAACGCGAAACGCGATGCTTCGAATCCGCTGGCCGGCACGAAGACGAAACAGCCGGGCCGCTGGATCCAGCTGCAGTACAAGCAGGCAGAGCTCCAGAATCCGGGCACGTACTCCATCGTGGCGGATTATCGTTACGAGCCGGCGCTTTCCTGGCCGACGGTCACGGATTGGTGCGGCCTGAACGAGCGTTTCCTCCGCCTCGGCTTCAACTATGTACCGGCGAAGAACATCCTGCTCGATACGTTCTACCAGTGGTCGCGTGACATCGATACGGGCGCGAAAGACGATCTCTATCGCTTCCAGGCACAATTCTTCTTCTGATTTTTTGATCAGATGTTTTCCAAGGGGACTTTGAAATGACGAAGAAACGTTACATCGCATTGACGGCAGCCGTTCTCTGCGGCCTCATGGGTTCGCAATGCTTTGCGGCGGAACAGAAAGATTATACGGAGACGCAGACGGCTGATGGCTGGACGCGTGTCGAGAACAAGGACGGCGCGACGCTCGGCTACAAAAAGGATTCGGGCGTCAAGATCCTGACGGTCGATGGCAAGGCGTTCAAGGACATGAACCGCAACGGCAAGCTCGACCCGTATGAGGACTGGCGTCTCACGCCGGAAGAACGCGCGAAAGACCTCGCGTCGCAGCTTTCGACGGAGGACATCGCCGGCCTCATGCTCTACAGCGCGCACCAGAGGAACCTCCAGACGGAACTCAATGACGAGCAGAAGAAGATGCTCAAAGAGGACCATGTGCGCACGGTGCTCAATGCCGACAATACGGCAACCGTCGAGACGACGGCGAAGTGGAACAATGCGCTCCAGAGTTATGCAGAGAGCCTGCCATTTGCCATCCCGGCGAATACGAGCTCCGATCCCCGCAGCGATGCGCGCGCGAACGGCGTCTATCTGAAAGAAGTCAAGAAGGGCGTCTCGCGCTGGCCGAACAATCTTGGCCTGGCCGCGACGTTCGACCCGCAGATTGCGCGCCAGTTCGGCGAAATCTCGTCGAAGGAGTTCCGCCTGCTCGGCATCGGTACGGGCCTCTCGCCGCAGATCGACCTCGCGACCGATCCGCGCTGGACGCGCGACTATGGCACGTTCGGCGAGGATCCCGCGCTCTCGCGCGACATGGCGCAGGCGACGATGGACGGTGCGCAGTCCACGCAGGAAAATGGCAAAGACAAGGGCTGGGGCAAGTACAGCATCAATGCGATGATGAAGCACTGGCCTGGTGACGGCGTCGGCGAAAGCGGCCGCGAGGCACACTCGAAGTATGGCAAATATGCCGTCTATCCCGGCGACAATTTCCAGACGCAGCTCACGCCGTTCGCCCTCGGCGGGCTGAAGCTGCCGGGCAAGACGAAGGAAGCGAGCGCCGTCATGGCGTCGTACTCCATCGCGTGGAGCGAAGACGGCTCGCTCGGTGACAAGGTCGGCAGTGCCTACAGCAAATTCAAGATCGGCCTCTTGCGCAACAAGTACCACTACGATGGCGTCATCTGCACGGACTGGTGCGTCACGCGCACGCCGGGCAAGGGTCTCTCGACGGCCTGGGGCTATGAGGACACGAATCTCACGGAAGGCTATCGCCATTACCAGGCGCTCATGGCGGGCGTCGACCAGTTCGGCGGCAACAACGACAAGGTGCCAGTGCTCGAAGCCTATGATATGGGCGTCAAAGAGCACGGCAAGAAGTGGATGGACGAGCGTTTCCAGACTTCCGCGAAGCGCCTGCTCAAAAACATCTTCCAGCTCGGCCTGTTCGAGAACCCCTATCTCGATGTGGCGGAAAGCGTCAGGGAAGTCGGCAATGATGCAGACATGCAGGCAGGCTACACGGCGCAGCTCAAGTCCATCGTCATGTTGAAAAACAAGGACGGCGTCATCCATAAGGCCGCGAAGAACGCACAGAATGCACAGAAGCCGACCGTCTACGTGCCGATGATCTTCCGCCCGGCGACGGAGGTCAAGGCGTTCAAAATCTACACGCCGGCGCATTGGAGCTTGCCGATTGATGAAGCGGCGGCCTCAGAGTATTTCAACATCGTGACGGACACCGTCAAGGCGCCGTCCGATGTCGACCGCGATGGCAAGCCCATGGCAGCGGCTGGCGATATCGAGCGCCTCGCGCCCGAAGCCGTTGCCAAGGCGGATTTCGTGCTCGCAGCCATCGACAACCCGACGAACAAGGGCAACCAGTTCGACGGCCTCGGCTATGATCCGGCCGTCGGCTACATCCCGCTGTCTCTGCAGTACGGCACATACACGGCGGATGGCGCGCATGTGCGCCGCCACTCCATCGCGCATGACGAAGGCGAAGACCGCAGCTACTATGGCAAGACGGCCGAGATCATCAACTCGACCGACCTCGACAGCGTGACGTATGGCAGAAAGTGCGCCGACGTCGCCGCGCAGTCCGGCAAGAAGCTCCCAGTCATCACGATGGTGCATGCGCTGAAGCCGATGGTCTTCTCCGAAGTCGAGCCGCTTTCCGATGCCATCCTCGTCGGCTATGGTGTCAGCGACACGGCGTATTTCGACATCCTCATGGGCAACTTCGAGCCGCAGGGGCTCCTGCCGATGCAGCAGCCGAAGGACATGGATGCCGTCGAAGCGCAGAAGGAAGACGTGCCGCGCGACATGGCATGCTACACGGACAGCGAAGGCCATACGTATGACTTTGCCTATGGCCTGAACTGGAAAGGCGTCATCAAAGATGCGCGCGCGGCGAAGTACGGCGTGCCGGCACTCCATGTGAAATGATGCGCATCTCATTTGAAATAGAAGGGAAGTTTTTTCATGAAACGGAAGATTCTGCGCCATATGCAGAAAATGTCGCGCGTCGCGCTCTTCGGCGTGCTCGCGGCGGCTGTCAGCGTCGGCGGCAGTCTGCCGACGGCTTCTGCGGCGACGTCGTATGAGACGGTCACGGAAACATTCGATTGGGGCCCGTCGGTCTCGAAAGTCGTCGTTGACGTTGACCGTGACGTCAAGGCCGGAGACGTCGATGCTTCGAAGTTCCGCGCGCATGTAAAGCGCGTGCTCGCGGAAGGAGCCATGACGCCGCAGGCAGCGGTTGCGGCCAAGGCGAAGAACGCTGGGGCAGACCACGTCGTGCTCGGCTCGGAGGCAAAGTCCGACAAGGACCTCGAAGGCGACCGCGTCATCACGGCGGCCTATGTCTCGGATGCACAGGGCAACAAGGCGCAGAGCGGCCATTATGTGACGCTCGAGATGAAGGTCGGCCCGCAGGAGACGCTCGGCGCCGCACTGAACTTCGACCTGCGTTCGTTCCTCAACAACTGGGTCAAGAGCGAGTACACGATCACGGATGAAGCCGCAAATGCAGTTATCGACAACTGCAAGGGCGACATCCGTCCGCAGGCCGACAAGTTCACGTATGGCGTCGGTACGGGCGAAGAAGCGCGCCTCTCGTTCCCGTATGCAAGCTATGAGCCGAAGGACAATGCGAAGCATCCGCTGATTATCTGGCTCCACGGCATGGGCGAAGGCGGCAACTCGCCATCGCTCCCGATCATGGGCAACAAGGCCACGCAGTTTGCAGACGCATCCATCCAGAAGCATTTCGGCGGCGCCTACGTGCTTGCGCCGCAGGCACGCACGTACTGGATGCACGGCTACAAGACGTTCGCCGATGGCACGTCCATCTACTCGAAAGACCTCATGGCGTTCATCAAGAACTACGTCGCGGCGCATCCGGGCGTTGACGAAAACCGCATCTATGTTGGCGGCGACTCGAATGGCGGCTACATGACGATGCTCTTGGTGCGCGACAACCCGGGCTACTTCGCGGCAGCATTCCCGACGTGCGAAGGTCTGGCCGACAAGCTCATTTCCGAAAAAGACCTCAAGAATATCGCCCAGACGCCGATCTGGTTCACGGCAGCGAAGACGGATACCGTCCTGCCGCCGAAGGATTACGTCGTCCCGACGTTCGCGCGCCTGCAGAAGATTGGAGCCGATGCGCATTTCAGCTTCTTTGACAAGGTCGTCGACGAGACAGGCCTCTACAAGAAAGCCGATGGCACGCCGTACGAGTACGCGGGCCACTGGTCCTGGATCTACGTCTACAACGACCGCTGCGAAGATACCATCAATGGCAAGGCCGTCAAGCTCTTTGACTGGATGGCGGCACAGCATCGCTGAGCCGTGGGAGGTCTGAAATGAAGAAATCTCTCAAGAAACTCACGGCAGCCGTCGTGGCTGGCACGATGGCGACAGGCTTTGCCACGATGGGCATGGTCGAGGCTGCACAGCTCGCGCCGCGCACGATCGTCACGACGGATGGCGAAGTCGATGACATGAACTCGTTCCTGCGCTTCCTGCTTTACACGAACGAGCTCGATGTCGAGGGCATCGTCTACAGTGCCTCGATGTGGCATTACAAGGGCGATGGCAAAGGCACGACGTTCCAGACGCAGATGGGCTGGACGAAGCCGATCTACAGCACGCCGCGCACGGATCTTCGTTGGTGCGGCACGGACTGGATTCACGACTACATTGAGAAATATCGCGCCGTCTATCCGAAGCTCCATGCGAACGACAGCCGCTATCCGACGGCGGATAAGCTCCAGAGCCTTGTCAAGGTCGGCAACATCGACTTCGAGGGCGAGATGGCGTATGACACGGACGGCAGCAACCTCATCAAAGAAAAGCTGCTCGACAATAATGACGCGCCGATCTACCTCGAGACCTGGGGCGGCTGCAATACGATTGCCCGCGCGCTGAAGTCCATCGAAGAACAGTACAAGGGCACGGCGCAGTGGGACAGCATCTACCAAAAAGTCAGCAAGAAGGCTGTGCTCTACAACATCATGGACCAGGATGACACGTACAAGACGTACATCTCGCGTTCGTGGCCGGACATCAAAGTCTGGTACAACAGCATCCAGTTCGCGAGCCTCGCCTACATCTGGAAGGATGTCGTGCCGAAAGAGCAGCAACCGTATTTCCGCGGCCCGTGGATGCAGAAAAACATCCTGACGGGTTACGGCAAAGCCTACATGACGTATGGCGACGGCCATCACCTCACGGGCGACCCCGAGGACACGTTCGGCCAGCCGAGCGTTGCGAAGGAGAAAGGCTACGGCATGTATGACCTCATCTCCGAGGGCGACTCGCCGTCGTTCCTCTATCTCGTCGACAATGGCCTGCGCTCGTACGAGAGCCCGGCCTATGGCGGCTGGGGCGGACGCTTCTCGCCGTGCATGAGCACGAAGAATGTCTGGGAAGACAACGAAGGCTCGTGGGACGTGAACCCCGCAACGGGTGAGCGCGAGAAATTCTATGCGCAGACTCGCTGGGGACAGGCCATCCAGAATGACTTCGCGGCCCGCGTCCAGTGGACGCAGAAAGGGCCGAAAGATGCGAATCATGCGCCGGAGGTCGACGTCCAGGGCGGCCTTGACCGCACGGCGGCACCGGGCGAGACCGTTACGATCAGCGCGACGGCGAAAGACCCGGATGGCGACAAGCTCACGTCCTCGTGGATGCAGTATCAGGAAGCCGGCACGTACCAAGGCGCCGTGAAGCTCCAGAAGACGAGCGGCCTCACGACATCGTTCACGATGCCGAAAGACATCAAGAAGGGTGAGACCATCCATATTATCCTCACCGTCACGGACAGCGGCACGCCAGCGCTCACGCACTATGCCCGCGTTATCGTCACGGCGAAATAACGACAATTCCAGTTGACGGGTTTGACAGAAAAATACCTCTTGTCCTATACTGTTAGCGTCGGAGAATTCTCCATGCAACCGTATCAGGACAGGAGGTATTTTCATGTTTCGAAAAAAGAAGACCATCGCCGTCATCGAGATTGACGGCGTGATTTCGGCGAGTGCGCCGAAGCGGGCGCTCGCTTCGAAGGGATTCAGCCTCGGCAAGACGCTCGAGTTCCTGTCAGATCTCGAGGATGAGAAGCGGGCACTCGACGGCGTGATGCTGCGCATGAATACGCCAGGCGGGACGGCGGGAGCCTCGGAAGAGCTCGCACGTGCCATCGAACGCGTCAAAGAGGCGCGGAACGTTCCTGTCGTCGCATCGATTGCCGACGTCTGCTGCTCGGGCGGCTACATGATTGCTGTCGTCGCTGACAAGATTTTCGCGAACCGGCAGTCGCTGACAGGCTCGATCGGCACGATTCTCCAAGTGCCGAACTATCAGGAACTCGCAGGCAAGATCGGCGTCAAGACGCTGACGTTCAAGAGTGGCCGCATGAAGGACATCGGCAACCCCATGCGCGACATGACGGACGAGGAGCAGGCATTCCTCACGGAGATTGCGCATCAGGGACACGAGCTGTTCCGCGCGTTCGTCAAGGAGCATCGGCCTGCCATCCAGAACGAAGACGAGATGATGGACGGCCGTCCCGTCGATGCTGTCACGGCAAAGGAAAACGGCCTCATCGATGCATTCGGCACGTATCTCGATGCTTATGACGCGCTCCGCGAGCTCGCGGGCATCGACAAGCATGCGCCTGTCAAGGAGCTCCGCATCAAGGAGGACAAGGGCATCGTCCAGCGCCTGCTCGGCACGGCCGCATTTCCAAGTGTCATCGACAGCATGGAATCGCTCTTGCTTTCCGGGCGGCTGTTCAAGGGCTGATTTGAACTTGTGAAACAGGATTTTCAGAAAAAATAAATTTTCAGCTTGACAAAGCAATAGAAAACTAGTAGTATAAAAGACAAGCGGGATGGTTACGTTGAGTCGGCCAAACCTTCAGCAGGAATCTTTCTGGATTCGTGCGGACGGTTGTATCCACGCTTATTTTTTTGCCGCATTTGCGGCACGGATGGTGACAGCATGCAGCAGCGTGGCTGGCCAAACCTCCAAGATCACATTATTTTTTTGGAGGAATCGTTTTATGAGAAAGTATGAACAGCTGGCGGCGGACATCGTAAAGCTTGTCGGCGGCAAAGAGAACGTCATTTCACTCGCGCACTGCATCACGCGTCTGCGCTTCAAGCTGAAGGACGAGGGCAAGGCGCAGACGGATGCGCTGAAATCGCATGACGGTGTCGTGACGGTCATCCAGAGCGGCGGCCAGTACCAGGTCGTCATCGGCAACGCGGTCGGCGATGTCTATGACGAGATCCTCGCATCGCAGGGCATCAATGGTGCTGGTGCGGCGGCAGAGGACGACGAAGCAAAGAAGGACATGAGCCTCTTGGACCGCTTCATCGACCTCATTTCCGGCGTGTTCCAGCCCGTGCTCGGCGTCCTCGCTGCCAGTGGCATGATCAAGGGCCTGCTCGCGCTCCTCAATGCGTTCGGCATCATCGATCCGAAGGGCGGCACGGCTGCGATGCTGAACATCGTCAGCGATGCGTTCTTTTATTTCCTGCCCGTCATGCTGGCCTATACGTCGGCAAAGAAGTTCAAGATGAACGTCTTTGCAGCCATGACGGTTGGCGCGGCGCTTGTCTATCCGAGCCTCGCAAAGATCATGGGCGGCGATCCGATGACGACGTTGTTCGTCGGCACGCCGTTTGAGTCGCCGGTGCACATGGAGTTCCTCGGCATCCCGGTGCTCCTGATGAACTATGCGTCGAGCGTCATCCCGGCCATCGTCGCCGTCTGGTTCGGTGCGAAGATCGAGCGTCTGTTTGCGCGCGTCATCCCGACGGTGGTCAAGGGCTTCTTCGTCCCGTTCTGCACGCTGCTTGTCGTCATCCCGCTGACGCTCATGGTCGTCGGCCCGGTCGCGATGTGGGCAGGCAAGCTCGTCGGTGCAGCTGCGATGGCGATCTACGGCCTGAGCCCGGTGCTCTCCGGCCTCTTCATCGGCGCGTTCTGGCAGGTCTTCGTCATGTTCGGCCTGCATTGGGGCCTTGTGCCGGTCATGCTGAACAACGTGGCTGTCTATGGCAATGACCCGCTCGTCGTCACGTACTTCGGCGCGACGTTCGCCCAGATCGGCGTCGTCCTCGCCATCATGCTCCGCACGAAAGATCAGAGCCTTCGTTCCCTTTCTATTCCTGCGTTCATCTCTGGTATCTTCGGCGTCACGGAGCCTGCCATCTACGGTGTCACGCTCCCGCGCAAGAAATATTTCGCAATCTCCTGCGTCGGCGCAGCCGTCGGCGGCGCACTCATCGCGTTCTTTGACGTTCGCCTCTACATCTTCGGCGGCCTCGGCATCTTTGGTTATCCGTGCTTCATCGACCCGGCAACGGGCAATCTCGCTGGCATGTACAACGGCATGATCGCTTCTGCTGTTTCCTTCATCGTCGGCTTCGTGCTTACGTTCCCGATTTATCGCGATAAGAAAGTCGAAGCCGGCGAGCCGGCGCTCTCTGTGACGACGACAGACGAGGAGACGAAGGGCGTCCAGCGCGAAATCCTCGCAGCTCCGGTTTCCGGCAAAGTCGTTCCGCTTGCCAATGTCCCGGACGAAGCGTTCTCGACGGGGGTCCTCGGCAAAGGCATCGCCATCGAGCCGTCGGAAGGCCGCGTCGTCGCTCCTGCGGATGCGACGGTCACGACGCTGTTCCCGACGGGGCACGCCATCGGCCTCATCACGGACAAGGGCGCAGAAATCCTCATCCACATCGGCATGGACACGGTCAAGCTCGAGGGCAAGTATTTCAAGGCGCATGTCAAGCAGGGCGACAAGGTCAAGAAGGGGCAGCTCCTCATCGAGTTCGAAGTTGAAAAAATCAAAGAAGCCGGCTACCCGGTCGTGACGCCCGTGCTCGTGACGAACACGGCGAGCTACCTCGACGTCGTCCCGACGGAGGCAGGCTCCATCCAGGAGAAAGAAAACCTCATCACGGTTGTTGCATAACGTTTTGCGGAAAGGAGCAGCCATTTCATGAAATTCCCTGAAAACTTCCTCTGGGGCGGCGCGGTCGCCGCGAATCAGTGCGAGGGTGCCTACAATGAAGACGGCAAAGGCCTCGACATCCAGGACATCCTGCCGCACGGCATGAAGACGCCGCCGACCGAGGAGCCGACGCCTGACAACCTCAAACTCACGGCCATTGACTTCTACCATCGCTACAAAGACGACGTCAAGCTCTTTGCCGAAATGGGCTTCAAGGTGTTCCGCACGAGCATCGCGTGGAGCCGCATTTATCCGAATGGCGATGATGCGGAGCCGAACGAGAAGGGCCTCAAGTTCTACGATGACCTTTTTGACGAATGCCACAAGTACGGCATCGAGCCGCTTGTCACGATCTCTCATTACGAGACGCCGCTGCACCTCGCGAAGAAGTACAACGGCTGGGTGAGCCATGACCTCATCGGCTTTTACGAGAAATACGTCCGCACAATTTTCGCGCGCTACGGCAGCAAGGTCAAATACTGGCTGACGTTCAACGAAATCAACAGCGTGCTCCATGCACCGCTGCTCTCGGGCGGCATCCTGACGCCGCTCGAAAAGCTCAGCAAATCCGACCTCTATCAGGCGTGCCATCACGAGCTCGTAGCCTCGGCACTCGCAACGAAGATTGCGCATGAAATGATGCCGAATGCCAAAGTCGGCTGCATGATCCTCGCCATCCCGTTCTATCCGCTTTCGCCGAATCCTGACGACGTCATCCAGACGATGGAGACGGATCACGCGAATGACTTCTTTGGCGACATGCACGTGCGCGGCGAGTATCCGGGCTACATGAAGCGCTATTTCCGCGAGAACGGCATCGAGATCAAGACGACGCCGGAAGAGCTCAAGCTCATGAAGGAGAACACGGTCGATTTCGTCTCGTTCAGCTACTACATGAGTTCGTGCATCTCGGCGGACCCGTCGAAGCAGGCGGGCGAGGGCAACATCGTCCCCGGTGTGCCGAACCCGTACCTCAAGGCGTCGCCCTGGGGCTGGCAGATCGACCCGAAGGGCCTCCGCTTTGTGCTGAACCGCTACTATGACCGCTGGCAGAAGCCGCTCTTCATCGTTGAGAATGGCCTCGGTACGAATGACGAGCTCGTCGATGACGGCAAGGGCGGCAAGACGGTCAATGACGACTACCGCATCGAGTACCTCAATGACCACCTCGTGCAGGTCGGCGAGGCCATCGCCGACGGCGTGCCCGTCATGGGCTACACGACCTGGGGCTGCATCGACCTCGTCAGCGCCTCGACGGCCGAGATGAAGAAGCGCTATGGCTTCATCTACGTCGACCGCAACAACGACGGCACGGGTACGCTCGCGCGCTACCGCAAGAAGTCGTTCTGGTGGTACAAAGACGTCATCGCGACGAACGGCGGGAGCCTCAAGGCATAAGCATAGTGAGAAGCTATGCAGCATAGGGAGAAAATCATTGACAGCAATGCGATTTTCCGATATGCTGAATGCATCAAAAAGTTCATAGGGCAGGCAGGGCTGACGGATCAGTGGAGCACACCACGTGTCCTGCTTGCTTTTGAGAAAAGCCGACCGTCTGGGCAGAGAGATTTTGCCTGGCGGTGCGGCTTTTTCGTTTGCCGGTTTTCGCTGGCAAGACCTCTCTTTTGCGTCCCTGCGCTTTGCAGGGAGAAAGGATGGTTTTCATGCGGAATCGCTGGCTCATCGCACTTTCGGCCGTCGGGATCCACATCTCAATCGGCAGCGTCTATGCATGGAGCGTGCTGACGCGCCCCATCATGCAGCAGCTCGGATGGTCGCTTTCGGAGACGACGTGGGCGTTCTCCATCGCGATCCTGTTCCTCGGCTTCTCGGCGGGCTTCCTCGGCAAGTTCGTAGAAAAGTACGGTCCGAAACGGAGCGGCCTCGTCTCGATGTGCTTCTTTGGCGCCGGCATGTTCGGCACGGCGCTCGCGCTCCATCTCGGCAGCCTGCCGCTTCTCTATCTCTTCTATGGTGCCATCGGTGGCATCGGCCTTGGCGTCGGCTACATCACGCCGGTCTCGACGCTCGTCAAGTATTTCCCGAACCATCGCGGCTTCGCGACGGGCCTTGCCATCATGGGCTTCGGCTTCGCCGCGCTGATCGCGGGCCCCGTCATGCAGCAGCTCACGGCGCGCTTCGGCCTCGTCGAGAACTTCCTGATTCTCGGCACGGTCTACATGGTACTGATTGGCGCATCGTCGCTCTATCTCAAGCCGCCCGTGAAAACAGCATCGCAGGCAGCACCTGCCCATCGCGCAAGCTCGGTTGCTGACGTGAAAGTGCTTGGCGCGACGGCTTCCGAGGCCATGCACACCTGGCAGTTCGGCGCGCTCTGGTGGATTTTCTTCGTCAACATCACCTGCGGCATCGGCCTGCTGGCTGTTGCATCGCCGATGGCACAGGAAGTTGTCGGCATGGATGCCGCACAGGCTGCCTCGATGGTCGGCATCATCGGCCTCCTCAATGGCGGCGGCCGCATCCTCTGGTCGACGGCGTCCGACTACCTCGGTCGCGGCCTCACGTACATGCTGTTCTTCGTCCTCGAGGTCGCGGCATTCGCCCTGCTCTCGGGTACGCGCGATGCCTTCGTGTTCCAGGCGCTCGTGCTGCTCATCATCAGCTGCTATGGCGGCGGCTTCTCGTGCATGCCGGCGTATCTTTCCGACCTCTTCGGCACGCGCGAGCTCTCGGCCATCCACGGCCGCGTCCTCACGGCCTGGGGCGTCGCCGGCGTCGTCGGCCCGACGCTCGTCTCGCTCTTCCGCGAACAGACGCAGGGCTACACGGCTATCCTCCTGTTCTTCGCCGGCCTCTTTGTGCTGAACTTTGCTATTGCAACTGTGCTGAAGCTGCACGGGAAGCGTTCGCTGGAGGAAAGAGCCGCGTCCCGTCCGTCAGCGGTTTCTGCTCAGTAACGAATTCTATCATTTTTGTAAATTCCTGCCATGCAGATTTGTATGGCAGGAATTATTGTTTTCTTGTGAGTTTTCGATGGCAGCATCTTGTCCGTAATAGATGGTTGTGCTATCCTTGAAATTGTAAGGGATTGAGGGAGGACAGAGGCCATCATGCGGAGAATTTATAATAGTAATGAGTTTCTTATGGATCATCAACAGAAAGAGAAACGGCCAAGAGCGGACGAATGGATTGAAACCTGTCTTGCGGAGGGAAAGAGGGCACTAGCTGAAGGAAGAGCAGAGGACGCACAGAATTATGCTCAACAGGCATATAAGGTTCGAAAGCTCGACCAGCGGATTTGGCAGCTTTTTGCGGACACGTATCAGCAGATCGGAGATGATTTTTCTGCCGGATGCTGGCAGGGAATGCTGTTGAAAAAGAATGGAGGAGACTGCCAGCTGCCCAAAGATTCGGTGCGGCGAGAACGCATGCTGCAAGGCATTGGATATACATATGCAAATCCGCGGTTTGCTCCATTCACGAAGTCGGTGTGCATTGAAGAAGGACGACCAAAGCTGGAATTGGACTGCATCGTCGGACGGCAGTTGCGTGCGGAGACCGATGGGCGGCCGGGATATTACGTCGGGGTGTACAATCCTCTTTACCCTTGCGAGATGCGTGGATTCCTTGCGATGCTCTGCCAGCGGTTGAAGCTGGATAAAAATCGATATCAGGATATGACATTCGATTTTATGCGTGCGCAATCCTGTCAGGAAGCGGATGTGCAAGCACCGAAAGGACAAGATTTTATCCAGCCGTTGGCAGGAAGTGATGCGCTTCAGAAGGTCCAGATTCGTCGTCCCGATGGATCTGGCGGCGAGACGGTTCTTGCGATGCATGAGACGTCGTTTTTACGTATGGATTCGTCAGTTCATATTTCCAGTAAAGAGCCTTTCTGGCTTGGTACGCCCATCCTCCTTCGGCATAGTGGAAAGAGACGGCGCATTGTGCTGAACATCTTGGCCGATGGACTGAGCTGGGGTGAGCAGAAGAATGAAGAGTTTGAGAATGTCCCGAATATCATAGAGTTTTTTTCGCGCGGGACAATTTTCGACAACGCATATTCTGGATCGGAATTCACATATCCTTCCGTTGCGACAATTGAAACAGGGATGTTGCCTCATCATTCCCAGATTTTTTCCGATGAAGATCATGTGCGTCTCGAGCCGGAACGCCTTACGATGGCAGAACAGATGCATCGACTCGGATATTATTGCATTCATACGCAGGGAGACAGTGAGGACATCTATAACGGTGTCCTGCGTGGTTATGATCGGATCCTTGCGAATCATTTCGTCCAGCCGGCATTTATTGGCGTCGAGCGAACGATCCGTCAGCTCGAAGCACTTGATGAGACGGATCAGTTCATCTTTTTACACTGCTTTGATCCGCATCCGCTCACGATGCAAATCCAGTGTCCGGAGATAATGCAGATGAAGCTGCCACTGGAAGAACGATGCAACCAGGATGATGCACCTTCAGTGATTCTGAAAGCGACGCACCGCAACCAGGAAGTCAACCGACAGAACATCCGTGACATGGATCGCCAGCTTGGCCAGCTGTTCCGGTATCTGGAGACGCATTACGATGAGGACGAGTATCTTGTCTGTCTTTATTCCGACCATGGGAGTTCGGTCTATAGTGAGAAGCCATGGCTCTTGAGCCGGTTGCATGCCAATAGCGCACTTATGTTGCGTGGTGGCGGTGTTCCGCATTATCAGCGTCCAACGGAGCTCATGAGTACGGCAGACATCTACTCCATTCTTGGACATTTCTGCGGTTATCCGACAGATGCCCCGTGGCTGGATGGCAATCTGCCAGAGGTTTTTGGTGGCAGGCGGCGCGAAATGGTCATCAGCCAGTCGATTTTCGCAGGACAGACACGAAAAATCTGCCTGCGGACGGAGCATTATGCCTGCCGTTTCGAGACAGAGGCCTTCACGCGGGACGACGGGACGGTCGATGCCTCGGCGTATTCGCTCCATGTCTTCCTGCGTGAAGGGGAAGAAGAGCAAGAAGTCTTTGATGAAAACGTACGCCAGGAATTTCAGTCGTATCTGCGTGCGCATGCAGAAGAATTCATGCTGGAGGGATTGGAATGAAGACGGTTTACACATGTTTCTGCACGGACATCATTCATGAAGGCCATATCAACATCTTGCGCGAAGCGCAGAAGCATGGCGAAGTCGTTGTCGGCGTGCTCTGCGATGCGGAAATGGTGCGATACAATCGTTTTCCGACGCGGACGCTTGAAGAGCGCATCCATCAGGTCGAAGTTCTGCCTGAGGTTTCTCGTGTCGTTGTGCAGGATGCTATCATGTATGACAAGGTTCTTGCGGAGCTTCAACCGGATTATGTCATCCATGGCGACAATTGGGGGACAGGCCCGGAATCATCTATCCGGCAGAATGTCATCGAGAATCTTGCAAAATACGGCGGCCAGCTCATCGAGGTGCCGTATACGTATAATGAAGCAGTCAAGAAGGCCGATGACCGCGTGCGCGACATGCTCGCGATGCCGGAGCTTCGGCGCGGACGGCTGCGGCGGCTCATCGACATGATTCCCATCGTGAAGACCATCGAAGTGCACAGCGGTCTGACGGGGCTCATCGCGGAGAAGACCGTGGTCGAGCATGATGGCGGCCTCGACCAGTTCGATGCGATGTGGATTTCGAGCCTTTGCGATTCGACGGATCGCGGCAAGCCGGACATCGAGCTTGTCGATATGACGTCGCGCATCCGTACGATTGACGATGTCATGGACGTTACGACGAAGCCCATCATCCTCGATGCTGATACGGGCGGACTCATCGAGCATTTCGTCTACAATGTCCGCACGCTTGAGCGCATGGGCGTCTCGGCCATCATCGTCGAGGACAAGACAGGGCTCAAGAAGAATTCGCTGTTCGGCACGGAAGTCGCGCAGACACAGGACACCATCGAGCATTTTTCGGCGAAAATTGCGGCGGGCAAGCGCGTGCAGCGCACGGACGATTTCATGATCATTGCGCGCATCGAAAGCCTGATTCTCGAAAAGGGCATGGACGATGCGCTCGCGCGGGCGCGTGCCTATACGGCAGCAGGCGCGGACGGCATCATGATTCATTCGCGAAAAAAAGATCCTGCGGAAATCTTTCAGTTCTGCGATACATTCCACGCCGAGCAGCCGGACGTCCCCATCGTCGTCGTGCCGACGTCGTACAACCAGGTCACAGAGCAGGAACTCGCTTCGCATGGCGTCAAAGTCGTCATCTATGCAAACCAGCTCATGCGCAGTGCATTCCCTGCGATGGAGAACGCGGCGAAGAGCATCCTCGTGCATCATCGGGCGAAGGAGATTGACGAGCAGCTCATGTCCATCAAGAAGATCATCACGCTGATTGACGAGCTGTGAGCATGTCATATTGAAAGTCAGGTGTCACTATGAGCAATGGAAAGCCAGCCCGTGCCATCATCCTCGCGGCGGGCATGGGGACGCGGTTGCGGCCGCTGACGGAGGATCTGCCGAAGCCGATGGTGCCTGTCTGCGGGCGGCCCATCATCACGACGATTCTCGACGGCCTGCGGATGGCGGGCATTGGCGAAATCCATATCGTCTGCGGCTGGAAGAAGGAACGGCTCTTTGCGTTGAAAGAAACGTATCCGGAGGTGCAGTTCCTTGAAAACCCCGATTTCGAGACGGCGAACAACATCTCGTCCATTCTCTGCGCAGGCGATCTCCTGCAGGATGCGCTTGTCATTGAGGGCGACCTCTATTTCCGAAATCCAGCGGTTTTCCAGCATATCGGGCAGGTCTCGAATTATCTTGCATTCCCCGTACCGCAGTCGGATGACTGGTGCTTCTTTGCAGAGGATGCAGGGGAAGCGCATCGCATCACGCGCATGGCGGTCGGGAGCGCTGGCAGGCCCTGCTGGCAGATGGTCGGCTGTTCGTACTGGACAGCCGCGGACGGACGGCGGCTGCTGCAGGATGCGCGGGAGGTCTACGATGCGCCAGGCGGCCATGCGCGCTACTGGGATGAGATTGCGCTTGACGCGCATATCGGGGAATACGACATCCGCGTGCGTCCTTGCGCGGCAGATGATGTCATCGAGATTGATACCGTCGAGGAGCTGCATGCGCTGGAAGCTGTGCTGAGGAAGGGGAATCGGATGGTATGAATGAGAGGCTTGCATCCTGTCTCAAAAAAGGAACGGAAGCATGGGCGCGGAAAGATTTTCAAGAAGCGTTGCGGATGGCACGGGAGGCCTATGCCATCCGCAAGCAGGAACCAGCGGTCTGGCAGCTCTTGTTCCGGGCCTGTCTCGGACTGCAGCGGTTCTTCGAAGCCGGCTTCTGGGAAGGGCTGTACTGCCATCGGACTGGCCATGCGTATTACGTGCCAGATACGCCAGAGGAAAAGACCGCTATCCTGCAAGGCATCGGGTTCGGCACTTCGGAACCCATGTTCGCACCCTATCATTTGGGCATGCTGTTTTCTGAGCGCAAAACCATCAATTCCGTGGATGATATCGTCCTCGGAGACTGCCTGCCGGACGAGGCGGATGGAACACCAGGGTATTTTGTCGGCGTCTTCAATCCGCAGAACAAGCGGGAAGTCCGAGGCATGGTGGCGGACTTGTTCCGTTCGCAGCACATGAAGAGTGTCTATTATGGTGACATGGTGTTCGATCTCATGCGGGCTTCGTGCGTACAAGACGTTTCATTGCAGCCAGATGAAGGAGAGACGTATATCCAGCCCGTGGCGGCTGCTGATGCCTTCCAGCATGTGCATGCTGTTTTACCGGAGGGGCTATCAGGCGATATCCGCTTGTCAAAATATGAGACGACGTTCCTTCGCGTAGACAAACCTGTGCGCCTGTCTTCGGAAGCGCCTTTCTGGCTCGGAAAACCGATTCTGATGCAGCATGATGACCATCGTCGGAAGGTCGTCTTGAACATCTTGCTCGATGGTCTGAGCTGGGGCGCGATGAAGCGGCATGACTTTGAGGACATCCCGAATATCATGGCGTTTTTCTCGAAGGGCCTGATTTTTGACCAGGTCTATGCTGGTTCGGAATATACCTATCCGTCGCTGGCAACCATCGAGACCGGGATGATGCCGACACGTTCGCAGATTTTTTCCTCGCAGGAAATGGCACGTCTGGAGCCAGAGCGCAAGACACTTTCGGAGCAGATGAGGGAGCTTGGCTATTATACAGTCTGCGTCCAGGGGAGCGCCGAGGGCATCTTCAACGGCGTGTCGCGCGGCTTTGACCGGATGATTTTGAATCATTCTAACTTGCCGTCGGGCGTCGGCGTCGAGCGTGCCATTGAACAGCTGGAAGCTTTCGGGGAGACAGACCAGTTCCTTTTCCTCTGGACGACCGATTCTCATCCATTTAATAACGATATGAGCTGTGCGGAGAACGTGCAGACACAGCTGCCCTTGGAGGAACAGTTCGACATGGAGCAGGCGACGTCTGTACATCTCCGTTCCTCGCAGAAGAATCAGCTCTTGAATCGTCAGAACATCCGCGATATGGATCGCCAGCTCGGCCTGTTGTTCCGCTACCTCACAGAACACTATGCGGATGATGAATATCTTGTCTGCCTCTATTCTGATCATGGATGCTCAGTCTACAGCGAGCATCCATGGCTCCTGAGCCAGATGCATACGAACAGTGCGCTCATGCTGCGAGGGAAGGGCGTTCCGAAAGGCGTGCGTACGGATGAACTTGTGAGCACGGCGGATATCTACGCCATCCTCGGACATTATGCAGGCTTCTCAGCCGATGCTGCGCACCTCGACAGCAATCTGCCCGAGGTCTGCGGCGGCAAGCGGCGCGAGCGGGTGCTCAGCCATTCCATTTTCCCTGAACAAACGCGAAAAATCTGCTTGCGCACGCAGAAGTATGTCTGTCGTTTCGAAACAGAGCATTTCACGGAAATCGACGGCAGTGTGTGGATGGAGCCGTTCTCGCTCCACGTCTGGCCACGGGAGAACGAAGCGCGGGAAGACATGACGGACATGACGGAAGTACGGAACGAACGCGTGCGGAAAGCGTTTCGAAAGTACTTCCAGCGGCACGCAGACGAATTCATGTTGAAGATGAAGGAATAGGAGGTCGCGTCTATGAAGAAAATTGAGCGGAAAATTCTTTTGAATCCAGGCCCGGCGACGACGACGGACAGCGTGAAGCTCGCACAGGTCGTACCGGATATCTGTCCCCGCGAAGCGGAGTTCGGCGATGTCATGCGCGAGGTTTCGGAGGATTTGCTGCGCGTCGTCCATGCGCCGGAAGACCAGTATGCGGCTGTGCTGTTCTGCGGATCGGGCACGCTCGCAATGGATGTCTGCGTCAATTCACTGCTTCCGAAGGGTAAGAAGCTTCTCGTGCTCGACAACGGCGCGTATTCGAGCCGTGCGGCTGACATCGCGCGCGCGTATTCGATGGACGTCATCGACGCGCAGATGCCGGTGGATTGTCCCATTGATCTTGCACAGGTGAAAGCAATCCTGGCGGAGGATGCGGCGCAGGACATCGCCGTCGTCTACACGACGCATCAGGAGACGGGGACAGGTATCCTGAATCCTGTGCGCGAAATCGCGGGGCTTGTGCATGCGCATGGTGCCATCTTCATCGTTGACACGACATCGACACTCGCGATGCGTCCTATCGACGTCGTGCGTGACGGCATCGACTTCTGCATGGCTTCATCGCAGAAGGGGATTCAGGGCATGACGGGCCTTGCGTTCATCATCGGGCGCAAGGACATCATCGCGGCGAGCAAGGATTATCCTGTCCGTTCATATTACTGCAACCTCTATCAGCAATACGATTATTTTCGCGAGAATGGCCAGATGCACTTCACGCCGCCCGTGCAGGTCATCTATGCGGCGCAGCAGGCGCTGAAGGAATACTTTGTCGAGGGCGAGATGGCGAAATGGCAGCGTCATACTGAAACCATGACGGCCATTCACAATGGTCTTGCAAAGCTCGGCTTTCGCGAGGTCATCCCGCAGGAATATCAGGCAGGGCTCGTCGCTGCCATCGCGTATCCCGATGATCCGCACTGGTCATTCGAGCGCGTGCATGACGCCTGCTATGCGCAGGGCTTCACGATTTATCCTGGCAAGATGCAGGGCAAGGGCACGTTCCGCCTCTGCGCGCTCGGTGCCATCACGTCCGAGGATATTGCGGCGTTCTTCCGCGTGCTGCGCGGTGTATTGGATGACATGGGTGTCGCAGTGCCCGTGCATTACGAGAATTGAGGCAGGATGATGAAAGTAGAAACGTTTCTCCGCGTGCTTGGTGCAGACTTTTATACGGGCGTGCCAGATTCGCTGCTGAAGGCGCTTGTGAATGAGCTCTTGCATCGCTATCCGCACGATCCGCGTCATCACATCATCGCGGCAAATGAGGGCAATGCGGCGGCCATCGCGGCAGGCTATCATCTCGCGACGGGCAGAGTTCCCGTCGTCTACCTCCAGAACAGTGGCGAGGGCAATCTCGTGAATCCCGTTGCCTCGCTGCTGCATCCCGATGTCTATGGCATCCCCGTCCTCTTCGTTGTCGGCTGGCGCGGCGAGCCGGGCGTTCATGACGAGCCGCAGCACGTCTTTCAGGGGAAGATCACGCGGAGCCTTCTGGACGTGCTCGAAATCCCATCATTTGTTGTCTGCAAGAAAACGACAGAGGAAGAGCTGGCTGAGGCACGCAAACAGTTTGAAGATGTGCTGGCGGCAGGCCATCAGGCAGCATTCGTCATTGAGAAGGGAGCATTGACGTCAGAACTCGTTATCGCTTGGAAGAACGACTATACGCTGACGCGCGAGCGGGCGCTCGAAATCCTGCTCGGATGCACGGGGAACGCTCCCATCGTTTCGACGACGGGCAAGGCGAGCCGCGAACTCTATGAATTGCGCGAGAAGCGCGGCGAAGGTCATGGCCATGACTTCCTGACCGTCGGCTCCATGGGGCATGCGAGCTCCATCGCGCTCGGATATGCGCTCCAGCGGCCGGACGAGCGCATCTATGTTGTTGATGGCGACGGCGCGGCGCTCATGCACATGGGCGCCATGGCCGTCATCGGGCAGGCACAACCAGAAAATCTTGTCCATGTCCTCATTGATAATGAAGCACATGAATCCGTCGGCGGCTTCCCGACGGCGGCAAAGAACGTTGATTTCTGCATCGTCTCCAAGGCGTGCGGCTATCGCTTTGCCATCGAGGCAGACAGCGAGCCATCTCTTTGCACTGCATTGGCTGCCCTGCGCGAAAAGGAGGGGCCTGCGCTCCTCGTCATCCGCTGCGCCATCGGCGCACGAAAAGATCTCGGCCGCCCAAAGACAACGCCTTTGGAAAATAAGAATGCATTCATGGTGTGAGAAACGGTAAGGGATAAGTATCATGTATATTCGAAACATCATGAAAGACGAGATGCGCAGCGGCTTTCTCGTGACGACAGATCGAAAGAAAATCTGGGAGAGGGAGCTGGAAATTCTCGACCAGTTTTCCGCGATTTGCGCTCGGCACGGATGGCGCTGGTGGGCGGCCTATGGGACGTTGCTCGGTGCCGTGCGGCATCAGGGTTTCATTCCTTGGGATGATGATATCGATGTCTACATGGCGCGCCCAGAATACCAAGAGTTTCAAAAGGTCGCAGCGAAAGAACTTTCGGCACCGTTCGTGTTTCAGAATGCGTACAATTCCCCGATGCTGTATGCGTTTTCAAAGATTCGAAATCTCGAAACGATGGCCATTGAGTTTCCTGATGCGCCCGAATATCCGCAAGGGATTTTTATCGATATCTTTCCTTTGGATGCTGTGCCAGATGGCGACAGCATGGAGCAGCAGCTCGTTTATACGCTGGAAAAGGAGCTCTGGATGCTGACCGTCCAGAAAGCTCGGTTCCTCGATCTGTGCGCGAACGGCAGCTATGTACCGCAGCTGCCAGAAAACGAGATTCAGGCGGTCGCTCGGATGACGAATGTGCAGCGGTTCTCCGTCTTCGAGGAGCTGGCGGCTTCGGCTTGGGGGAGTACGCAATTGGTGCATGATCTTGTCACGGACATGACGGAAGGCAGGGGGCGTTTCTCCGTTTCCCTGCTGGACAGGACATCCATTGTACCTTTCGAACAGATGCAAATGCCGATTTTTAGCACCTATGATGCGGCGCTCAAGAGCTATTATGGAGACTGGCGGACGTTTCAACACGGCACGTCCGATCATGAAGGCCTGCTGATGAGTGCGGATGTTTCGTTTGTAGAATATTTCCGGCAGATGGAGCAATGGGGGAAGTGATTCGACATGTCCGAGATGGATTCCTGCGCGTCGTGATGTGTTCCTGCAATACAACACGCATGAAAAGAGACATGGCAAGGAGATGCGTATCATGTACATTCGCGACATCATGAAAGATGAAATTCGCAGTGGATTCCTCGTGACGACAAATCGCAAGAAAGTCTGGGAGAAAGAGGTGGAAATCTTAGACCAGTTTGCATTGATCTGCGCTCGTCATGGATGGCATTGGTGGGCATATGGCGGGACAGCGCTCGGAGCTGCGAGGCATCAAGGCTTCATTCCATGGGATGATGATTTAGATGTCTGCATGCTTCGTCCAGAGTACCAAGAGTTTCAGAAGGTGGCAGCAGAGGAACTTTCGAAGCCATTCGTATTTTGAAGATATGCTTCGATGATTGGCATGTGTTTAAACGCGGTACTGCGTTGCATAATGAGATGGTCATGAGCGCGGACATTCCCTATACAGAATATTTGCAGCAGGTTCATTCTCCACAGGAATCGACTTTGTGAAAAGGAACTGCTGAAAACTGTGCCGCTTTGTGATATGATAAAAGAGCACTTTACACTGTAACAATGCAATATCAGCGAAGAGAGGTCTTTTTCATGCATCGTCTCGTTTCCAAACTCATCGTCTACCGCAAGATTGGCGAGGACAGCATTTTATTCCAGCTCGCGGGCATCTGCCGCGACTTTGCGTCGGGGACGCAGGACACCGAGGAGTTGTCGGGCCGCATCCTGACGGAGATCAACCGCATGCTCGACATCGCGACGGTCTATGGCTTCAACGGCAATCTCTGGCACAACTACATCGCGTTCCTGCTCGCGATGACGGAGACGCCGTTCACGCTCGTCTGCGAGAAGCACGGCGCGAGCGAGGGCAGCGTGCGGAAGTTCGTCGAAAATGATCTCGAAATCTTCCGCAAGCTGCTCGCCTATGATTTCGGCCCGCTGGAAAAAGCGACAGGGCTCGACTGCTTTGACGTCATCGAGCATTTTCAGGCCGTCGAGAAGAAAGAGCAGATCTACAACAAGAGTGTCAGCGAGAAGGTGCAGGAACTGAGTGTCCTCATCGAGGGCGCGAAGGATGGCGCGGAGATGTTCGGCATCGTGACGGATTTCTACAAGCGCTACGGTGTCGGCATGTTCGGCCTCAACAAGGCGTTCCGCATCTCGCCGAACCATGAGCAGACGGGCGAGCTCCTCGAGGCTATTACGACGACGGGCGACATGAAGCTCTCGGACCTCGTCGGCTACGAGACGCAGAAAAAGCGCCTCGTCGAGAACACGGAAGCGTTCGTCGAGGGGCGCGTTGCAAACAATGTGCTGCTCTATGGCGATGCGGGCACGGGCAAGTCGACGAGCATCAAGGCCATCCTGAACCAGTTCTACGACCGCGGCCTGCGCATGATCGAGGTCTACAAGCACGAATTCAAGTATCTTCAGCGCATTATCGCACAGATCAAGAACCGCAATTACAAGTTCATCATCTACATGGACGACCTTTCGTTCGAGGAGTTCGAAATCGAGTACAAGTACCTCAAAGCCGTCATCGAGGGCGGCCTCGAGGTCAAGCCGGACAATGTACTGATTTACGCGACAAGCAACCGCCGCCACCTGATCCGCGAGACGTGGACGGATCGTCCCGACGCTGTCAAGGACGATATGCACGAGAACGACACCGTGCAGGAAAAGCTTTCGCTCTCGGCGCGCTTCGGCCTGACGATCGGCTATTTCCGCCCGAGCCGGCAGGAATACTACGACATGGTGCAGGTGCTGGCGCGTCGCCATCCGGAGATCACGCTGTCGGACGAGGAACTCAAGGCCGGCGCTGTGCGCTGGGAAATGGCGCATTCGCAGGTCTCGGGCCGCGCGGCGCAGCAGTTCATCAATTCGCTCTTGAGCAACGCGCAGGAGGCATGACGTCATGGCTCTGTATCAGGCAGACGAGAAACGCTATGAGGCGATGGAATACGTGCCGAGCGGGAAGAGCGGGCTGGAACTGCCGCGCATTGCGCTCGGGCTCTGGCACAATTTCGGCGATACGTGTGAGATGGAGAACATGAAATCGCTTTGCCGCACGGCGTTTGACCACGGCATCACGTATTTTGACCTTGCGAACAATTACGGGCCGCCGTATGGCAGTGCCGAGCGGAACTTCGGCCGCATTCTCGCCGAGGATTTCCGCCCGTACCGTGACGAGCTCGTCATCGCGACGAAGGCGGGCTATGACATGTGGCCGGGGCCGTATGGCAACTGGGGTAGCCGCAAGTATCTTATTGCGAGCCTCGACCAGAGCCTCGGGCGGCTCGGGCTCAACTATGTTGACATCTTTTACCACCACCGCATGGATCCCGAGACGCCGCTCGAAGAGACGATGACGGCGCTCGCTGACATCGTGCGGAGCGGCAAGGCGCTCTATGCCGGCCTTTCAAATTATGATGGCAAGACGATGCGCGAGGCGGCAAATCTCTTGCGCGAGCTGCACTGTCCGTTCATCGTGAATCAGAACCGCTATTCGATTTTTGACCGTACCATCGAGAAGAACGGCCTCAAGGAAGCGGCGGTCGCCGAGGGCAAGGGCATCGTGGCATTCAGCCCGCTCTGCCAAGGGCTCCTGACGGAAAAATACCTGCACGGCATCCCCGAGGACAGCCGCATCCGCCGCGACGGACGATTCCTCAAGGAAAAGTCGCTGACGGACGAAAAGCTTGCGGCTATCCGCGATCTGCACGAGATCGCCGAAAAGCGCGGCCAGACGCTCGCTGAAATGGCGCTCGCGTGGGATCTCAAGGACGGTGCCATTACGAGCACAATCATCGGCGCTTCGCGTCCCGCGCAGATTCTTGACAACATCAAAGCGCTCGAGAACACTTCCTTTACGAAAGACGAGCTCTCAAAAATTGATGAAATATCTTTTCGCCCAGGTGTACAAGGATTAGTGCGGTAATAAAAAGGCTCCCTCTCAGAGGGAGCTGGCGGCGAAGCCGACTGAGGGAGTCTCACAATATCGGCGTAGGTGATTTTTGATTGTTTCTTATGCGGGCAGTGCAGTTTCTTTTTCGGCGCCCGCGTAAGCAACAATCGTGTATCTACTGCGTCTAGCTTGTGAGACTCCCTCAGTCTCGCTTCACTCGACAGCCCCCTCTGAGAGGGGGCCAAGCCTGAAAGCTTATTTGTTCATGATGGCATCGATGGATTTGATGCAGGCATTCCGGAAGCCTTGTTCTTCGAGCGCCGTGACGCCGCAGATCGTGGTGCCGGCGGGGGAGCAGACGTTGTCTTTGAGGACGCCCGGATGTTCGCCCGTCGCGAGCTGGAGTTTCGCGCTGCCGAGGACCATCTGGCTGATCAGGCGGTAGGCGTCGGCGCGCTTCATGCCATATTTGACGGCCGCGTCGGCATACGCTTCGAGGAAGAGATCGACGAAGGCCGGGCCGCAGCCCGTGACGGTACCGCCGATGCCCATGAGCGATGACGGCAGTTCGACCGTCAAACCGACGGATGAGAAGAGGTTCCAGATTTCCTTGCGTTCGCCTTCTTCAAGCGAGTTCGTCTCTTCGAAGAGCAGCACGCCTTCGCCAACCATGGCCGGCGTGTTCGGCATGACGAACTGCACGCGCACGCCAGCAGGCAACGCTTTTTCATAATGCGCGAAATCCCAGCCTGCCGCAATCGAGACGAGCGCCTTGCCCGGCAGCACGTCTTTGAGTTCGGTGATGACATCTTCAATCTGGTATGGCTTGCAAGCCATGACGAGCGTGTCGCAGGCTTCCGCAAGTTCCTTGAGCCCGGTGCACGGCGAAAAGCCGATGCGCTGGGCATTTTTTTTGAGCTTGTCCTGATGCGGCGCGTAGGCGAAGACGTTCGCCTTTTCAATGCTTCCAGACTCGATGAAGCCGAGCGCGAGTGCCTGCGCCATATTTCCCATGCCGATGAATCCAAGTTTTTTCATGTAGATAACCTCCTGAAATGCAATCTGCTTCTATTTTACTATAGGGAGAACGAATTGACGATAGGCAAAACGAAAGACGAAAACGGTTTCTTGCATTGACTTTCGAAAGAAGAAATAGTAAGATGAAAAAAGACACACAAAGCATCGTAAACAGGAACAGGGGAAAAGAAAGGAACACCATCCATGGCTGTACATGTCATCAACGAAGCGCGCCGCTGCCTCCAGTGCAAGAAGCCGCTCTGCCGCCTGCAGGGCTGCCCGGCACAGACGAACATCCCGGAGATGATCCGGCTGTTTCTCGCGGGCAAGCCGCGCGAGGCGGGCGCGATGCTCTTCCAGAACAATCCGATGAGCGTCGTCTGCTCGCTCGTCTGCGACCATGAAGCGCAGTGCGAGGGCCACTGCATCCAGGGGCGGAAGGGGAGCCCTGTGCAGATTTCGAGCATCGAGCATTACATTTCAGACGCCTATCTCGACTGGGCCGTGCTCGAGCGTGATCGCAGCAAGCATCAGAATGTCGCCGTCATCGGCTCGGGCCCTGCGGGCATCACGGTCGCCGTGCGCCTCGCGCAGCTTGGCTATGACATCACGATTTTCGAGCGCAAGGACAAGATCGGCGGCATGATGCGCTATGGCATTCCGGAATTCCGCCTGCCGAAATCCATCCTTGAGCGCTACCAGACGAAGCTGCAGCAGCTCGGCATCAAGATCCGGCCGAACACGACGATCGGCGGGGCGCTCCACCTCGACGACCTGTTCACGGACGGCTTCGAGGCCGTCTTCATCGGCTCGGGTGCTTGGCGGCCGCGGCGGCTCAATGTGAAAGGCGAAAGCCTCGGCAATGTCGCCTATGCCGTCGACTATCTCCAGAATCCGGATGTCTACCAGCTCGGCGACCGCGTCGCCGTCATCGGCGCGGGCAATTCAGCCATGGATGTCGCGCGCACGGCCGTGCGCAAGGGCAGCCGCCAGGTCACAATCTACTGCCGCGGGCAGAAGGCGCGCGCGAGCGTGCGCGAGATTGACTATACGATGGCAGACGGCGTCGATTTCGTCTATGGTGTCGATGTCGCCGAAATCACGAAGGACGGCCCGATGTTCAAGCAGCGCACGTTTGATGAAGAGGGCAACGTCACGGCGGAAAGCGAGCCGAAACTCTATGGCGCGGACACGACGATCATCGCCGTGAGCCAGACGACGAAGAGCAAGATCGCGGACTCGACGACGGGCCTCGAGCTCGGCGAGCACGGCCTCATCGCCGTGCTCGGCAATGGCGAGACGACGAAGGAAGGCGTGTTCTCGGGCGGCGACGTCGTGCTCGGCCCGTGGAACGTCATCCAGACCGTCAAGAATTCGAAAGCCGTCGCTGCGGCCATGGATGCTTACCTCACGAAGAAGCGCGAGGAACGGGCACAGCCATGACCTGCGTCCCCGCATCCTCGTAGCGCGCGCGGCCGCTCGTGAGGTCGGTCAGTGCGGCGAGCACGTCATCTTTTTCTTCCTCACGCAAGAGTACTTCGACCATCACCTCCTCCGCATAGGATTTTTCGCCTGTGCGGAGTTCTTTTTTGCGCAAAAAGTTTTCGACGCTTGCGAGCAAGTCATAGCTGATCGTCACGCGCACGACGGCGAGCGGCAGCATCTCGACGACATCTGCTGCCTCGAGGCCGAGCACGGCGCTGTGGCTGTAGGCGCGGATGAGCCCGCCCGCGCCGAGCTTGATGCCGCCGAAGTAGCGCGTCACGACGACGACGATGTCCGTGAGGTCGTTCTTCTTGATGGCATCGAGGATGGGATTGCCCGCCGTGCCGCAGGGCTCGCCGTCGTCGTTCGATTTTTGCTTCGCGCCGTCCGGGCCGAGCACGTAGGCCGAGCAGTTGTGGCGCGCATCGAAATACGCCTTCTTCTGTTCCTGAATGAACGCGCGCGCCTCCTCCTCGCTTTCGACATGTTTCGTGTGCGTGTAAAATTTCGAGCGCTGGATTTCGTAGCTCGCGCTGCTTTCTCCTTGCGTCGTCTTGTAGGGCTTCATGGGCAGAACCTCCGTTGTTGTCATTTCCTATCATTATATGGCAGGCGGCAGTGCCCTGCAAATTTTTCTTGTTTTTTTCGAATTTCATCTAGTATTTTGCCCCCGTTTGTAGTATCCTTTAGAAGAAATCCAGCGCATTTTGCGGAAAGGTTGTGTTACGGAAGCCATGAACGAAAACAAGATGAACAGGGGCCTCAAGAACCGCCATCTGCAGCTGATCTCCCTCGGGGGCGTCATCGGCAGCGGTTACTTCCTCGGCACGGGCTATGTGCTCGAGAAGGCCGGCCCGGCAGCCATCCTCGCTTATCTCCTGGGCGGCGTCATCGTGCTCTGCGTCATGCTCTGCCTTGCGGAGCTGGCCGTTGAAAAACCGGTCTCCGGTTCCTTCGTGACGTACGCGAAGGAGAATATCTCCTCGACTTGGGCCTGCGGTGTCGGCTGGGCCTATTGGATCACCTGGGTTGCCTACGTGCCATCGGAAATGATTGCCGCGGGCATCATCATGAGCAATTTCGTGCCAGCCATCAGCCAGCTCTGGTGGGCGGTGCTGTTCGGCCTGCTCGTGACCATCATCAACTTGTTCCATGTGGACAAGTTCGGCGAGAGCGAGTTCTGGCTCGCCCTGTTCAAGATTATCGCGCTCGTGGCTTTTTCCATCGTGGCAGGGCTCATCTGCCTCGGCCTCATCGGCGATGAGGGATACATCGGCACGTCCGTGCTGCTCGGCAGCGGCGGCTTCGCGCCGAATGGCTACTGGTCAATCATCCTGACGATGGTCATCATCCTCGTCAATTTCCAGGGCACGGAAATCATCGGCCTCGCGGCAGGCGAGTGCAAGAATCCGGAAAAGAGCATCCCGATTGCCGTGCGCAACGTGACGTGGCGCATCATCGCGCTCTACATCATCCCGATTTCGCTTCTGATTTCTATCCTTCCTTGGAATCAGGCGGGGCTCGATGAGAGCGTCTTCGCAGCGGCACTCGCGAAATACGGCATGACGGGTCTTTCGTCATTCTTTGCATTCGTCATCCTGACGGCGGCCATCTCGTGCTCGAACTCGGGACTCTATGGGGCCGCGCGCGCGATGTATTCGCTCGCGCGCATGGACATGGCGCCGCGCTTCCTCGGTGAGATCAACAAGAACGGCATGCCGTCGAAAGCCATCCTGCTTTCCATCTGCGCCTGCTGGGCCGTCATCCTGCTCTACAGCATCGATCCGGATTCGGCGGTCTACACGTATCTCCTGGCCGTCTCGGGCTTCACGGGTGCGATTGCCTGGATTTCCATCTGCTGGAGCCAGTACCGCCGCCGCAAGATGATGATGGTGACGGGCGAGGACAAGAAGCTGAAGTTCCGCACGCCGCTGTTCCCGTACGTGACGCTGTTCGGCATCTGGGCGCAGGTCTTCTGCCTCGTCGTCATGTTCTTCACGCCAGACCTGCAGGAGGCGCTCTACGCCGGCCTGCCGATGCTGATCCTGCCGATGTGCTGGTACAAGCTTCGCGCCTGGCGCCGCAAAGCCGTCGCCGCGAAGATGGCACATTAAGGTCAGGAATATAGAGACATATCGTCTGAGCTAGCCCCCTTCTAGAGGGGGGAGGGCCCGAAGGGCGGGGGGAGTCCCCTGCACGACACATCTATCAGATATATCAGAACTTCCGCGGGTGCGATAGCAATTCACCCGCGGAAATTTTTTATTAAATCCATTAAATCGGAACAACGAGAAGGAAATAAGAAGGAAAAAGCGAATTAGGAAGGCAGGGGAACTTTTGAACCAATGAAAAGGGGGCATCCTCATGGAGATAAAAAAGGATTTTGCCGATGACTTTGCGAAGGCGGGCAGCCTTGCGCGGGCACGGAGCGTCAAGACAGAAATCTTGATGTTCGTGCTGCCCATCGTCGTCATCGGCCTCGTCATCATGTCGGCGATCATTTTCAAGTATGTCGCGACGAGCTTTGATGAGCAGATCACGCGCAACCAGACGGAGACGGTTTCGGAAACGACGGACGTCATTTCCGAATGGCTTGACGCACGCATGCTCGAGACACGCATCGAAGCGAACAACGTGACGGCGCGCTCGATGTCGGCCGAAGCCATGAACCTCGAAACGCGTTATCGCTACGAGGAGATGAAGGAAGATTATCCGGGCGTCTACGACAGCGTGAGCTGGGGGCCGTTTGATGGTTCTGGCGACCTCCATGGCTGGACGGCGAATGGCGCGAAGGAGATGCACAACCAGGACAAGGCATGGTACAAGGAGACCATGACGGGTGCGCATGACACTTGGATGAGCTCGCCGGTTGTCTCGCAGGCCACGGGCAAGATCATCTTCAACAGCATTTCGCTCGTCAAGGATGATGCGGGCAAGAATGTCGGCATGATTCTCGCGGCGGTCAATGTCGATGCCCTGCAGGACGTCGTCCAGCAGCTCAAAATCGGCGAGAACAGCTACAGCCTCATGACGGCAAAGGATGGCACGTACATCGTGAATCCGGACGAGTCGAAGATCATGAAGCAGAAGATCGGGGAAGAGCAGAACAAGGGTCTGCGCGAACTCGGCGAAAAAATGACGTCAGGCGAGACGGGCGTCTACAAGTTCCAGGATGACAACGGCAAAGATATGATTGCGTTCTACAGCACGGTCGATGCTTCTGGCTGGGGCGTCGCGGTTGTCGATTACGAAGACGAGGTCTTTGCCCCTGTCGGCAACACGCTCAAGATCATGATCGGCATCTCGCTCCTGATCCTGATCCTCATCACGGTCGGCGTCATCCTGACAGTCAACCGCATCATGCGTCCGCTCGCGGCGATGATGGACGAGATGCACCTCATGGCGACGGGCGATTTCCGCAACCGTCCGAACCGTGTAGCGGCTGACAACGAACTCGGCGAGCTCGCTGCCGCGATGCGCGACATGCGTGGCAGCATGGCGGAAACAATCACGAAGGTCAGCGAAAGCAGCGAAACGCTCGCAGCGTCTGCCGAAGAGCTCAATGCCTCGACCGACCAGTCGGCGCAGGCATCGAATCAGGTCGCAAACAGCATCGTCAAGGTCGCCGAGGGCACGAACGAGCAGCTGCGTGCCGTCGATGCGACGAAGCAGGCCGTCCATGAACTCAGCTCGATGGTGCAGTCGGCATCGCAGGATGCGAGCGCGGCGGCAAATCACGGCCGCGAAGCCGCCGACATCGCGCGTGACAGCGGCAAGACACTCGACGAAGCCATCGAACAGATCCGCCACATTCAGACAACGACCGAGCATTCGGCTGAGACGGTTACGTCGCTCGGCGAACGCTCGAAGAAGATTGGCGAAATCGTCGGCACGATTTCCGGCATTGCTGAGCAGACGAACCTCCTCGCACTCAATGCCGCCATCGAGGCGGCGCGCGCGGGCGAGCATGGCCGCGGTTTTGCCGTCGTCGCTGATGAAGTCCGCAAGCTCGCTGAGTCGAGCCAGGAGGCCGCACAGCAGATAGCGGGCCTCATCACGGCCACGACGAAGGAGACGCAGGAAGCTGTCGACGGCATGCAGCAGGGCAGCGAGGAAGTCAAGATCGGCGCGCAGAAGATCCTGACGATGGACGAATCGTTCCGCCGCATCATCGACATCGTCGAAGAGGTTTCCGGGCAGGTGCAGAACATCAGCGAGGTCATCGCGAGTATGGACGCAGGCGCACAGGCCATCGTCCATCATGTCGATACGATCAGCCAGGAGAGCAGCAAGGCGGCAGAGGAAGCCGAGTCCGTCTCGGCGGCGACCGAGGAGCAGACAGCCTCTGTGCAGGAAATCGCAAACGCCAGCCACAGCCTCGCCCAGATGGCGACCGAGCTGCAGCAGAACGTGCAGAAATTCAAACTCTGAACCTGCGCGCAAAGCAGGAAAATATCTTGCAGAATACGAAAAAAAATATATAATGGTATCAGCACAATAAAGATATGACTTTTAGAAAGCAGGCTGATACTATGAAGATCCTCGCCTTTGACATCGGCGGCAGCAGTGTGAAGTATGCCGTCATCGACGAAGCGGGAACCATCCTCACAAAGGACAAGAAGCCGACCCCCGAGACGAGGGAAGGCTTCTTTGCGTTGGTCGGGGAGATTGCATCGCTCTTTGCCGGACGGTATGTGTTCTCTGGCGTGGCATTCAGTTTTCCCGGTGCCGTAGATGATGCATCAGGCGCCATCGGCGGCGCGAGTGCCCTCCCGTACATCCACGACTTTCCGATGCGGCAGGAACTCGAAGCGCGCCTCGCACTGCCCGTCGCGATGGAGAACGATGCGAACTGCGCGGCGCTTGGCGAGTCGTGGCTCGGTGCAGGCAAAGGCCATGACGATATGGCATTCCTCGTCATCGGCTCGGGCGTCGGCGGTGCCGTCGTGAAGGAGAAGAAAATCCATCATGGCAAGCACCTCCACGGCGGCGAGTTCGGTTTCATGGTGATTGGCGCGGATCACCGCATCCTCAGCGAGCTTGGCTCGACGCGTGCCGTTGCCGAGGCCGTGGCAGATGCAAAAGGCGTGCCGCATGATGAAATGGATGGCGAAAAGGCCTTTGCGCTCGCCGAAGCAGGCGACAAGGATGCAGAGGATGCCGTGGACGCCATGCAGGAAGCTCTCGCCCGCGCGGCCTACGACATCCAGTATTCCATCGACCCCGAGGTCATCGTGCTCGGTGGCGCTGTCAGCGAGCGGCCGGGATTTGCTGAAGGAATCCAGCAGAAAATCGACAGGATTCTCAAGGATGTCGAAATCGCGCATATCCGCCCCGTCGTTGCCGCCGCACAGCATGGCAACGACGCGAATTTGCTCGGCGCCGTGCGCAACCTGCTCGACAAGATGGCAGTAGGCAAGAAATAAGGCTCAATCATTTTTTCTGTGGGATGAATGATGCACAGCGAGTCAATGGCGACTCATGTCGATGAGCTTCAAGAAGAAGTATTCATCGTCAGGATATCCATAGGCCTGCCTGCGCAACGTCTTGATCTTGTTGTTGATG
>JALEZZ010000001.1 GCA_022773585.1 Selenomonas sp. | reverse complement strand
TCTGCGAAGCCCGCATAAGCTACAATCATGCATTCCATATGACGTGCTTGTGAGACTCCCTCCGCCCTTCGGGCACCTCCCTCTGAGAGGGAGGCTTTCAAATTCGATGTGTTCCTGCTTAACTTAATGACATTGCCCTCTAGGAGGGAGGCTGAAGGTTGTGGGTGGAGGGAGGCAATCTTAAAAATCAGATTTTGAAGACTGCAATCGCGTTCTGGAGGTCTTGGGCCTGCTCGGCGAGCTTGCGGCTCGCGTCGGCGATTTCGTGCATGGATGCCGTTTCTTCTTCGGTCGAGGCCGAGACCGTCTGTGCTTCGTCGGCGACGGAGCGGCTCTTTTCGTTGATCTGCTGGATGGCGTTGCTGATCTCGTCGATGCTTGCCGTCAGCACCTTCACAGAGCTGCGCATGTCTTCTGCGCTCGTCGCGACTTCGCCGACCATGCCGACGATGCCCTGGAACGAGCTGCCCGTCGACTGGACGGTCTTCGTGCCTTCCATGACTTCGCCGAGGCCGCTGTGCATGGCCGTGACGGCTTCTTCTGTCGATTTCTGGATCTTGCCGATGCGGCTTGCGATCTCGCCGGCCGCATCCTGCGACTGTTCGGCGAGCTTGCGGACTTCGTCGGCGACGACAGCGAACCCGCGGCCATGCTCGCCCGCGCGCGCGGCCTCGATGGCTGCATTGAGCGCGAGGAGGTTCGTCTGGTCGGCGATTTCCGAAATCGTGGCGACGATGTCGCCGATTTCCTTGCTGTTCTCACCAAGGCTCCCGATGAGCTTCGCGATGCCGCTGACATTCGTTTCGATGGACTGCATGCTCGTGACAGCCGTCTGCACGTCCTTGCCGCCCTGCTCGGCGACATTGCTCGTCTCGTCGACTTTCTCCGACGTCATGCGGAGCGTCTTGCGGAAGCCTTCCATATTCTCCGTGAGTTTCTGCGTGTGATCATTTGCCGTCTCGACATCGGTGAACTGCTCGCTGCATGCGCCGGCGACATTGACAACAGAGTCGGCGATGGACTGGCTGACTTCGGCCGCCTGGTCAGCGGTCGACGTGAGCTCTTCCGACGCGGCCGCGAGGTATTCCGCCGTCTGGGCGACGTCACGCATGAGCTCGCGAACCTTTTCATTCATATCCTTCATGGCATGTGCCATCGTGCCGATCTCGTCGGGGCGTGCGGCCAGTTCATCGAGTTCGGCCGCATCCTGCTCGCTCAGCGTGAAGTCGCCCGTGCCGATGACATGCACGCGCTCCGTGACTTTCTGAATCGGCCCTGCGATGTTGCCGCCGAGATAGCGCGCGAACGCGATGAAGATGAGCTGCAAGACGACCATGACGCCAAGAGACGTCAGAATCTGCGAACGAAGTTTCGCATCGTAGACCTCCGTACGCTCCGCGACTGCCGTGTCGATGTCATCAATCCAGACGCCCGTGCCGATGACCCAGTCAAACGGCTGGAAAAGCACGGTGTAGTTGCGCTTCGGCAGCGGCTGCGATTCGCCCGGCTTTGCAAACTCCAGATCCGTAAAGCCGCCGCCCTCCTGCAGGCCGTTCTTGATCATTTCCTGGATGAAGTGGACGCCATTCGGGTCAACGAGGTCGATGCGGCTCTTGCCCTCGACATCGCGGCCGAGCAGGACGACGTTGACGCCCTCTTTCGTGTCAATCCAGAAATAGCCTTTGCCATCGTCATAGCGCAGGTCGCGCACGCGGTCGGCGGCTTCTTTCTTTGCCTGCTCGACCGTCATCTCGCCAGACTGCGCCCGCTTGTTGTATTCATCGAGAACGCTGACAGCCACCTGCGTCTCTTCCTTGAGCTGCGTTTCGACATTCGATTCGAGATCCTGACGGTAGCTCGCAATGTTCGCTTCATTGTCCCGGACATTCTCAAAGATGAAGAAGCCGCCGATCAGGATGGTCGAGGCCAGCGAAACGCCGCTGATCGCCATGACCAGCCTTGTTTTCATGGATGAAAAATCGAACATGAAAATCCCCTCACTTTTGCTACTCGTTTTATCATTCCACATTCTTTATTCCTGTTTTTTCCTTTTCGACCTTCGTTTGAAAATCCCTGCCTGCTTCAAAAAATTTCATTCTTGTCAAACAATTCGAGGAATCTTCCAGCACAAAAAGAAGTCCGTGCATAAGACGAGCACAGACTTCCAAAATTCTTTATAAAATTTAATGATTTAATGCTCCGTGACAGCCTCGGCCTCTGCTTCCTTCTTATGTGCAAAGCTGAAGCCATACTTGATCGTCAGGACGAGCAGCGCCGCGGCAAACATCATGCCGCCCATGATGAAGTAGCCGAGGTCGAACGCACCCGTGTTCGTCTTGATCCAGCCCATCATGTACGGGCCGACCCAGCCGCCGAGATTGCCGCAAGAGTTGATGAGCGCCACGGAGCCAGCGGCTGCAGGGCCCGTCAGGAACGTCGTCGGGATCGTCCACCAAACGCCCATCGCCGCATGGATGCCGATGGCCGAGAGGCAGATGAGCACGAGCGCAACCGTCGTATCCGTCGCGAACGGCGAAAGCGCGAGACCAAACGCGCCGACCATCAGCGTCAGAGAGACATGCCAGACCTTGTCACCCGTCTTCGAAGACGACCAGCCGATGAAGAACTGCACGAGGAGCGCGACCGTCATCGGGATGGCGATGGCACCGCCGAGGAGCTGCGTCGACCAGCCGGAAAGCTGCTTGAGGACGGTCGGCATCCAGAAATAGAAGCCCCAGAAACCGACAACCCAGAGGAAATAGATAAGGCAGAGACGAAGGACTTTCGGATCTTTGAACGCCTGCAGGACGGTGTACTTCTTCTTGTTCTGCATGGCAGCTTTTTCTTCTTCATAGGCTTTCGTGAGATACGCTTTCTCGGCATCCGTGAGCCAGCCGACCTGGTCGGGACGGTCTTTCACGCCAAAGAAGAACAGGACGGAGAACAGGAGTGCCGGCACGGCCTCGATGATGAAGAGTTCCTGCCAGCCATGCATGCCGAAGAACGACGTCTGCAGGAGCACGCCCGAAAGCGGTGCGCCGATGATGTTCGCGAGGAGCAGGGAACCGAGCATCAGGCTCGTGGCGCGTGCGCGCTCGCGGCCCGTGAACCAGCGCGGGAACAACACGGAGTAGATGACAGGATAGAGGCTCGCCTCCGACGCACCCAAGAGGAAGCGGTAGAGGTAAAACTCCGTCTGCGAATGCATGAACGCCATGAGCACGCAGACAAGGCCCCAGGTGAACATGATGCGCGCAATCCACTTCGTCGCCGAGAACCGCGCCGCGACGAGCGAGCCCGGAATCTCGAGAAGCAGGTAGCCTGCGAAGAAGATGCCGGCGCCCGCGCCGTAGATTTCCGGCGTGAGCCAGCCGAGGTCGGCTTTCATCGTCAGCGCTGCATACGAAATGTTGACGCGGTCAAGGCACGCGATGATCGAGACGAGGAAGACCGGGAAGATGATCCGGAGATCCCGCTTGCGCTTGAGGGCTTGCATGTCCACTTGTTGTTCCATGATGATTCCTCCTGAAAAATATGATGAAGATAAATGCAAGGAAATAAAAAACGTCCGTCCCCTCGAAAGGGACGGACGTCTGTTTCCGTGTTACCACCCAATTTCCTGCAACGACAATGCCACAGGCACTCTACTGCGCACTACCATGCGCGTCCCCTGTAACGTGGGGCGGACGTCTTGGCTTACCATGTTGTTCAGCCGCGCTCCTCAAGGAGGATTTTCGCTCCCGTCTCCGCTGCCATCTCTCAGCAAACGATGGCTCTCTGAAAGTTTTGACCGGAAGGTACTCGTTCCTATCATCGGATGTGTTCCTATGGTGTATCGCACTTTACAGTTTTACGAATCTGTATCGCATCGATGTGTATACCATACACCCGTCGTGGAATTGTGTCAAGCATTTTTTCTCGCCAACTGTCAAAAACAGCGGGATCCTTCTTCTTATTCCCACCGCAGGAGCGCATACCAATGCGTCGTTTCCGTGAATTCCTTTTTATCAAGATGATTCAGAAAGCCTTCTTCGGTGATGTCACAGACGTCCAGCAAGGACTGCAAGAGCTCCAGATATTCTTCCCGCGTCCGATAAATGGCATCATAATCGGAACGCAGACCATCCGACCAGATATGATTGAGTGTCAAGCGCTTCTGTGCCAGCGCGATCATATCCGCCGAAAAATCCACACCGACGTACTGATGGCAAAGGCTTCCGGCCGCTCACTGACGGAACGTGCCCGCTGATTGTAAAACGCCTGAACATTCTCCGTTTGTACGTCAACTTTTTCCCCGTAAATGCGATGGTTGTCCATGCTGTTTCGTGCTTGTGACAATGGGAACGCAGGAATCGAAACCGGCAATTCCATGGCTTTTTTTGCGAAAATCTGCAGCGACCGCTGCGATATGATCCAGATGCGTCTGCAATCCCATCCGGTCAATGCGCGCAAGCGACGCATGCAACTCCTGACAAACGCCGATCGCCGGCGTGAAAGGCGTCTGCCCGCGCTCGAAATTTTTCAAATACACCTTGAAATCAAAATAAAGTGACGCCACGCGCTGCTGCTGGACGCGTTCGCGCAAGATGCGTTCGCCGAGGACGACGAAGGACATACCTGGTTCGACGCACGCGCCTTTCTGCGAACTGCTGATCGTGACATTGATGCCATATCGATCCATTTCGTACGGATCGCAGAGGAACGAGCTGATCGCATCGACGATGAGATACATGCCGCATCGCTCGCACACGTCGTGCAGCAGTTGAATATCGTACAGCTGTCCCGTCGATGTCTCATCGATATTAACGAGCAGCGCAGTGAAATGCTGGCCGGCGAAGGACGCAAAGTGCTCCTCGCTGAGCGTCTCGCCATACGGCAATCGGATTTCGTCAAACGGAATCTGATGAATCTCGCAGAGCTCCGCAAAACGCTGGCCGAAGGTGCCACCATTCACAACGAGCAGGCGGTCCTCCGACGTGAAGCAATTCATGATCGTCGCTTCCATCGCTGCCGTGCCGGAAGCAGTCAAATACACCGTACGAGACGTATCGGCCGTACCGATGAGCTTTTTCAACAGGCGGTCGGTATCGAACATGAGCTGGGAAAATTCCGGCGTCCGAATACGCGAAATGAATGCGCGTGAAATCATCAAACGACGTGTCCGCGTCCACAAAATGACTATACATGTGTTTCGATGTGTACGATGTCCCAAGAATCTGGAATATCGAAAATAGCTCCTCCTGTAAAGAAACAGCCGTTCGCTGTTCACTACAAAGATCCTTCGTCAGCAGGAATTCCTTGCCTTCATGTCGAAAAGTTCTCATGTGATCCATACGATTGTCAGGAGGCGCTATCTTTATGAATTTTTCTGCTACATCTCTGCAACTGCTGTCTCAGCTCGCAGCTGACACATTCACCGAAGAAGACTTGAAAACATACAAATATAAGAATCTCCTCGATCTCCGCTATTTGCTGGAGGAACTGCCCGCTGGAAAAGGCGGAGAGCTTTTCGCCTCGATCCGCCATCGTCTCACGCGAATGATTGCGCACACACTGCTAAAAAAACAACGTCGTCTCGTCGTCGGCATCTTCACAGGCGGCACGAGCGACTGGATCGGGGATGAGCTCTATCACTTGCTGGAGAACTCCGACGTCTTCCGTCCGTATATCTTCACGTTGCGTGTGCGCACGAAGAGCAAAGAAGACGAAGACAATCAACGCGGGTATGACGTCTTGATCCGCAAGCTACAAGAGCATCAACTGCGTTTCATCGAGACCTTTGACTCCAAGCATCAGCGGGACCTTACATGGGACGAGCTCCCGGTCCATCCCGATATTTGCCTCTGGCTGAACCCCTGGATGGGGCTGTTTTCCAGTGACATGTACGTCTGGAACCATCCACTGACCACGCTGCAGACCTATATCCCGTACTGCTTCCCCACGACTCAAAACCCTGAGCGCACCTTCCATCGCTTCGATTATAATCAGGATCTACACAATCTCTGCTGGTTGATCTTTACCGTCTGGGAAGGAGATCCTGCGCTCGCGAAAATACATTGCTTCAGCGGCGCTGCCAACATGCGATATACAGGGTATCCCAAGATGGATGCCTATTTCACGTCCTGCGCGGACGAGCCTTCGCTATTCGGTCGCCTGCTCAAAGAAAACGGCACACCGCATGCGAAAAAGATCATCTATTCCCCCCATCATTCCATGCGCCCGGAAGACATTCTCATCTTCTCGACGTTTGCAGATAACGGCCGATGGATGCTCGAGCTCGCCAAGAAATATCAAAAAGAAACCGTCTGGGTCTTCAAGCCGCATCCGCAGCTCGCGATCAAGGCGATCCGCTACGGCATCTTCCGCGATGAAAAAGAATGGGATGCGTACGTCGCAGCCTGGAACGCTCTGCCGAATGCAACGGTCCAATTATCTGGCAACTATTATCGGCTCTTCAAGGAATCCGATGCCATCATCAATGACAGCGGTTCCTTCATCGCAGAATATCTCTTTGTCAACAAGCCGATGCTGGAGCTCCGGCGACCGGAGCAAGGCTTCACAGAACTCAGCGAGATGATCCTACCGCATCTCTATCAAGTGAATGGCAAGGATACCGCAGCCATTGAACGCTTCCTCAAAGACATCGTCCTCGCGGGCAACGATCCGAAGCGCGCTGGGCGTGAAGCGTTCTTTGCGGAGCACCTCGACTATTACCACGCCCTCGGCGGCCACACGGCAGCGGAAAATATCTTTGGGACGCTCTACACCGAGCTCTGCGCGGATGGCGGCCTGCTCGATACGTAATCCATACGAGATGCCTTTTGTCAGAAAAAGGGCTGTTGCTATCGCGATGTTTTCGCGATGCAGCAGCCCTTTGTGTTTGTGTCTTGCAATGTGTTCCATGCATCCCTGAAGATGCAGGAACCGCATGGGTTCACGAGATCACATCAGATAGCGCAGATAGACGTACACCGTCGAGAGCACGATGGTGAGGAGCATGATGGGAAAGCCGATCCAGAGGTATTTGAGGAACGTGATCTTGACGCCGCGTTCGGCGGCGAGGCCGGCGACGATGAGGTTCGCCGAGGCGCCGACGAGCGTGCCGTTGCCGCCGAGGCAGGCGCCGAGCGCGAGGCTCCACCAGACGGGATCGAGGTTCGAGACGCCCATCGCGCCCATGTTCTGGATCAGCGGGATCATCGTCGCGACGAACGGGATGTTGTCGAGCACGGACGAGACGATGGCCGAGAGCCAGAGCACGAGGAGCGACGTCGCCGTGACGTCGCCGCCCGTGACCTCGATGGCCATCGTTGCGAGGTCGCGGATGATGCCTGTCTCGACGAGGCCGCCGACGGCGATGAACAGGCCGATGAAGAAAAAGATGGTCGCCCATTCGACGGATTTCATCGCGTGCTCGACGAGGTGCGCACTGCCGCCCGCGAGCAGCAGCAAGAGGAAGCCGCCGCCGAGCGCGATGAGCGAGGATTCGAGGCCGAGCATCGAGTGCGTGAAGAAACCGAGGATCGTGAGGCCGAGCGCGAACAGCGATTTGCCGAGCAGCTTGTGATCTTTGATGCATTTGCCGGCATCCATGGCCATGACTTCGGACTGCAGTTCCGGCTTCGTGTGGAGCTGCTTGCGGTAGAGCGCCTCCATGATGAACATGACGACAAAGAGGTCGAAGAACGCGATTGGCGCGAGGTTTTCAATGAACATCATGAACGTGAGCTCGGGTGCCGCGCTGCCAATCATGATGTTCGGCGGGTCGCCGATGAGCGTCGCCGTGCCGCCGATGTTCGACGCAATGATCTGCGTCAAGAGGAACGGCATCGGCGAGATATGGAGCTTCTGCGTGATGGAAAACGTCACAGGCACCATGAGCAGCACCGTCGTGACATTGTCGAGGAATCCTGAGAACACGGCCGTGATGAGGCCGAGGTAGATGAGGATGCGGCGCGGTTCCGCCTTTGCCTTCTGTGCTGCCCAGACGGCGACGAAGTCGAAGAGCCCCGTGTGGCTCGTGACGCCGACGAGGATCATCATGCCGACGAGCAGGCCGAGCGTGTTGAAATCGACGTGGTGCAGCGCCGTGTCCATGTCCAGCACGCCGACATAGAGCATGACGAGTGCGCCGAGACCTGCCGCAACCGTCCGATGGATCTTCTCCGAGACGATGACGACATACATGAGGATGAATACGATTCCTGCCAAGACTTCCATGGAAAGACCTCCTATGAATTGGATTTGAGCGGCCTCTTCTCTCCTAGTTGAAGAAAGGCGAAGCCTGTTTGTGACCAGTCTCCGCCTTGAGGTACCCGCTTTTCGTTTGTTGTCTTATTTTACCATAAAATCCGTATTCTTGGCAAGTGTTTCATACTGTCTCTCTCAAAGATTTTCAAGCAGCTTGATTTCGTGCTTCATGATGTACGCTTCCTTGTACGGCGCACGGCCGTTCACGAGGCGCTCGAACGCGAGCTCCATCGCGCGATGGCCCTGCCGGTAGGGGTGCTGGTAGAGCACGGCCTTCACGATGCCCTTCTTCATCATTTCGACGGTCGAGGGGACACTGTCGAATGCGATGACGATGGGCCGGTGCGCCTCAGAAAGCTCCATGACGGCACGGCATGCGCCATAGACGCCGCCCGCGACGAGGAAGAGCGCCGTGATCTCAGGATGCATGCGCAGCATCTCCTTCGTGCGCTCGAACGAGGTGAACTCGTCGTCCTCGTTCTCGATGACGGCCGCGATCTCGATGCCTTTCGCTTTCTCCATGCGCTTCTCAAAGCCTTCGAGCCGCGCACGGTGGCCGCTGCTCTGGCGGCTGCCGAGCACGACGCCGACCTTGGCCTGCCCGCCCGCAAACGCTTCGAGCAACGCACAGGCCGTGACGCCGCCGTTTTCGTAGTCGCTGCCGACATAGCATTGGCGCTTCGAGCCCGGCAGGTCGCCATTCACGGTGACGACGAACTTGCCTGCGTCCACGAGGCGGTCGACAGCCGCACGGATGGCGTCATCGTCAATCGGGGCGATGAGGACGGCGTCCGTCTTTTGCGCAACTTCTTCGAGAACGGCGAGCTCCGCCGCCGGATCGTAGCCTTTGACGACATGGAGGTGCATCGCGAGGCCGTAGATCTTGTAGCTGTCCGCCGCCTCCTGGAGGCCGCGGATGACTTCGTCGAAAAATGGATTGCCCTCGCTCGGCAGGATGACCGAGACACGTGGCGGGTGCTTGCGCGCCGAGAGCGCCTTCGCTGCCGGATTCGGCTCGTAGCCGAGCTCCTTTGCTACGCGGCGGATGTTCGCCGCCGTTTCCTCGCTCACGCGACCGCGCCCGTGCAGGACACGGTCGACCGTGCCGCGCGAGACATTGCAGAGTTCCGCAATCTTCTTCATCGTCACCATGGATGGTTCCCCTTTCCGCCGATGTTCCTATGCACGCATTGTACCAGATGCGGCAGAAAAGGTAAAGCCTGCTGCGCCGCCCGCACCTCAGAGCATGAGGTTCTCGCCGACAAGGCCGATGAAAGCGCCGTCTTTCTCGAGGCCGCTTTCAGGATGCGCGATGAGCCACTTGTTATTTGCAAACAGCAGGCGGTCTTCCCCGTCTGCGCGGTCTGCGTGCACGAGCGCCTCATTCGTGCCTTTCGGCAGCACGACGCCGCAGCGGAACACCTCGCCTGACTTCGCGCTGACAGGCGCGAAATGGAGCGTCGTCGCATAGAGCTCGACGGCCGTGCCCGCGGGCACGAAGAACGTCTCGATGCGCTTCGTCTCATAGCGCAGCGTCTCGGGGTCGATGTCCTGCTGGCGTCCGAGCATCAGGTAGAGGTCTGTCGCCGCAATATCGATTTCCGACGAACGATGATACTCGACGGCATTGAGCTTGCGGTTGCGGCCGCTGCAATGACCGAACTCGATGGGAAGTTCGCCAAAGACCTTGTCCTGCAAAGTCTTGAAGAGCGGCAGCGCCTCAAACGCCGGCGTCGACGGCTCGTACATCGTGCCGTCTGCGGGCAGCTCGACCTTGCCGATGGCCTCGACAAAATCTTTGAGGTCGAGCTTCCACACGCGGCCATAGGGACGGAACTCAGGATCGTTGACATTCATCATGATAAAGATGCCTCCAAATCTACACAAATATTTTCAGCAAAGACCATTCAGCAGCCGATGTCGCGGAGCTTCTTGCCGGACATGAGGTTCTTCTCGATTTCCTCGAGCGTGACATTCTTCGTTTCAGGAACGAAGCCGATTGTCAGGAAGATGAAGACCGCATTGAGGGCCGCATAGAGCCAGAACGTGTTCGCCGAGCCGAGCGCGTCGATGAGCGAGAGGAACGTCGCGCCGACAATCGCGCAGGTGATCCAGTTCGTCATCGTCGAGCAGGCGACGCCGAACTCGCGGGATTTGAGCGGCTGGATTTCCGAGCAGAGCACCCAGACAATCGGGCCGGCACTCATCGCGAAGCCTGCAATCATCATCATCGTCATGATGGCGGCAAGATACGGGACAAAGGAAGGTGCATTGCCACCCTCGAGCATCGTCATGCAGACACCGACGATGGCCATCGAGACCGCCATGACGAAGAAGCCGATTTTGAGCGCCGGCTTGCGGCCGGACTTGTCGACCATGCCGACGGCGATGAACGTGGCGAGCGTGAAAACGATGCCGTTGATGACCGTGCCGATCATCTGGTCTTCCGTGCTCGAGAAGCCCGCGAGGCCGAGGATTTTCGGCGAATAATACATGATGACGTTGAAGCCCGTGAACTGCTGCATGGCCTGCAGGAGCACGCCGAGGAACACGGCGCGGCGCACGTTCTTGTTCGCCTTGAAGAGCTGCCAGCCCGCCTGCTTGACTTTGAGCGTTTCCTTGATGTCCGCGAGTTCTTCTTCCGCGACTTCCGTCTTTTCATGCAGCATATTGAGCACTTTGCTTGCCTCGGCAAAGCGGCCCTTCGTCGCGAGCCAGCGCGGGCTGTCCGGCAGCGTGAAGACCGTCAGAATCAGGATGAAGCCCGGAATGGCGATGATCGAGAGCATCGAGCGCCACAAGCCCGAATAGCTGAAATACGTGTCCGAGAGGAAGGCGAGCAGGATGCCGACCGTGACCATGAGCTGATAGCCCGAGATGACCTTGCCGCGCGAATCCTTGTCTGACATTTCCGCAAGATAGAGCGGCGCCGTGTACGACGCGATGCCGATGGAGAGGCCGAGAATCAGGCGGAAGGCGACGAGCATCGTGACGCCCGTCGAGAGGCCCGAGCCGAGGCAGCCGATGATGAAGAGCGTCGCGCCCGTCATCAGGCTCTTCTTGCGGCCGATGCCGCGCGCGAGGAACAACGCGACAATCGCGCCCGTCGCAGCGCCGAGCATCATCGAGCTCACGACCCATTCCTGCGCGACACTGCCGAGATTCCACTCCTGGCTGATGAACGGCAGAGCGCCCGAGATGACGCCTTGGTCGAGGCCGAACAGCAGTCCCGCCATGCCCGCGGCGAAATAAATGAATGCGCGGATGCGCGTGGCATGCTTCTTGCGCGCCGCCGCGTCTTCCATCGTTCCTTCTGCTACCATGATGTTTCATCCTTTCTGATGTTCTGAAAATTTACGACAAATGCATCCATGACATAATTCAGAGCGTTGCGAGGTCTTCAAAGCTGTCCTTGAGCGCCGTGTAGAGCTTCTGATAAAGCTTGTGCCCCTTTTCATAATACGCATGCGCGGCGGCATCCGGACGGCAGATTTCATCGGGCTCGATGAGGTGCTCGCAAGCCGAGACGACATCGGGGAAGACCCCGGCGCCGACGCCTGCGAGGATGGCCGCGCCGAGTGCCGGGCCTTCCTTCGCGCGGATGGTCTGCACAGGGCAGCCGTACATGTCGGCGAGCATCTGCCGCCAGACCGCGCTCTTCGCGCCGCCGCCGCAAGCCATCATCGCCTGCGTGTTGACCTTCATCTCGCGCAGGATCTGCTGGCAGTCACAGAGCGAATAGCTCACGCCCTCCATGACGGAGCGCAGCATGTCGGCTTTCGTGTGGATGGCCGAGAGGCCGAAGAACACGCCGCGGCAGTTCGGATTGAGATGCGGCGTGCGCTCCCCCATGAGGTACGGCAGATAGATGAGGCGGCGGCTGCCGCGCGGCGTCTTCTCCACGTCCTCGTTCATGAGGTCGTAGGCGCTGACGCCTTCTTTTTCCGCCCGCAGCTTGTAGACATCGGCGAGATTGTCGCGGAACCAGCGAAGCGAGAGCCCTGCCGCCTGCGTGACGCCCATGACGTGCCAGGCCCCCGGCACCGCGCAGCAGAACGTGTGGACACGGCCTTTCGGATCAATGTGCGGCGTGTTCATGTGTGCGAAGACGACGCCGCTCGTGCCGATGGTCGTGAACGCGCGGCCTTCGCGGACGACGCCCGTGCCGACAGCCGCTGCCGCATTGTCTCCCGCGCCGCCGACGACGACCGTCTGCGGCGAGAGGCCCGTGCGCTCGGCAAATTCTTTCGTAATCTGGCCCGTGACCTCTGGCGATTCATAAACTTTCGGCAGCCACGCTGGGTCGATCTCAAGCTTTTCGAGCACTTCCTGCGACCAGCAGCGGTGCGGGATGTCGAGGAGCTGCATGCCGCTCGCGTCCGAAACATCCGTCGCGTAGTCGCCCGTCATCGTGAAGCGGACGTAATCCTTCGGCAAGAGGATGTGGCGGCAGCGCGCGTAATTCTTCGGCTCGTGGTTGCGCACCCAGAGGATTTTCGACGCCGTAAAGCCCGTCAGGGCCGGATTCGCCGTAATCGCCATGAGGCGGTCAAGGCCGACGCGCCGCGTGATCTCCTTGCACTCCTCGCCCGTGCGCTGATCGCACCAGATGATCGAGGGCCGGATGACTTCGTTCTGCGCGTCGAGCATCACGAGGCCGTGCATCTGGCCCGAGATGCCGATGCCCTTGACGTCTTCGGGCGCGACCTCCGAAACTTTCAGCACGGAGCGGATGGTCTCCTCCGTGGCGTCTGCCCAGTCGTGCGGAACCTGCTCGGCCCAGCCGTTTTCCGGCTGCGAGAGCGGATACTCCTTCGCGGCAGATGCGATGATCTGTCCTTCTTCATCAAACAAGACGGTCTTTGTCGCCGATGTCCCGAGATCGACACCAATCAAGTAACGCATGTTCTGTTCCTCCCTGCTCTATGGAACTCGATGGCTGATTCTTCTCTTGCGTGCTCATGCACGCCCTTGTGTTATCGTCAGTATAACGCACGATGAAATGCGTGTCAATCCCTAAAAAGCGAATTATTTCACGAAAAATTTTGTTGAAATGCGCAAATTTCTGGCGTTTATTTAGAAAACAATCGTTTGCTTTTTATTTTACCGATAAAATTCAAGAAAAAATACTTGACAAAGAATCCGCCTGGCGGTATGATGTGCTCAACGTAAGGCGTGCATATGCACGCATAGAACACAAAATCATCTGTCAATTTCAAATGTTTATTTTCATCTTCAAAGGAGTGCATCTTCCATGACCATGAGCAACATCCCAGACGTCAAATGCGGCATCCTCTCCGTGAGCCGTGACTGCTTCATCATCTCGCTTTCCGAGAACCGCCGCAAGGCCATCGTTGACGCGTACAGGAAGTACGGCGATCTCTATGAGGTCAAAAAGACCATCGAAAACGAGACGGACATGCTCGAAGCTGTCAAAGAAGCAAAAGACGCTGGCTGCAACGCACTCGTCGTCTTCCTCGGCAACTTCGGCCCTGAGACGCCGGAGACGCTCGTCGCCAAAGAATTCGACGGCCCGGTCATGTACGTCGCTGCCGCTGAGGAAACAGGAAAAAACCTCATCAATGGCCGCGGCGATGCCTACTGCGGCATGCTGAACTGCTCGTACAACCTCGGCCTGCGCCACCTCAAGGCGTTCATCCCCGCGTATCCCGTCGGCACGGCCGAGGATCTCGCGAAGATGATTGCGGAGTTCCAGCCCGTCGCACGCACGCTGCTCGGCCTCAAGAACCTCAAGATCATCACGTTCGGCCCGCGCCCGCAGGACTTCTTCGCCTGCAACGCGCCGATTGCGCCGCTCTATGATCTCGGCGTCGAAGTCGAAAAAAACTCCGAGCTCGACCTGCTCGTCTCATACCGTGCGCACAAGGATGACCCGCGCATCAAAGAAGTCACGGAAGACATGGCGAAAGAGCTTGGCAAGGAAGGCAACCCGTATCCAGACCTGCTGCCGCGCATGGCGCAGTACGAGCTCACGCTGCTCGACTGGATGGAGCAGCACAAGGGTGCACGCAAGTACGTCGCCTTTGCAAACAAATGCTGGCCGGCCTTCCCGAGCGAATTCGGTTTTGAGCCATGCTACGTCAACAGCCGCCTCGTCTCGCGCGGCATCCCCGTCGCCTGCGAAGTCGACATCTATGGCGCACTGTCCGAGTACATCGGCCTCTGCGTCTCGGGCGATGCCGTCACGCTGCTCGACATCAACAACTCCGTGCCGCGCGACCTCTTCGAAGAACACATCAAGGGCACGAAGGACTACACCCTCGAAGACACGTTCATGGGCTTCCACTGCGGCAACACGCCGCTCTGCAAGCTCAAGAAGGGCGGCGTGAAATACCAGCTCATCCAGAACCGCCTGCTCGAAGGCGGCAAGACGCCGGACATCACGCGCGGCACGCTCGAAGGCGACATCGCCTCTGGCGACATCACGTTCTACCGTCTCCAGAGCACGGCGGACGGCAAGCTCCGCGCCTACATCGCCGAAGGCGAAGTCCTCCCGGCCGCTACGAACTCCTTCGGCGGCATCGGCATCTTCGCCATCCCGGAAATGGGCCGCTTCTATCGCCATGTGCTCATTGAAAAGCGCTTCCCGCATCACGGTGCCGTGGCCTTCGGCCACTTCGGCAAAACCATCTTCGATCTCCTGCGCCAGCTCGGCGTTGAAGATATTTCCTACAACCAGCCGAAAGGCGTCCGCTATCCCTCGGAAAATCCTTTCGCCTGATTGCTCGTTCCCCACTTTCTCCAATGTTTTGACCCTGTAATTTCCCCAAGAAAAAACCGGCCATGCGGCCGGTTTTTTCATATGTTTGCAACTATCAGGAAAAATCAGGTATAAATTTCTGGCAATATGCCAAATAACGATCCTGCGCAGAGAGACAAGTATCGCGGAGATAGCCTTGCTCACGGTCATAGAAATAAAGGCCACGATAGTAAAAGTCCTTGTGCTCGGCGTCGATGATGAATGGAACGATGTCATGGCGCAAGCATTCGCGGAATAGAATCAGCCGTCCGACGCGGCCATTGCCATCCTGAAAAGGATGGATGCGCTCGAAGCGCACATGAAATGCGAGGATGGCATCAAAGTCTACAGGACGCGCTTCATAAAATGCAAGCAGCTGTACCATCGCCTCTGGAACATCCTCGGGCGGCGTTGTCTCGCGGTCTCCGACGATATTTGCAACCGCCTTGTATTCGCCAACACGGAAATATGGCAAATCGGCATCCGACGTATTCGTCTTGAGAATGCGATGAAACGTTTTAATGATGTCCTCGGACAAAGGTTCCGCCAGCGTATCAAGTAAATGATCGAATGCACGAAAATGGTTCACTGTCTCTGTTACGTCATCGCTGCGAATAACATCTCCTTCCTCCGCAACGAGCGTCCGCGTCGTGAACAAGCTCTCCGTATGTCGTCTTGACAGTCGACTTCCCTCGATGCGGTTGCTGTTATAGGCAAGCTCTGTCTGCGTGAGGTAGTAAATGCCTGACTTATATTTTCGTTGCCGCTCGGATTGAAGAGCAGCAACGAGTTTTTCTGTGTGCGTCATGGTCTTTCACCTCGCGTCTCTGCGACTTGAAGCTGCTCGAAATCAGACTTTGGAAATGCTGGCCGCTCGGGCATCCGAAATTCGCTTCCCTCCCGATTGTATGTCAGATGAAAGACAAGATCTGACAGCCATTTCTTGAATGACAGATTGTCCTGATACTGCTTGAAGAGCTCCATATTGTCCGCCATGATAGAAAAGATGACCTGTTGCAGGGCGCGCTCGCTTTCCGTACGAGCCTCCTGCTCGTCAGAGTTTCGCATCGCGTTCTGATATTTCCGGTCTTTCGACACCATTTCAGGAATGGCGAGAATCTGGCGCTGCACATTGTCAGCATCCTTCCATCGGATATTGCCAAACATCTCATTGAATTCCAGAACGATTTTGGACAAGAAATCCAATTCCGGCTCGACGCGGTGCACATTCTTGTCCACCGGAATCGGCCCAATCTCAGCATCCTCGTCTGCAAGCTGGATGGCAACGGCCGCCCGTGCCTCGTTGCGATAACTGCCAAGATCGATGGTCTGGAGAATCCCCTCCGAAAGATCATCCTCGCGAGGCGATGGCAGTTTCGGGAGAAGCAAGTTCAGGAAAATTGACAGCCGTTCCCATGCGACACTGCCGTACGGCAGAATCGCGGCAAGGAAACCATACGTCCGCACGAACGACTTCGCCGCGCTCTTGAATGCAATCTGCCCGTCCGTATCGAGCGCAAGATACGCTTCCATGCAGGGATCGAGCGCTGGATCGAGCTGATCGCGCTCCGCACCATTCAGAAAACGGTCTGTGACCTCTCTGACCTCATCGTCCGTATAGACCTCGTACTGCTCCATCGTCGAAATCAGGTCATAGAGCTTGTTCGGGTCGGTCTCACCCGAGAGAATCGTCGTGCGATAAAACTTTGAAAATGCCTGCTCGATGGTCTCCGTCTTGTTCGCGAAGTCGAGCACATAAACCTCATCCTTGCCCGGCATCGTCCGGTTCAGACGTGAAAGCGTCTGCACCGCCGCGACATCCGAAAGCGGCTTGTCCACATACATCGTCTGGAGCAACGGTTCATCAAACCCTGTCTGGAACATATCTGCCACAATCAGCAGACGATATGGTTCTTGCCGCAGCACCGTCGGAATCTTCGCATCGGGAAATCCATTCAGCTCCGCTGACGTCAGCGCAGGCTCCTGCCCATGATACGCACACTCGCCTGAAAATGCGATGATGGCCTTGTACGGGCTGTGGCGCTCCGCCAGGCACTTGTTCACCGCAAAATACGTTTCGATGCAACGCGGAATGCTCGCCGTCACGACCATCGCCCGCGCCCGTCCGTCGAGCTTCCGCTTTGCGATGACCTGCGTGTGAAAATGCTCGACCATCATCGCCGCTTTCTTCGCGATGACCTGTTCATTTCCCTCGACAAAAGAACGCAGTTTTTTCTGTGCGCGCTTCTTGTCAAACTGCGGGTCATCCTCCACCGTCTTGCGAATCTTGTACCAGCTGTCAATCGTCGTATAATTCTTTAGTACATCAAGGATAAAACCTTCCTCAATGGCCTGCTTCATCGTATAGACATGGAACGGCCGATGCTTCATGACGCCATCTTCTTCGTACGGCGAGCCGAACATTTCCTCCGTCTTATTCTTCGGCGTCGCCGTAAATGCGAAATAGCTCGCCGACGTCACGAGTTTCCTTCCCTCGACAATGGCATTGATCTTGTCCTCCGTATCGAGTTCGTCGCCCGTTGCCTGCCCCGACAATGCGAGATTCATATTTGCCGAGTTCCGCCCGCTCTGTCCTGAATGTGCCTCATCAATGATGATGGCGAAATGGCGGCTTGCCGACGCCTGTCCGAGCTCCGTTGCGATAAAGGGAAACTTCTCCACTGTCGTCACGATAATGCGCTTGCCATCCGCGATGGCCTGGCGCAAAGTACTCGAATTTTGCGCCCAGACGACTGTATTGCGCACCTGCATGAACTGCTTGATCGTATCGCGAATCTGCTTGTCGAGGATGCGGCGATCCGTCACGACAAGCACGGAATCCATCAACGGATGGCCGTCTTGCTCAAGCCCGATGAGCTGATGGGCAAGCCATGCAATCGAATTGGACTTCCCGCTGCCCGCGCTGTGCTGGATGAGGTAGCGCCGCCCGAGGCCATGCGCGCGCACATCCGCGAGCAAACGCTCCACGCAATCGAGCTGATGGTAGCGCGGCCAAATCTGCCGCTCCTTCGTCGCCTGCACGTAGTTCTCGATGATGCGTGCGAGCTTCGCCTTCGTCAGGATGTCGCGCCAGAGATAGTCCGTCCGCAGCCCATCTGGATTCGGCGGATTGCCCGCGCCATCATGATAACCTTTATTGAATGGCAGGAACCAGCTCTTCTTCCCCGCAAGATGCGTGCAGAACATCACCGTTGCATCGTCCACGGCAAAATGCACGAGACAGCGATGGGGTGAAAACAATAGGTCATGCGGGTCGCGGTCGGCCTTGTACTGGCGCACGGCATCCTGCGTGTTCTGCTTCGTCAGCTGGTTCTTGAGCTCCATCGTGATGATGGGCAAACCATTCAGAAAGATGCAGAGATCGAGCGCGAGCCGTCCCGCTTCCACGGAATAACGCAGCTGGCGCGTCACGCTGAAAATGTTCTGTGCAAAGAGCGCCCGTGCCCGTGCATTGTTCTCGGTCGGCGTCATGTAAAAGAGAATGAGGTCGGCAGGATAAACCTTCACGCCCTTGCGCAGGACATCGATGATGCCGCGCCGCGAGATTTCACGCGACAGCCGTGCCAAAAACTGTCGCCGCTTCGTCTCGCTCTTCATGACACCGAGCGTCTCCATCGCCACAGGCTGCGTCGCCTGCAAAAAGCGCAAGAGGCGCGCCACATCCAATGCGAACTCCTTGTCATAATCCGCATTCGCCCCCTGCTCATAACCGTTGCGATTCACGAGATCGCGCACGATCAGGGATTCGAAGCCGCTCTCCTTCGTATTGGTAAAAGGCATATCCTTCAAGCCTCCTTTGCATGGGCGGGAATTTTGATATTGCGGACATCGAGCTTGCCGGTGACAACGTCGGAAATCAGGCGCGTCTCCAGTTCTTCAAGTGATGTAATTTCTTCTTCCAGTTTGCAAATTGCCGCTTCATACTTCGGCAGTTCGCGCTTAATATACTGAACGATGATTTCTTGCTCATCAGCTGGAGGAACGAAAAACGGTATCTCCTTCATCTTCGCCATTTGCAAATCCCACTGTCCAACGCGAATACCATCGGAGGCTTGCGCAAAGAAATTGGCGTACACGCGGCTTCGAATGGCGAAATGGAAATATTCAAGGTTATCGAAGTCAATGCGAAAGATGAAGTAAGCTGGGCTGACAATGCCATCATACGGTGAAATACCATAAGAACCTTGCCATGCCTTCATCTTGTTCATAGCAAATTGTCCCTTGCGCACGACTTTGTAATTGCTAAGATCATCAGGAATATAATTGTGATTCGCTTCCTTGTCTGTCACATCACGCAAGATAACGCCTTGCTCTCTTACAACAGAAAGCAAGGGAAGTTCTGGATGGTTCCGTTCGCTGACGGGATGAAGAATCTGGCGGAGCTTTTCAATCTTCCAATGTGCCGGAATCTCTCCAAGCCACGAAACGCCGCTATCCTTCATTGGAACACCATCACGCAATCCATGGACGACCACATCATCAACATACGATTTCTTCATCGCCGCAAGATCATTGATTTCTGACTGCTTGATGCGAATCATTCGCTGAATTTTCGTCACTTTCCAATCAAGGAATCGCACGATTTGCTCCTGCTCGTCGCGAGGCGGAACAGGCAACTTTGTCCCCAGGAATATATTGCTCTTGATTGTCTTCCGAAGCCCACTGTAAAGCGGCCGCAACGCTTTCACATTGTCTAGCGCAAGATAATAGTAGTAGACGAAGCGTGCATTGATGTCGTGCACATGACAGATTGTATACGCACCTGTCAACATGCCATCAAACGAAGATAATCCGACAGTTCGTGGTGTTTCATCAATGTCGAAGAAACAAAACGCCATGTCTCCTTTCTTCACGACTTTGTACGTATCGAAATCTTTCGGGAATTTCCCTTTCCCCGAATCCATATCACGCGGAATAATGCCATTCAACGTCAACGAGAGCAGCGTATAGTCGCTAAAATGTTCGGAAACCACTTCCTTTGATTCCTGAAAGAAATTTTTGTTTCTCCGCAGTTCCCATCCCTCTGGAATTTCTTTCAGCCAAAGAAGAGGTGTTTTCTTATAGGCTCGGTATCTTTTCATTCACGCAGCCCCTCCATGATTTCCTCCAGCATCCCATCGGCTTCCCCTTCCAGCCGTTCGAGGTCTGCGATGATGTCTTTCATTTCGCGCAATTCAACGGGCTTGTAGAAGTATTTCGTGAAGCTGATTTCATAGCCGATCTGCGTCTTTTCTTCGTCAATCCACGCATCGGGCGCATACGGCAGGACTTCTTTTTCGAAGAATGCTTCCATGCCGCCTTCGTAGGTGAACGGAATGTTTTCTGTGTCGCGGAGGTCGGGGTCGGCTTCGCCTGCGACGGGCTTTGATGCGGTGTCGGTTGTCGTGAGGTACGGACGGACTTTTTTCAGCTGCGTTTTCTTGAGCTTCGTCGCTTTTGCAAACGCATCCCAGTCATCAAGCGGCGTGTCCGCTGGGACGCTGGCGATGGCGGCGCGGACAGCGGCGAGGTCACTTGCTTTCTTGAAGGCATCCTCGGGAATCTCGTTTTCTGGATGGACGCACAATCGCAACGGGCGCTCCACGGTGATGGCCCAATAGCCAAATTCTTCGTTGCGGAAGATTTTGCTGACCTCGCTTTCTTCCATCGTCTGAAAGATGCGCAAAATCTCTGCGCGAATCTCTGGCGTGAACTCGCAATTTTTCTTGCCCATGTTCTTGCGAAGCGGCGACTTCATCGCCGTCGCGTCGATGAGCTGCACTTTGCCCTTGCGCCGTTCTTCTTTCTTATTCGAGAGAATCCAGATGAATGTGCCGATGCCGGTATTGTAGAACATGTTTTCCGGCAGGGCGATAATGGCTTCGACGAGATCGTTTTCGAGCAAATAACGGCGTGCGTTGCTCTCGCCCTGTCCAGCATCTCCCGTGAAGATAGACGAACCGTTGTGGACTTCGGCGATGCGGCTGCCAATCTCGGTGTCGGTTTTCATCTTTGCGACGTTGTTCAGCAGAAAGAGCAGCTGGCCGTCACTCGTGCGCGGAATCATCGCGAGGTTCTTGCCATCTTCCAGATATGTGTTGAAGCGCGTGTCGAGGATGTCTTTCTTGCCGCCCATCTTTTCGGCGTCCGTCTTCCAGCTCTTGCCGTAGGGCGGATTCGAAAGCATGAAGTCGAAGGGGCGCGTCGCGAGCTGGTCGTCGGAGAGCGTCGAGCCGTATTTGATATGCTCGGCTTCGATACCGTCTCCCTTGAGCAGCATGTCGGCCTTGCAGATGGCATACGTTTCCGGGTTGATTTCCTGTCCATAAAGGTGGATGGCGACTTCTTTGCCGCGCGCTTTCGCGAGCTTTGTCAGCCGGTCTTGCGCGACGGTCAGCATGCCGCCCGTGCCACAGGCGCCGTCATAGACGGAGTACGATGCATCTTTGATTTTGTCAGCGATGGGAACAAAGATGAGGTCGGCCATGAGTTCGACGACGTCGCGCGGCGTCCAGTGCTCGCCTGCTTCCTCGTTGTTTTCCTCATTGAAACGGCGGATGAGCTCTTCAAAAATCGTGCCCATGCCATGATTATCGAGTGCAGGATGGACGAGGATGGTCTTTTCTGCACCCTTGTAGACGGGTTCTGGCCCAAGATTGATGTCCGAGGCCGTGAATTTCTCGATGACGGCACCGAGGATGCCAGCATCGACCATCGTCTTGATCTGGTCACGGAATTTGAATTTGTCGAGGATGACTTGCACGTTCGGGGAGAATCCATCCAGATAGGCTTCAAAGTCGGCTTGGAGTGTCTGCGCTTTTGCACGGCTCGTGAGGTCTTTGAGCAGATACGGCGAGGCGTTGCAGAACGCCTGCCCGGCTGCGTTGCAGAGTGCAGGCCACTGGTTGTCGATTTTCACAGCGTCAAGCCGCTCCTTCATCTGGAGGACGGCAGGCTTTGTCGCTTCGAGCATGGTGTCGAGGCGGCGAATGACCGTCATCGGCAGGATGACGTCACGATATTTTCCGCGCACGTAGACGTCGCGCAGGCAATCGTCCGCAATGCCCCAGATGAAGTTGACGATGGCGTTGTATTCCTGATGATCCATAATTCTCCCTGTCCATAAAAATAGGAGCTGCTGCATCTCTCTGCAGCAGCTCCTACGAATTTCGTATTTGCGGTTTGCTCGTTCTCAGCCTTCGTCCTCATCCTTCTTCAGCGGCTTGCCGAAGACGAGGTTGTCGAGGAGGTCGATGAGCTGGTTGATTTCCGGTTTCGAAATCTGGCCGGAAGCGCCCAGCTGTTCGCCCTTGAGACGCATCTCGTCGCTAATCAGCGACGAGAAGAGGACGAACGGGACATCGTGCAGGCGTTCGTCATCGCGGACGAGCTTCAGCAGGCGATGGCCATCCATCTTCGGCATCTCGACGTCGGAGACAATGACGCGGACATGATCCTCGATCGGACCATCCTTCTTTGAAAGCGTCTGGAGGTAATCCCAGGCATCCTGGCCGTTGCCGAAGTCGCGCACGTAGCGGTAGCCGCTCTCGTGCAGCGTCGTGACGAGCAGGTCGCGGAGCATCGCGGAATCCTCGGCGACGACGACATGGACGTCCTGGCGCTTGCCTTTCGTATCCTCTGTCGCTTCTTCGAACGTTGTGAGCTTCGCATTGATCTCCGGATTGATCTCGGCGATGATTGTCTCGAAATCGAGAAGCAGGACGATGCGGTCCTTCATCTTGACGATGCCGACGACGCGGGACTGGTCGCCGACCTCCGGTGCCGGTTCCATGTCCTTCCAAGAGATGCGGTGGATGCGCGAAACATTGCCGACAAGGAAGCCGATGTTATAGTTGTTGATTTCCGTGACGATGATGTTCTTCGGCTCGTCCGCCGTCTGCACGTTGAGGCAGCGCGGCAGGTTGACGAGAGGGATGGCCTTGCCGCGGAGCGTGAAGAGGCCGTCGACGTACGGATGTGCCTGCGGCATGGCCGTGACCGGTGCGCGCGTAATGACTTCGCGAACCTTGGCGACATTGATGCCGTAATGGACATTGCCGATGCTGAACTCGACGATCTCGAATTCATTCGTGCCGGTCTCGAGAAGGATGCCTTTCTTGTCTCCCGACGTTTCTGGTTGTTGTGCTGGTGCTGGTGATGCTGCCATTCGATCGCCCCCATGATGACTGTTTCTATCGTATTCGCAATTTGCTTCTTCGGCTGTTTCAGCTTTCTCGTGTTGCTACTTTACTTATTTCGCGATGTCAGACGAAAATCCTTCTTTGTCGGGCGTATTCTCTGAAAAATTTGAAGAAATCAGGTACGTCCAGCCGTCGCGCTCTTCGACGCGGCCTTCTTTGAGCAGATGGCCGAGCGCGCGCTTGAATGCGCCCTTGCTGATGCCGAACTTGTCGCGGATGACTTCGGGCGACGTCTTGTCGCTGTAGGGCATCCTGCCCTTGCGCGATTCGAGCAGCGCGAGGATGCGGCCAGCGTCCGTGACGAGTGCCTTCTCCTTGATTTCGCGCAGCGACGCATTGAGACGGCCGTCAGCGCGGACAAACGTCACGCGCGCCGTGACAATCTCGCCGATGCGCGGGCGCTCTTCGCGCCGCGGCAGCTCCTTCTTGTCGATGAAGACGATGTAGCGCTCATTCGAAAAAAGAAACGCACCTGCGTCCGTATAGTTGTAGATGGCACCCGTGACTTCGTCGCCGACATGGGCTTTGCCCTTTGCCGAGACGGAAGCGCGGCGCATTTCGTCTTCGACTTCCATCGTGACGGCAAGGCGGCCGGACTTGTCGGTGTAGAGCTTCGCCCAGACGACTTCGCCAATCTGCGGCCGCCCGCGCATGCCGGCGTACGGCAGGAAGATGCCGCGCTCGGCGCCGACGTCGAGGAACGCGCCGTCCTTCGAGACGTTGATGACTTTCATGCGCGCAATCTGCCCCTGCTCCAGCCGCGGCACGCGCATGGACGCCGTCAAACGGTGCTTCGGGTCGCGGTAGAGAAAGACTTTGACGCGGTCGCCAATGTGGACGGGCGCGGTCTGCTGCGTCTTGTGCAGCAGGATGTCATCGCTGGTACTCCCCGTCTCGGCATCGAGGAACGCGCCCATTTCGTTTTCACGCACGACGGTCAGCGTCGCGACCGTGCTCGGGCCGTACTTGCGCGGACGGCGCTCTGCGGGGCGCTCGCCCGTTTCGTGCCTCTCATGCATCATAATTCAGTCCTCGTAAGGCGTGAGCTTCGCATCGGCCCAGAGGTGCTCGAGCGCATAGTATTCGCGCGCCTCCTGGCGGAAGATGTGCGCGACGACGTCGCCGTAGTCCATGAGGATCCACTCGCCTTCGCGATAGCCTTCTTTGTGCAGGAAGGATTCGCCCTGCTCGGCGAGCTTTTCCTCGATGTTGTCGGCGATGGCGCGCACCTGCGTCGCCGTGTTGGCCGAGCAGACGACGAAGTAGTCGCACGTCGGCGTGAGCTCGCGCATGTCCATCGAGACGATGTCGCGGGCTTTCTTGTCCGATGCCGCTTCGCAGATGGCTTTGTCCAGTTCTTTTGCTTCCAAAATAGTACCCTCCTCAGGTAGTCGTATCTATATCAATCGTTATGGATTTTCTGTGGTCTCGGGGGATGGGAAAAGTTTTGCGATGCCCTCGCCGACGGCCTGCGTATCGGGCATCCAGATTGTGTCGTCGCCCTCGGCCGTCGTGCCGGGCAGCATCCAGACCTCCGGCGCTTCGCGGTTCATGTGGCGCAGGACGTTCGCGATGTGCGCGGAATCAAAGATTTCGGCGCTCGTCGTGACGCGCGTCTGGAGGATTTCGGCAATGGCCGGAATCTTCGGGATGGTCGCGACCTGCATGGCCTCTTCGTAAAGCGCTCGCACAAAGAGTTGCTGGCGCTTCGATCGGCCGACGTCGCCGAGATCGGTGCTGCGATAGCGCAGATAGCTGACGGCATCTTTTCCCGCAAGATGCTGATAGCCCTGCTTCAAGTGGATGGAAAGATCCGCCTCGGGGTCGTCGTAGTCCATATCCGTCTCGACGTAGAGGTCGATGCCGCCGAGCGTGTCGATGATTTCAGCAAATGTCGCCATGTCAATCGTCACGTACTGATGCACGGAGACGCCGAGCAATTTCTCGACGGCGAGCACGACGAGCGATGCACCGCCCGTCTCGTAAAGCGAGGCGATGCGGTTCTCATACGAAGAGCCCGGAATCGGCACCCAGGTATCGCGCGGAATCGTCAGGATGCGGAGCCTTCCCGTGTCGTTCTCGATGGAGAGCATCATGATCGTGTCGGCATGGCGCAGAGGCGCACCCGCGTCATCCGTGCGGTCGGGGCCGCTCGTTGCGCCATCATCGACGCCCATGACGAGGATGTTCGTGTAGCCGTCGAATTTCGGGTCGATCTCCGGCGCACGCGCCGCCTGCTTCTTGAGATAGGCCTCATGGCGAATCTGGTACTCGGCATAGATGCCGGAGCCCCAATGATAAATCGTCATGCAGATGAAGCCTGCGATGACGAGGAAGATGGCGAAGACGACGAGGAACGCGAGAAAGCGCAGGAATCGCATGCGGCGCCGATGGCGCAGTTCCTTCCGCTTGCGCTCGATGTTCGCCCGCGTCGTCGACATGGGCGCTTTCTTCTTGCTCATACCGGCGATTTCACTCCCCGCAGCAAGAGCTCGTTGCGTGCCGCAATCGTATCCGGATGCAGCATCGTGCCTTTCTGCGCGACGAACTTGATGGACTCCGTGAGTCCGACGAGCAGCATCTCGTCGAGACTTGCTTCGCGCGAAAGCTTCCTCAGCATTTCTACCTCGGGGTACTCACGGTTCGGCTCGATCATGTCGGCAAACCAGACGATCTTGTCGAGACGCGTCATCTCACGACCGCCAACCGTATGGCGGTAGATGGCCTGGCAAATCGCGTCGTCGTCGACCTCGTAGCATTCGCGCACGCGCGCCGCGCCGAGGTAGGCGTGCAGCAGCAGCGGCATCGCGCGCTCGATGGGGCCGTAGACGATATGCCGCTTGTCAGCCTCTGCCACCATCGCATCATTCGGGAACTCTCTCGCGCAGTCGTGCAGGAGGCCGGCAAGGCGGGCTTGCCGTGCGTCAACGCCGAAACGCTCTGCAAGAAACGCTGCCGTGTCGGCAACGCCGAGGCTGTGGCGGTAGCGCGACGGCTTCAGCCGCGATTTCAGAAGCTCCCTGCGGTCTTCATAGCTCATGCTCATTGGTAGAGGCCCTCCTTGTAAATATAGTCGGCAACGGCATCCGGCACGATGTAGCGGATGGACGCGCCACGAGCGAGCCGCTCGCGGATGTCCGTCGAAGAAATCTCAAGCGCCGGTGTCGCGAGGCGGTGGATGTGCTCCGTCGCGAGGCTGCCGAAACTCCGCGCGAGCCGCGCCTCATCAAGCGGCACGCCCTCGCGCACGGAGACGATGAAATGGCAGCGCTCCAGAAGGTCGTGCGCCCGATGCCACTCGTCGAGCAGGTTGATGGCGTCCGAGCCCGTGATGAAATAGAAATCCGTGCTCGCTCCATAGCGCTCCTGGAGCTCCGTGACGGTCAGCCAGCTGTAGCTCGGCCCCTGCCGGTCAAGCTCCATGCGGGAAACGTGGAATGCAGGGTTCGAGGCCGTCGCGAGCTCGGCCATGAGGTAGCGCTGCTCCGCCGTGACCGTCGCGACGCCGCCTTTGTGCGGCGGCTTGGCGGCGGGGATGAACAGCACTTCGTCGAGGCCGAACATGTCGCGCACATCCTCGGCGAGCACGAGATGGCCCGTATGGATCGGATCGAACGTGCCGCCCATCAGGCCGACGCTGCGGCGAGTTGTTGCCATTGGGTTCCCCTCTTTCCCTGCATCCGTTTTCATTTCTAAATGCCTCCCTCTCAGAGGGAGGTGCCCGAAGGGCGGAGGGAGTCTCACAAGCTAGGAGTATGAGCTGCAGGATTGTTATTTACGCGGGCATAGAAAGCAACGATGCAGCCCGCATAAGCAACAATCTAGAATCGAAATCAACGATATTGTGAGACTCCTTCAGTCTCGCTTCGCTCGACAGCTCCCTCTGAGAGGGAGCCAAAATAACAAAGCACAGTGCCAGCGCCACGATGATTGTCAATAAAACAAGCAGCACCGCCCGCGCATCGTCGACTAAATCATGCCTTCCGTGCGCGGTCGCGGCGTACTGGCGCAACGTGCGGAGCGTGGCGCGGATGGGCAGTTTCACCGTACCTGGCCTTCGCCGTAGATCAGGTATTTCGTGCTCGTCAGCGCTTCAAGGCCCATTGGTCCGCGCGCGTGAAGCTTCTGCGTGCTGATGCCGATTTCGGCACCGAATCCGAACTCGAAGCCGTCCGTGAAGCGCGTCGAAGCGTTGACGTAGACAGCGGCGGCATCGACTTCTTTCTGGAAGCGGTGCGCGTTTTCGAGGTTTTCCGTCACAATCGTCTCACTGTGGCCCGTGTTGTACTTGTTGATATGCGCGATGGCGGCGTCGAGGTCTGGCACGACCTTGATGGAAAGAATCAGGTCGCCGTACTCCGTCGACCAGTCCTCTTCCGTCGCCTCTTTCATCTCGGGGCAGATTTCCCGCGCGCGTTCGTCGCCGCGCATCTCGACGTGCTTCTCGCCCATGGCCCACGAAAGCTTCGGCAGGAATTCCGGCGCGATGGCCTCGTGCACGAGCAGCGTCTCCATGGCGTTGCAGACCGAGGGATGCGACGTCTTGGCATTGACGGCAATCTTGATGGCCATGTCAAAATCCGCCGTCTCGTCGACGAACGTATGGCAGACGCCCGTGCCCGTCTCGATGACCGGCACGGTACTGTTCGTCACGATATGCTGGATGAGCCCTGCGCCGCCGCGCGGGATGATGACGTCCAAGAGGCCGCGCATGTGCGTCATGGCATCGACGGCTTCGCGATTCGGGAAGTCGACGAACTGCACAGCACCCTCGGGGATGCCCATCTTGACGGCCGCTTTCGACAGGAGCGATGCGATGGCCGTGTTCGAGCGGATGGCCTCGCTGCCGCCGCGCAGGATGACCGCGTTGCCCGATTTCAGGCAGAGCGCCGTCGCGTCGGCCGTGACGTTCGGGCGCGCCTCGTAGATGATGCCGATGACGCCGATGGGCACGCGGACGCGGCGGATCTCGAGGCCGTTCGGCCGCACCGTCGAATAGTCGCCCTGCGCAATCGGGTCAGGAAGCGCCGCCGTCTGCCGCAGGCCTTCGGCCATTTGCTGGATACGGCCCTCGTTGAGCATGAGGCGGTCGAGATACGAGCGCTTGAGGCCCTTGCCGCGCGCCTCCTCGAGGTCGGCCGCATTCGCTTCAAGCACGAGTTCGGCGCGCTTCTCGAGCGCATTCGCCATCTCCATGAGCGCCGCATTCTTGACGCTCGACGAGAGGATGGCCATCTTGTGCGACGCTGCCTTGGCTGCCTGCGCCTTTTCCATCATTGTCTTCTGGATATCCATCAAATCACTCCTATCAGACCATCAGGACCATGTTGTCCCGATGGATGACCTCTTCGCGAAAGCCATCTTCTTGCAGCAAAGCTTCCGGGAAATCCTTTGTCTGCCGTCCGATGAGGTCCATGAGCTCGGAACGGCCATAATTCACGACGCCGCGCGCAATCTCCTGCCCGTCCTTCGTCAGGACGCGGACAGTGCTGCCGCGTGTGAACTCGCCTTCGGCGGAAACGATGCCCGCCGCGAGCAGGCTCGAGCCGCACTGCCGCATGGCCTTCTCGCAGCCGCGGTCGACGACGATGTCGCCCTCGATGCGCTTGCCGAACGCAATCCAGCTCTTCCGGAGGCGCAGATGGCTTTCCTTTGCAGGGAACAGCGTGCCAACCTCTTCGCCATTCAGCACATCGCGGAGCACATGGTCGCGCGCGCCTGGCGCGATGACCATTGTGACGCCGGCATTCATCGCGACCTTCGCTGCCTCGATCTTCGTCATCATGCCGCCCGTGCCCATCGTCGTGCCAGCGCCGCCCGCCAGCCGCTCGATCTCTGGCGTGATTTCCGGCACTTCATGGATGATCTGCGCGTCTGGATGCGTCGCGGGATTCGCCGTGTAGAGGCCGTCGATGTCCGAGAGGATGATGAGTGCGTCGGCATCGACGAGCGTCGCGACCGTCGCCGAAAGCTGGTCGTTGTCGCCAATCTTGATTTCGTCCACCGTCACGGCATCGTTCTCATTGATGACGGGGATGGCGCCCATCTCGAGCATGGCGCAGAGCGCCTCGCGCGAATGGATGTACTGGTTGTGACGCACAGAATTCTCGCGCGTCAGGAGCACCTGCGCCGCAGTCTTGCCGTACTCAGCAAAGAACTTCTCATAGATATGCATGAGCATGCCCTGCCCGACGGCCGCGATGGCCTGCTTCTCGGGGATGGAGTCCGGCTTTTCCGTCATGCCGAGGCGGCCGAGGCCGGCCGCAATCGCGCCCGACGAGACGAGAATCATCTCACGCCCCTCATTCGCCATATCGACAAGGCCGCGCACGAGATGCTCGATGTTGTAGAGGTTCATGCGGCCCGGCCCATAGGCCAGCGTCGACGTGCCGACCTTGACGACGATGCGCTTTGCCACTTTGAGGCTTTCGCGTGCATCCATTTCGTTCTCCCCTTTTTCCATCACGGCAGCTCGATCTTCGGCTTCTCGAAATTGCGCTTGAACAGCAGCCCCGTGTTGCCCTTGATCTGCACGAGGTTCGCATCACAACGCTCCGCGAGCACTGTCATGACGTCCTCGACCTCTTCAAGGCAGTTGTTGAGCACGCGCACCTTGATGAGCTCGCGCTTCTTGATGACGTCGCGTGCCGACTGCACGACGGCCGGCGTCACGGCGTCCTTGCCGACCATGACGACCGGCTCGAGCTTCATGCCTTCCGAGCGCAGAAAGCTCTTCTGCTTGCCCGTCAGTGAATTTCTAAGCATATCGGTTCCTTTCAAATATATCTATATCGCAAAAGCAGCGTCACTCGCGCCACTCGAATTCCATCTCGCCGATGTGGACGGTCTGGCCTTCCTTGATGCCGCGCTCTTTGAGCTTCTCGTCGATGCCCTTGATGCGCCAGATGTACTGGAAGCGGCGGATGGCCTCGTCGTTGTTGAAGTTCGTCATCGCGACGAGCTTCTCGAGCGCCTTGCCGCTGACGATGAAGTCGCCGGCATCGTTGCGCGTGATTTCGATTTTCTCCGCCTCGCGGGCTGCATCCTCGTCATAGACGACTTCGTCGTCCGTCGCCTCCGGCTCTTCCACATAATTGTCGAGCCATTCGCCAACGTAGGAAATGAGCTCCTTGAGCCCCTTGTGCGTCGCGGCCGAAATCTCGAAGAACTTGAGCCCTTCCTTTTCGGCAAGCGCCTTGAGCGCGGGCAGATGCTCCTGCGCCTCGGGCAGGTCGATCTTGTTCGCAACGAGAATCTGCGTGCGCTTCGCAATCTTTTCGCTGTACTTCTGGAGCTCCGCGTTGATCTTGTAGTAGTCTTCGACAGGGTCGCGGCCTTCGAGGCCCGACGCGTCAACGATGTGCAGGATCAGCTTCGTGCGCTCGACGTGGCGCAAAAAGTCGTGCCCGAGGCCGACGCCGTCCGCTGCCCCCTCGATGAGGCCCGGGATGTCCGCCATGACGAAGCTCTTCTCATAGTCCGTCTTGACGACACCGAGCACAGGCGTGATTGTCGTGAAATGATATTCGGCAATCTCCGGCCGCGCTGCCGAGACCGCCGCGACGAGGCTCGACTTGCCGACACTCGGATAGCCGACGAGACCGACATCCGCGAGCAGCTTGAGCTCGAGGATCAGATTCTTCGCCTCGCCCGGCTCGCCGAACTCCGCAAACGTCGGGGCGCGGTTCGCGGCATTCGCAAACTTCGCATTGCCGCGTCCGCCTCGACCGCCCTTTGCGACGACAGCTTCCTGCCCGACTTCCGTCAGGTCGGCGATGAGCTCGCCCGTCGCCTCGTCGCGCACCGTCGTTCCAGGCGGGACTTTGACAATGCAGGGAGCGGCATTCGCGCCGTACTGGTTCTTGATGTCGCCGTTCTCGCCATTGTCGGCCTTGAATTTCCGATGATAGCGGAAGTCGAGCAGCGTGTTCATATTCGGATCGACGCGGAAGATGATGTCGCCGCCGCGTCCGCCATCGCCGCCTGCCGGGCCGCCCTTCGGCACGAACTTCTCGCGGCGGAACGCCGACTTGCCATGCCCGCCGTCGCCAGCCTTGACGATGACCTTCGTTTTATCGATGAATTGCATAAGTTGTTTCCCTTTTAAGCAGTGAGCCGAAATTGAAGGAGCGAAGCGACGCGCAATTTCGTGCGAATCGCTTACGCAAAATTCGCAACGCGAATTTTACGCTTCTATATAATAAAAAATACCCGCGCCACCAAACTGGCAGCGCAGGTACCTTATTTCGCTATTACATAGCTTCTTCCGCCGTGTAGACGCTGACCTGGCGGTTGTATTTGCCTTTGCGCTCGAAAGCGACCTTGCCGGCCACCTTCGCGAACAGCGTATCGTCCTTGCCGATGCCGACATTGTGGCCCGGATGGAAATGCGTGCCGCGCTGGCGGACGAGGATGCTGCCTGCGGTCACGACCGTGCCGGCATGCTCCTTGACGCCGAGGCGCTTCGACTCACTGTCGCGGCCGTTGCGCGTCGAGCTGACGCCCTTCTTATGCGCGAAGCGCTGAAGATCGAACATGAACATATGTTTTCACCTCACTTGTTTCGTTGGATACGTAGAGCTTTCGGGTAAGCTTTGGAAATCTCCATAAGCCCCAGAAGCATGGTTTCGAGGATTGCCTCCGTCCGTTCGTCGGGACGGCCCTCCAGCATCAATTGAAGCTCTCCGCTCGAGTCTTTGGATATGACGTTTCGATGCAGATACTCCGTGATGCCGAGGTAGGCAGAATCCGTGAGGGAGGAGACCCCGGCGCAGACGATGTCTTCGCCGCGGGGCGCCGTGCCGCTATGGCCTTTGGCGCAAAATCCCGTGATCTTCCCGTCCTCCTGTGTAAAGATCTCGACCGTAACCATAGATTACGCTTCAATCTTCTCGATGACGACTTTCGTGAACGGCTGACGATGGCCCTGGCGCTTGCGGTAGTTGGACTTTGCCTTGTACTTGAAGATGCGGATCTTCTTGCCTTTGCCCTGAGCCTCGACTTTGCCCGTGACCTTCGCGCCCTCGACGACCGGTTTGCCGACTTTGACATCAGCATCATTGACGACCGTCAGAACCTCGTCGAACGTCACAACTTCGCCTTCAGCGGCAGCGAGCTTCTCGACCGTGATGACATCACCTTCGGAAACCTTGTACTGCTTGCCGCCCGTTTTAATGATTGCGTACATGAAAACACCTCCCTGTAAGATAACTCGCCGACTGCGGTACGCTTGCGCGTTTCGAAAGAACCTCGTCGTGCGGTTGGGGAACGGGCTCACGCCCAATCGAAAGCACAATTTCTGCGCTTACATTGAAGAATCATACCATAGCAATATCAGCGTGTCAAGAAAAATTTGCTTTCATGGAAAGGCTCTCCCTCTGGGAGAGCTGGCGCCCGCAAGGGCGACTGAGAGGGTAGTTCAGGGGCTCGCACTACCTGCTTTACGATCTCATGACCAGGTTGATTACAAATGCGATCGACACGAGCCACATGATCCAGCTGACTTCCTTATACTTGCCGACAGCCGTCTTCATGAACGCATAGCTCACGAAACCGAACGCGAAACCATTCGCGATGGAGCCCGTCAGCGGCATCATGATGATCGTCAGGAATGCCGGCAGGCCATCCGAGAAATCCTGGAAGTTGATCTTGCCGACTTCTGCCATCATGAGCGCGCCGACGAGAATCAGCGGAGGCGCCGTCGCAAAGCCCGGAACGAGGCCGACGAGCGGTGCGAACAGCAGCGCGATGAAGAAGCAGATGGAAACCGTGACGGCCGTCAGGCCCGTCTTGCCGCCTGCCGCGATGCCGGCCGCGCTCTCGATGTAGCTCGTGACCGTCGACGTGCCGAAGAGCGACGAGAAGATCGTGCCGACAGCGTCCGTCGTGAGCGCGCGGTCGAGGTTTTCGATTTCGCCATTCGGCTTCACGAGCTTCGCTTTCGACGTCAGACCGATCAGCGTGCCCATGTTGTCGAAGAGCTCGACGACCGTGAACGTGAAGATGATCGAGACAATGCCGTAATTCCATGCGCCCATGATGTCGAGCTGGCCGAACGTCGCACCCATGTGCGGCATGCTCGTGCTGACGATGTCGCCGATGCCGTGCGGAATTGGCGAATAGCCGAGGCACATCGAGAGCACCGTCGTCGCGACGATGCCGATGAGGATGGAGCCCTGCACGTTGCGCGCCATGAGCGCGCCCGTCAACACGAGGCCGAAGAGCGAGAGCAGCGTCTTTGGATCCGTCACATGGCCGAGACCGATGAACGTCGCCTTGTCCGGCACGATGAGGCCCGTGCCCTTGAGGCCGATGAACGCGATGAAGAATCCGATGCCGACGCCGATGGCGACGCGCAGGTTCTGCGGCACGGCATTGATGATGGCCTGGCGGATATGGCTGACCGTCAGGATCAAGAACAGGACGCCTGAGAAGAAGACAGCGCCGAGTGCGACCGTCCAGTGCAGGCCGAGCGTGCCGCAGACATAGTAAGCAAAGAACGCATTGAGGCCCATGCCCGGTGCCAGAGCGACCGGGTAGTTTGCAACAACGCCCATGACCATCGTCGAGAGCGCGGCAATCCAGATGGTCGAGGCAATGGCCGCCTCTTTCGGGATGCCGGCTTCCGAGAGGATGTTTGGATTGACAAAGATGATGTAGGCCAGCGCGATGAACGTAGTAAGGCCCGCGAGGATTTCCGTCCGGACGGACGATCCTTTCTCGCGAATCTTGAAGTAACGCTCGATGGCGCTCGCCTGCGTGTTTTCCTGCATGAAGATACTTCCTCCTTCTCCGACTCTATGGAAAACGTTTGATAAATACGTTACGAACTATAGCAGAAAAAGGGACATGTGTCAATTTGTCTGACACGGAAAAATGGCACGAAAAAGAGCCGCTGCAAAAGCAACGACTCTGTTGTGTCAAATGGCGGAGTGGAGAGGATTCGAACCTCCGCACCGGTTACCCAGCCTAACGATTTAGCAAACCGTCCTCTTCAGCCTCTTGAGTACCACTCCAGCGAACTTTCTCAAGAAGAACGACCTGAGCCGTTCCGTCCGGCGACAGGTAATATATTAGCAGAGTTCGCGTGTCCTGTCAACAACTTTTTTATTTTTCTCTGCAACAGGATTCCAAGGCGAAGGCTGCATAGAGCGGCAGGGAAATCAGAGTTCCGTCCCTGCCAAAGTTCCGTTCCGAAAAGCGGATGGCCTTTGCCACATCATATCGTTTCCGATAGACGTCGAGGCTGCGCGAACGCACCTTCATCCCCTTCTTCACTTCGATGGGGACAATGTCCATGCCACGCTGCAGCAGAAAATCAAGTTCCGCCGTCTGATCGCTTGTCCAATAGAAGAGATCGTATCCCTTCGCGCGGAGAGACTGCGCAACGTAATTCTCCGTCACCGCTCCGAGATAGAGATTCGGCAAATCTTTGAGAATCAGCTCTTTCGGGATGCCCGCCTGCTGGACGAGCAATCCCACATCAGACGAATACAGCTTGAATGACGATGCATCTTCAAAGGCTCGGAGCGGCAGTTCGCCAGCTTTCACCTTCGTGCAGGGCAGGACGACGCCTGCCGTGATGAGCCAGTCGATGGCGGCGGCAAACGTCGCCGCACGACCGCCATGCTGCACGACGCGATACTGGAACTTGTGATTTTCCTTCGCCAGCTGCGCAGGCAGTGACCGATAGCATGCCGCAATCTTGACGGCATCCGCAGGCATGGCATACTTTGCCATGTCGGATGCATAGTTGTCAAGGATTTCCTGCTGCACGCCTGCGATGTCGCGAAAATGCGTCTTCGTATAGGATTGCACAACCTCGGGCATCCCGCCGACGACCAGATAATCATGGTAGAGGGCGAGGGCTTTCTGGTGAAGTGCCTCTGGAAAAACTTCCAGCGTCTCAGCATGCGTCCGAATTTCTCCCGCGAGCCCTTCTTCGCCGCACGCGAGCAAGAATTCCTCGAAATCCATTGGGTAGAGATACATCGACTGCACCTTGCCAACCGGAAACGAATAATGCTCGCGATGAATCGTGATGCCGAGCAGGCTCCCCGCCGCGGCAACATGAAGCTCCGGCATCATCTCGCAAAAATATTTCAAAGATGTCAGGGCGCGCTCGGATGCCTGGATTTCATCAAAAATCAAGAGCGTCTTGCCCGGAATCACCGGCGTCTTCGTCATGAGCTCGATTTCATGTACCAGATGCTCCGGCGTAATCTTGTCCTGAAACAGCGACGCCATCACCGGGTCCGTCTCGAAATTGAGATACACGACATGGTCGAATGCCTGACGCCCCAGTTCTTTCAAAAGATGTGTCTTGCCGACTTGGCGCGCACCATGCAGGAGCAGCGGCTTCCGTCCATCTTCCGGCGTCTGCCGCCGCCAAGCCAGCAATTCTTTTTCCAGCGTGCGATCCATGCTTTCTCACCTCTGCCCTGATTATAGCAGAAAAAGCATTTTTTAGTTTGAAAAAATGTTGAATCCTACACTTTTGCTGACTTAAAAATGCTTTTGATGTTGAATCATTTATTGATGGAGGCCCTGCTTCTCCAGCCAGTCCTCGATGAGATTGGCGATGACCGCATTGTTCCGGTCCGACATGAGGAAGTGCGTATTGCCCGTGATGCCGATGTCGGGCAGATGAATGATGTCAGCATGACCGCCGTGGCGGTTCACGGCCGCGACGAATGTCGCATATGCATGAAGTTCATGAAAAATCCCCCCTTCCCTGTGTCAGTCAAGCCCCGTCAGATAATAGACGAGCGGCATCGTCGCGACGGAAACAATCGTCGTGAGCGTGATGCCCTTGATGGCCGTCGGATACGCCGCTTCGTTGTACATCGACGCAAGCAGCGCGAGCACGTTGCCTGCTGGCGTCGCGATAGCCGCGAGGCAGACGGCGAGCAGGATGCGGTTGTCAAAAAACTGACCGAGCGCGAGCACGATAGCGACGGGCAGCACGACCATCTTGAGCGCCGTGAACGCCCAGATGCGCACATCCGTGAACATCCATGCCCGAGAGGAATGCACCGATCAGAATCATCGCGAGCGGCGCCGTCATACTGCCGAGCATCGCGACGGTCTGCGCGATGACGTACGGCACGCGGATGTCTGCGAGATAAACGATGATGGCGAGGAAGCAGGCAATCATGCCTTCGTTCAAGAGATCGCGCAAGCGGAGCTTCTGCCCCGTGCCGCTGCCCTTGATCGTCTGGATGGCGTACGAGAAGAACAAGAGATTGAATGGAATCAGAAAAATCGTCATGTAGATGAGTGCGCCCTTGCCATAGATCGCGTCAATCATCGGCACGCCCATGAAGCCGATGTTGCTGAAAATCGTCATCGTGTTGATGATACCATGCTGGCTGCGCTCATAGCGCAGCAGGCGCGGCAGCACCCACGCGGCGACAAACAGCAATACGAGCAGCGCGATCGTCGCGCCGAGCGCCGAGAGGAGCTCGCTGCCGCCGACGCGCGGCCCGTCGGCCAGTGCGCCCGAAAGAATGATCGCCGGATACGCGATGCGCACGACGATGGCGGAAATCTGCGCCTGGTTTTCCGACGTAATCATGCCCTTGTGCCGCGCGTAAAAACCGACGAGGATCAGCAAGAAGAAAATCACCATCTGCTGAAAGACTGCCATATCATCGCTCCCTCCGAACTACAACATCAATTTCCATCCGGCACCCATGTCCCATGGATGCCCTGCACTGCGGCCGCAACGTCGATTTCCGCGTCACCATGATCGATGTCAATGAAATGATAGAGGTCGTTGCCCATGCCGAGCTCTTTCATGTGCGAGAGCTGGCGCAGGCCATGGCGCGTCTCCATGCGCTCCACAAGGTCATGACGGCTCTCCTCTGGCAACGCGTAGACGAGATCGACGCTCGCCTGATCAGCCGCGAGGATGTCGAGCGACACGACGATGCCGATGTCCGGCGTGACGACGGGCTGCGCTCCCGTGCCTTCGCAATCGCACGAAACCGTCATGTTGCGCAGGACATTGATGTACGCGATGTGCGGCGCGAAGTGGTCGACCGTCGCCTTTGACGATTCCGTGATGCGCTCCATGAGCTCTTCCTTCTGGATGCTCCACTGCTCTTCGCCCGCGTGCGTGTGGATCATGCGCTTGCCGACGCGGCCGTCTGCGCAACCGATGCCGATGTTCTTGTTCGAGCCGCCGAAGCCGCCCATCGTGTGCCCTTTGAAATGCGTCAGCACGAGCAGCGAATCGTAGCCCGTCATGTGCGTGCCGACGGACATTTCCGTGAACCACGTGCCGCCCGTGACCGGCAGCATCGTATGGCCGTCCTCGTCCATGATGTCCACGGGGCAGAATGTCCAGCCATTCGTCTTGAGCGTCTTCCGATGCTCCTCCGTCGTATGGCGGGCACCCGCATAATACGTATTCGTCTCGACGATATTCGCCTCTGGCAGACGCTCCTTGTAAAGCGCCTTGACCCAGGGACGCGGAATGATGTTCGGCCCATGCGGCTCGCCCGTGTGGAGCTTGATGCCGACGCGTCCCGTCATCGCGCCAGCGATGCGGTCATACATCTTGATGAGGCCGGCCGCCGAGAGGTCGCGCGTGAAGTAAACGACGGACTTTGCGCCCGACCGCTCCGCCATCGGGATATAGTGATTGCCGCCCGAAGTGGCTGGCGCGGGATTCGCCTGCGCCGTGCGCATGATTTCTGCATTTTTCGGATCAAAACCGACGGGAAACGCCGCCACGGCCGCTGCCGCGCCGAGCGCCTTGAGAAAATCGCGCCGTGTCATCATGGAAATCTCCCCCTTTAAAACAAACGAACTTGCCTTTTCTCGATGCATGTCACTTTTCTGCTTTCGGCTTGTGCCCGCCGAAAACGTCGAGCTGCATGCCGGAAAGCGCTTTATCGATGCGCGCGATTTCGTCTGCATCAAGCATGACGTCTGCCGCTGCAAGATTCTCTTTGAGGCGTGCGCTCTTGCGCGAACCCGGAATCGGGATGATGTACGGTTTCTTGCAGAGCATCCACGCCAGAGAAATCTGCGCCTCGGACGCCTGGTATTTTTCCGAAAGCTCTGCGAGCAGCTTAAGCAGCGGCTGCGCTTTCTGCCAGCCTGCTTCCTCATATTGCGGCATGCCGTTCCGGTAGTCGTCCTTGCCGCCAAACTGCGTTTTCGGACTGTATTTTCCCGAGAGAAAGCCGTTCGCCATCGGGGAGAATGCAACGAAGGCCACGTCGAGTTCTTCACAGACGGGGAACAGGCTTTCGTGCCAGCGCGCCATCATAGAATAGCGGTTCTGAATGGCCGTGACGGGGCAGACGGCGTTCGCGCGGCGCAGATAGTCTTCTGTCGCTTCGGAAATCCCCCAGCTGCGAATCTTTCCTTCTTTTATGAGGTCTGCCATCGTACTCGCGACTTCTTCCGGCTCGACTTTCGGATCGATGCGGTGCTGGTAGTAGAGATCGACGTAATCCGTGCCAAGGCGCTTCAGACTTTCATCGATGCTCCTCCTGATAACCTCCGGCCGCGAATCCGTGCGCAGCGAAAGGTCTTCGTTGTGCCAAACGCCCATCTTCGTCGCGATGACGACCTCGTCGCGCACGTCTTTGAGTGCCGTGCCGACGAGTTCTTCATTATATGAGATCGTACCGTCCGCATTCGTCCCGCGATACACTTCGGCAGTGTCAAAGAAATCGTATCCCATCTCATACGCTTCGCGAAGCGTCTTCACGGCTTCGTCATGCGGAATCGGCTCGCCATACGCATGACTGAATCCCATGCAGCCGAGGCCGACGGGGTTTACCATGATGTTGCTCTTGCCGAGTCTTCTCTTTTCCATGATGTCGTTCCTTCCTGTATGAAAATCGTTACTTGTCCGTTTCTGTTTCCAGCGGATATGCTTCGTTGATGCACCGCATCGCGTTCAGCGTGCGCGGGAAACCGATGTACGGCGAAATGACGGTAAGCGCCGCGATGACTTTCTCGCGGCTGTTGCCCGCGCTCTTGTTGCCGGCGATATGGCCTTTGAGCTGCGGCTCGGCACCGCCGAGCGTCGCGATGGCCGCAAACGTGATGAGCTCGCGCTGCTGGATGTCGAGTCCCTTGCGCGTGTATGTGTCACCGAAGCAGAACGACGCGAGATTGTTCTGGATGTGCTTCGCGTCGTCAGGTGCGCTTGCGCGCATCTCGCGGATGCGGTCACCATAAAGGTCAATCTGCATGTCGAGTCCTTTTTCCAACCGATTTTCGTCTGTGACCGTACCCAAATCCGCGAGCGGCAGCTGTACGCCATGCTTGCGAAAGACATCATTCGTCGTCTCAAGCGCGTCCTCGACCTTCGGGAAGCCGATGTAGGGCGCGATCTGGTAAAGCGTCTCGCGCAGGACGATGGGCTCCGTGCCACTTGCCAGCGCTTCCTCGACAGCACGCGCAAGCTGCTTCTGCTCGCCCTGCGTGGCCAGCGTCGTCATCGTCACCATCGCATGCTCGTCAGCCGTCAGCGCCGTCGTCTGCGCAGCGATGTCGTGGTGGAGGTAGTAGTCCATCACATGCGCAAGCTCCGGGTCGTCCTTTTTCATCGGGAGTTCTGCCGCTTCGGTTGTAGTTGGGACGAATACGCTGAATGCTAACACGCCGAACAGGAGCGCTGCTTTGATGGAAATCATTTGCGACCTTCCTTTCCGAATGTTCACTTCACATGCTTCTTGAGCCAGTCCTCAACGAAATCCGCAATCTCAGCGCTGTTCGTATCCTCGAAGATGAAATGGTCGTTGCCCGTGAAACCAACCTTCGGCAAGTCGACGACTTCTGCCGTCAACCCCGCTTCGGTATAGGCTTTCGCGAAGTCATAACACGTCTGACGCATGCGCTGCCATGCCGCCGTCGCCTGAAGCTTCGGATCGCCGTTGTCGATGTAGTCGCCGAAAAGGAACAACACGGGAATCTTTTTCTCGGCAAGGGACTGATAATCCTCAGAACCGACCACCGGCGCTCCGCCTGGCTCGACCGCGACGATGGCCGCGACGTGCTGCGTATGTGCCGGGACTTTCCAGCCCGCGCGGCCGCCCTGCGAATGCGTGACGAGCACAGCGTCCTTTTGCGTCTGCGCGAATGCTGCGTCGATGCTGGCCGCAACAGCCGTTGCGACCGTCTCATGCTGGAAATCCGCGCCCATGTCGGACTTCATGCCCGTATCCGGCGTCATCTGGCGGAAGAACTGATCGACACTGCGATCATCATTCGGGAACTTCGAGCCCGCATTGGCAACCGAACGGCCGTTTTCCCAGCGGCCGATGCGGAACTGCGTGTACCAACGCTGGTCGAGCGTCTTGTCCGAGATGATGCCCGGTGTCGACGTCGCACCCGCCTCGCCGCGATGCGGCTCGTCGATGAGATAGACGCTGTGGCCTTTGCGCAGGAAATCCTCCGCCCAGCCCTCGCGGCCGTCCGGCGTCGTGATCCAGCCCGTGCGCGACTGGCCATAGCCATGCAGGAAGACCATCGGCCTGCCCGTTTCCTTCACGGGGCGCTGGTAGAGCACGCTCGCATGATCGACATGCGCCGTCTGCCCTTTGCCCGTCTCTTCCCATTGGTCTTCGGGCACGAACGTCCCCGGCGACGTCACAACCTTGCCGCCCGCCGAGAACACGCCCTGCTCCGCGATGACGAGCGGGGCAGCCTTCGCGGCCTTCGCCGCGCTTGCCGTCCCCGTCATGCCAAAGGGTGCTGCAATCAGTGCGAGTCCAAGTGCCATGCCCAGCAGTTTCGATTTCCGATTCATATCCAAGTCCTCCGAAAACTTATTTGCACTCCTGCAAAATCTCATAGACTTCGTCGCGTGTGAGCTTTTTCGCGCACCCCGACGTAAGGATGCAGGTGTCGGCGGTCTTGCGCAGGATGTTGTCGTCTGTGATGCCGAGTTCCGTCAGCGTCATCGGCATGCCGATTTCTTTGATGAAAGCCGTGAGCGCTTCGGGCATCGCAAGCGCAAGTTCTTCTTCGCTCCTGCCTGCCGGCTCCACGCCGAAGACTTCCGTCGCGAGGCGCGCAAACTGCTTTGGCGCGGCCTTCGCGAGATGACGGTAGAGCGCCGGATGGATGACGGCGAGCCCCGCGCCGTGGTTGCAATTCGTGAACGCGCCGAGCTGGTGCTCGATCATATGCGCCTGGAAGTCCGTGGTCTTTCCGAGCTTCAGGATGCCGTTCTCAGCCATGGCCGACGCCCACGCGAGTTCGCTGCGCGCCTCGACGTCTTTCTCGTCTTTCACGACGCGGCGCAAGTTGCGGATGACGCTCCGCATGACGGCTTCGCCCATCTCGTCCGAGAGATTCGACGTGCGCGGCGTGCCGAGATACGTCTCCATCGCATGACTCAGCGTGTCGAAAGCTCCCGAGATGACCTGCTTTTTCGGCAGCGTCAGCATCGTCTCGACGTCGAGGATGGCAAAGTCGGCGAACGAGCCCCAAAGCGGCGACTTCTGCCCGCGCTCTTCGTTCGTGATGACAGCGCCGTTATTCATCTCCGCGCCCGTACCCGAGGCTGTGACGATGGCACCGAAAGGAATACCTGCCGCAGGCTTTCCTTTCTCCTCGTATTCCAGCGTCCAGATGTCCTTGTTCGTTTTTGCCTGCACGGAGACGACCTTGCAGCAATCAATGACCGAGCCGCCGCCAACGGCGAGGATGAAGTCGATGCCATGCTCCTTCGCGAGCTTTGCGCCTTCCTGCACTTTTGCATACGTCGGATTCGACATGATACCGCCGAAATCAAAGACCTCTTTGCCCGCCACTCTAAGCACGTTTTTCAATTTGTCATAGACCCCCGTGCGCTTAATCGAGCCACCGCCATAGGCGAGCAGCACGTTCTTGCCGTACTGGGGCAGTTCTGCCTCGAGAGATTTTTCAAGCGTGCCTGCGCCGAAATGGACGCGGACAGGATATGCATAGTCAAATGGATTCATCATCATGCCTCCCAAAAGCATCGTCAAAGAGCTCAGAACTTCAGGCCCTTCGCCCAGGACTCGATTTCATCTTTCGAGCCGCGTCCCATGAAGCGCATGCCCTCCTGCCACTTGCCCGTACCAGCGATGGCCTCCATCTTCTTGCCGCTGTCGCCGAGCGGGTCGGAGTACGACGTCACGAATGGCACGACGGTCTTGCCCGTGAAATCATTCTTCGTCAGGAAATCATTGACTGGCCATGCGGCCTCGTGCCACCACATCGGTGCGCCGATCAGCACAACATCATAGCTTGCAAAGTTCGGCGGCGTCGGATTCGAAAGTTCTGTGTGGCGATTCGGGTCGTTGTGCTCTTTCGAGACGCGGCTCGTCTCATCGCGATAGTTGAGATCGCTATCCGTATAGGACTGGACGGGTTTCAGCTCATAGAGATCCGCGCCAAGTGCCTGCGCTGCCGTCTCAGCCACAGCTTTCGTGCTGCCCGTTGCTGAAAAATACGCCACGAGGATTTTCTTTCCACTTGCGGCCGCCGTGCCGGATGAGCTTGCAGACGCCTGCGTTTTCGCCGCCGTGCTCGTGCTCGCCCCAGAAGATGCCGCGCTCTCCGTGCCGCCGCACGCCGCTGCGACAAGGCCGAACATCGCAAGTGCGACGATGCCAATCATGCGTTTCCACTGTTTCATGAGGAAGCCTCCCTTACTTCGCCCACTCCATGAACTGCTCGACCGTCTTCGGGTCGTAATGCGAGAAGAAGGAACTGCTCGTCGTATCCAAAGCCTGAAGCTTTCCCATTTCCTCGTCGCTCAAAGTGAAATCAAAAACATCGAAGTTCTCCTGCATGCGCTCCTTGTGAACCGATTTCGGGATGACGATGACGCCGCTCTGGAGGAGGAAGCGCAGAGCAATCTGCGCGTTCGTCTTTTCATGCGCCGACGCAATCTCCGTCACGACGGGATGCGTGAAGAGCTCCGTGCGCCCTTCGCCGAGCGGTGCCCATGCTTCATGCGCACAATGATATTTTTCAAGATATGCATGCGCCGTCTTCTGCTGGTCGAAAAGATGCGTCTCGATCTGGTTGACCGCTGGCTTCACATCGCAGAAATTCTGCAAGTCGATGAAGCGGGCCGGGTAGAAATTCGATATGCCGATGGCGCGGAGCTTGCCGGCCCGGTACGCCTTTTCCATCGCGCGATACGTGCCATAATAATCGGAGAACGGCTGATGAATCAGCAGCAGGTCGATGTAATCCGTCTGGAGCTTCTTGAGCGAGGCATCGATCGAGGCCGCCGCCTTTTCCTCTCCAGCATTCGAAATCCAGACTTTCGTCGTGAGAAAAATCTCGTCACGCGGGATGCCGCTCTTTTTGACAGCCGCGCCGACGCCTTCCTCATTTCCATATGCCTGTGCCGTGTCAATGCTCCGGTAGCCGATGGCGAGCGCCTCGGCAACGCACCGTTCCGTGATGTCTGCCGGCGTCTGATACACGCCATACCCGAGAACCGGCATCTCTACGCCATTGTTGAGTTTTACAAATTCCATGATTCCTGCTCCTCTCGCTTCATCTATGCATTTTATAAATCGTTCATTTTCTCTTGACACCGCCAGTTTACCGGATTTTGAAAGAAAAGTACAATGCCAATGACGGAACGTGCTATAATGTTGATGCATAGTGAAGGAGGAAATCCCCATGTTCGAACTCCACCAGCTCCAGCAGCTCATCACCGTCGCCGAGACAGGCACATTGTCAGCGGCTGCCGAAACGCTCCATATCTCCCAGCCTGCGCTCTCACGCTCGATGCAGAAGCTCGAAGAGCATTTCGAAGCGCCGCTCTTCTCGCGCACAAAGAACCACATGGCGCTCAATGAGACAGGCGTCTGCGCCGTGCAGTACGCCCGCCGCGTCATCGAGGCCGCAACGGCTTTTGACGATGCCGTCCACGAAAAAATCCGCAGCCTCACGCGCATCGCCGTCGGTGCCGCAGCCCCCGCGCCGCTCTGGCTGCTCATGCCCCAGATTTCCAGAGAAGCGCCCGGCATGATGCTGTCCTCGGTCATCTCCGAAAACGAGACATCGCTCGAAAACGGACTGAAAAATGGAACCTACCGCCTGATTCTCATCAGTCATCCCATCGATGATGCGCACATCCTCTGCAAGCCCTTCACCGTCGAGCAGCTCTCTGTCTCGCTCCCCGCCGACCATCCGCTTGCGAGCCGAAAAGGAATCCTTGCCAAAGACCTCGCCGGCCTCACGATGCTGCTGTTCTCGAATCTCGGGGTATGGACGCATTTCCACGAGCGCATGACGGACACGCACTTCATCCTCCAGACCGACCGCCAGGCTTTCAGCGACCTCGTCACGGCCTCCGTCCTGCCGAACTTCGTCACGAACCTTTCGATGAACCGCCAAAATCCGCAGGAGGGCCGCGTGACCATCCCGCTCCTCGACGCAGACGCAAAGAAAACCTTCTACCTCTGCGCCCGCAAGAACGACCGCCAGCTGTTCCAGCACATCAAGCCACATATCTGAAATCTGCGCACCAAAAAAGACCTGCAAATTCGTCTGCAGGTCTTTTTGAAATACGAAAAAACTCTGAGATTCTTTCGAAATCCCAGAGTTGTGTGTTCGATGGCAGGGGCAGTAAGACTTGAACTCACAACCTACGGTTTTGGAGACCGTTGCTCTACCAATTGAGCTATACCCCTATAAAAATGGGGCGACTTGTGGGGGTCGAACCCACGCATGCTGGAGCCACAATCCAGTGTGTTAACCACTTCACCAAAGCCGCCATGAAATGCCGCCTCACGGCGGCTATTCTGTTTTCAAACCGGCAACTTCCTATCCTCCCAGCCCGTCACCAGGCAAGTACTTTCGGCCTCTGGATGCTTAACTACTGTGTTCGGAATGGGAACAGGTGGAACCATCCAGGCATCATCACCGGATATCTATGAAAGAACTTTTC
>JALEZZ010000065.1 GCA_022773585.1 Selenomonas sp. | reverse complement strand
CGCCTTGGTAAGCCGTTACCTTACCAACTAGCTAATCAGACGCAGGCCCATCCTTCAGTGACCGGTTGCCCGGCCTTTGGTTGATTCTCCATGCGGAAAACCAACGTCATTCGGTATTAGCACCTCTTTCGAAGTGTTGTCCCCATCTGAAGGGCAGGTTGCCTACGCGTTACTCACCCGTTTGCCACTAGAATCCACAGCTAACACCAAACCACCTTAAAATATGTGTTAGCACTTTAATAAATGCGTCATCGGTTTTCTACAAAACCACTGATAATTGGACCATACCATCCTTAAAGGTTGAAAACTCGATGCCGCTGGCTAACATAGTACCTTTAAAGTAACTTGGTGTTAGCTGCGTCTTCCCGTTCGACTTGCATGTGTTAAGCACGCCGCCAGCGTTCGTCCTGAGCCAGGATCAAACTCTCCATAAAATTATGAAGAACCTTGATTGGCTCTAATTCTCTTTTGGTACGTTGCTTCATTACTGAAGTTCCGTAAAAGAATTGCCGATTGCTATGTACATGTTCGTTCATACCAATCGATGTTTTTGTGATGCTTTCGCATCAGCTAACATCTGGCTTTATCATGTGTTGCATGATAATCTACATTGTTTAGTTTTCAAAGAACACCTGCCGTTCACTCGGCTCTTTTGTGAAGGGCTTTCGTGAATCAGCTTCTATATGATACCTCGTGGAGAACTTCTTGTCAAGAACTTTTTAAGTCAGCTCTTTGCGCTTCAGCGCTTAGAGATGACTTAGCCATTTGCCGAAGGCAAATAGCCACATCACGAGGAATCCGTTGTCTGCGGTGCTGTGCTCTCGCTGTCTGCCGCCGACTTGCATTATATTACACGGTTTTGGCGGTGTTGTCAACACTTTTTTGAAATTCTTTTTCGCACCCACGGAAATCACGCCCTGCTATTTGTCATGACGTGCATGGGACTCCCCCAGTCAGCTTCGCTGACAGCCCCCTCTGGGAAGGGGCCTTTCACTAAAGCCGCACAATACAAAAAAGAGACTGACGTTTTTCTACGACAGTCTCGATGAGATTCTTATGCGATTTACTGTTTTTTCTGCTCGCCGAACCATTTGGCGAAGATCTTGTCGTATTCGCCGTTGTCCTTGAGCTTCTTGAGGGCGTCGTTGATCTTGCCGAGGAGCTCGGTGTTGCCTTTGGCGACGGCGATGCCGTAGTCTTCGGACGTCAGGCGATCCGGCAGAACTTTGACGCCGGTCTGCTGGTTCGTATGGATGTAGTAGTCGTTGACCGGGCGATCGTTGACGACGGCATCAACGCCGCCATTCTTGAGTTCCATGAAGCAGTCGGCCGGCGTGTTGAGTTCCTTGACTTCGGCGCCTGGGATGACTTTCGTCTCCTTGGCGCTCGTCGTGCCGATCTGGACGGCGATGCGCTTGCCCTTGAGGTCCTCGAAGCTCTTGATGTTCTCTTCTTTTTCACGAACGACGATCGTCAGGCCGGACTGGTAGTACGGATCGGAGAAATCAACGCTCTGCTTGCGCTCGTCATTGATGGTCATGCCCGTAATCAGGACGTCGACGTTCTTTGCCTGGAGCGCCGGAATCAGGCCATCGAAACCGATGTTGCTGATTTCGACGTCATAGCCCATCTCCTTGCCGATGGCACGGATGAGATCCATGTCGAAGCCCTGGTATTCCTTCTGGCCTTCATCCTGGAATTCGAATGGTGCAAAGTCGACAGACGAACCGACTTTGAGCGTCTTGGCACCGCTGCTGGAAGACGTCGCGGCATTGTCGCCGCCGCAGCCGGCGAAGCCAATCGTGGCCGCAAGAGCGAGTGCGCCGACGGCGAGAAGTTTTTTCCACTTGAACATAAATAAAATCCCTGCTTTCTGCAAAAATATTCCTCTAGACATGAAAAGGAGCAGTAGGTCGGCTTGCGTATCCTACTACTCCCTCAGGCCCTTCGGGCCAGCTCCCTCAGGGAGGGAGCCAGCTGTTTTAGTTACTTTCAGCATCTATTTGCAATAATCTTATTGCACAGATGCAACGTTTCTTAGTTTCTCTGTGCGCGGTGCTTGCTGAAGCAGTCACGGCAGTAGACCGGACGGTCGTTCTTCGGCTCGAACGGCACTTCTGTCTCTTTGCCGCAGTCTGCGCAGATGACTTTGTACATCTGGCGCTGCTCGCCACCCTCGCGGCTGCGACGGCGCTTCTCGCGGCAGTCACGGCAGCGGACCGGCTCGTTCTCAAAGCCTTTTTCCGCATAGAATTCCTGCTCGCCTGCGCTGAAGATGAACTCCTTGCCGCAGTCCTTGCATACCAACGTCTTGTCTTCGAAAGCCATAATCTTTCGTCCCCTTTATGTAGTGTTAACTGTCAGATGTCCGATTCTGGCTTTCATTTGAAGAGCAAATAAAAAGCGTGCAAAAGGATATCCGCATTTGATTATACTTGAAAACAATAAAAAATGCAAGCTTTCGGCTATTGTTTCTTTGAGGATTTTTTCATCGCCCAGCGGTCGCCGTTTTTGCAGAATGCATGCCAGAGACCGCGGTAGACGCCCTCGACACCCTTCATGTAGCCTTTCGCATCCATGAGGCGCGAGGCTTCGAGGTGCGTGCGCAGGCGCTGGCGATTGAGCGCGAGCTGCTCAGGACGGCGGGCGAGCGCGACGGCAATCTTGACATATTCCATCTCGTTTTCTGCGATGAGTTCGGGGAGGCCGGCGGCCGTCAGAATGCTCGCGCCGAAACGGCTGCCATGCGTGCGGCCCCGGAGCGTCACGACCGGCACGCCCATGTAGAGCGCTTCGCACGTCGTGAGGCCGCCCGTGTAGGGCGATGGATCGAGTGCGATGTCGATGTCGGCATACTCTTCGAGATACCGCTCGCTGAACGGGCGCAGCTCGATGCGCTCGACGGGGAACTGCAGCCCCTGCAGGCGCTCGGTGAAGAGCTGCCGCCCATCGGGCACGCTGAGCATCTTGCCTTTGAAGATGATGCGCGAGCGCGGCACCTGATCGAGGATGGCGCGCCAGCAGAGCAGCGTCTCGTCCGTGAGTTTCGCAAGGTTGTTGAAGCTGCCGAATGTCACGTAGTTGTTGCGTGCATAGGGCGACCAGCCCGAGACCGGCGGCATCTCGCGCACGGCGCCCGGCTGGTAGCAGAACAGGCTCGGCAGATGCACGGGCCGCTCGACAAAGGCATCCTCGTCAGCGCCGGGCGGCATCGTGACGCCATCGACGAGAATGCCGTCGATGGCATGGAGCCCCGTCGTCGCGACGTAGCCGAGCCCCGTCAGCGTGATGGGAGCAGGGTGGAATGCCATGACGGGCAGCGCATTTTCCTGCGAATGGCCCGAGAGGTCGACGAGGATGTCGATCTGATCCTCGCCGATGATGCGCGCCGCCGTATGCGCCGAGCGCCCTCGGAAGTCCCGCCATTGCACATGGCATCGCTGGAAACGCCGCGTAACGTCATCAACGGCTCCTGAAGCATAAACGTAGACGGAAAAATGCTCGGGGTCGAAGTCGCGCAGGAACGGCATCATGAAATACGCCATCGCATGCAGGCGGAAGTCGCGCGAAAGATAGCCGATGCGCAGACGCTTTTCCGGCAGCCGCTGGACACGGTCATGACGATATGGCTGGACGCCCTGGAAGAATTCGCCGAACATCTCGGCATCCATCCGCTTCTGGGCCGCCGCCTGCGTGCGGTAGTTCGCCATGAAAAGATGCTTGCTGTAGAGATTCGCCGCCGTGCCGATGTTTGGCGCGAGCGCCGATGCATGGCGGAGCGCTTCAGCCGCCCGCTCGGGATCCGCCGCGAGATAGGCCGCATCCGCCTCGAATCCACGCGCGCGGAACAGGAATTGGCGCAGATGGCGCGCCCAGGCTTCCTGCTCCTTTTCGCCCACAATGCCGGCTTCCTTCGCCCGTCCAGGCAGGAGAGCGGCCTCGAGTTCGTGCGTGAGCGCCGAAAGGAGCGGCAGTTCCTCGGCGAGTTTGAACTGTGCGCCAAGTGCTCCCGCGAGCGCGAGGCAGCCGCGGAAGTGATGCGCGTCCTTTTCGATGGCCGACCGCGCAAGGCGCTCCGCCGCCCCCGCATCGCCGCCATAGAGCGCTGCTTCGGCCTCCATGGCATCGGCTTCGGCCGCTGCGCCCGGTTCCGTCAGCGCGCGCACTTCGGCCGCACATGCCCGCATGCCGCGCACATCGCCTTCCTGCGCGAAGCGGTCGCATGTCATCTGCCAGTTGAAGAATTCGTCGGACACCTTTTACACCTCCGGATGAAGCTCGCTTCCGTATTCGCGCAGGAAGGCCTTCTGATATTTCTTGTACGACGCGGCAAGCGGCTTCTCTTTCGGGCAGTGGATGCACCAGAAATCCGCGCTCTGGTTCGGGATGACGACCTTTTTCCCATGGCGCTGCATCTCCATGCACTGCGACGTGTCGTAGAGATGCCAGCCCGTGAAGAGGTCTTCGCGCCAGCGCAGATCCACCTGCGTCGCGAGAAAGAGCCCGTCGACAGCTTCGACGGCCTGATACGCCCCCTGAGGCTCCATGCAGTGCGAATCGACGACGCTTTCGGGCTCGCAGGCATGCAGCACGCGCCCGTACGTCCGCATGCCGTCCCACCAGACGCCCGAACGCGGCAGGCTGCGGCAGCCGATGACGCCGACAAGGCCGATGCTTTCATCGGAAAACAAAGTCTGCAAGTCATGTGCGAGATGCTTGTTGACGACAAGCGTGTCCTGATGCAGATAGACCTTGTACTTCGCATCACTCGCCATCATGCCCTGATTGTAGCCCGCGCACATCGACGCCGCACCGCGAACCGGCAGGTATTCGGCCGTCATGCCGTCCGGCAGTTCGAGGCTTTCGAGGTAGAGGCGGCACTCGCTGTACCAGTCCTCGCTGTTCACGCAGGTGATGAACGCAATTTTCTGCGGGTCGAGCGTCCGTTCGATGGCTTCCGTCTTCATGCCTCTGCCCCCTTTTCCGAAAATTCTTCCACGAGCCGCGCGAGCATGCGCGCTTCTTCTTCCGTCGTCGCGGCCTCGCGCGCCGCGCCGAGCATCGCCCGCACCGTCTCACGCTGCGAAGCGTCCGAGGCTGCGAACAAGTGACGATAGAACCGCTCGGGATGGAAGCACGCTTCCTTCACGAAATTTGCCGCATAGTCGGGAAACAACCCGACGCGGGCATAAAACGCCCAGAACGCGGCCACCTGCGCCACGAGATTGACATCGTACTCGATGCGGTGCAGCAGCCGTGCGAGCTTCTTCCGCTGCTCCGCTGTATAAAACGATTTCAAAAGCGAGAGCTCCGGCATCGACCGCGCAGCGAAGACGAGCCAGTACTCCGTTTCAAGATCGTCATGCAGGTTGTCAAAGCCCGCCGCCACGAGATGGTCGATGACGCCCTCGGGCGCCGCCCGCCGCTGCGGCCGCACGCGTACATCCTTGTAATACGACGCATAGAGCAGCTTCTCGAACTCCGGCTTGGCAAAGAGCCGCGCGACGACCTGATAGTAATGGCCGTCCATGAGCTCCTGCACGACCGACCAGTGGCGGATGTTGCGGAAGCTCGTGAGGAACGCGCCCGTCTGCTTCAGAAAATGCGAGAACCCCGCCGCGATGTCCTGCGGATTGCCTGCCTGCTCGAGCGTGAGATCCGAGATGATGTAGTCAAAGAACTCCGGCCCATACGGCAGAGGCTCCGCAAGGTAGTTGAGCTCCAGGAACTGCACACCGAGCCCCGAAACCTCCGGCCGCTCGAACCGGTCTGCATCCGCCGCGACCACATAGATTGACGCCTCGGGAAACATCGCGCGGAGCTCCGGCAGATACCCGAGGCTCTCCACGACGAGGATGCGGAGCGGCAGCTCCGACGCTGTCAGGAAGGACAGCAATTCGGGACGAATCTTCTCGGCCAAGGCAGTTCCCTCTCTTCCTCTCCATTTGCACGCATCAAAGAAAAAGACCCGTGCCATACATACTTTACAGTATAGCACGAGTCTCATAAGATTGTCTTGTTTTTCAGCGCGATTTCTCTTCGACGAGCTGGCGAAACAACGCTTCGGCATCCTGGACATAGCGCTTCGCATCCATGAGCGGCGACTGCAGCATCTTCGGCCGCAGAACCTGCCGCAGCGCCGCGAGCGTCTGCGCGTCCTGCGCCAGGCCGGCCGCGAGCTCGACATAGCGTTCCTTCGTATCGACGGCGAGCTCGCCAAGACCGATATTTTCAAGAAAGCTCCGTCCGAACCGCGCGCCATGGCGCTCGCCCACGAGCGACACGACCGGCACGCCCATCATGAGCGCCTCGCACGTCGTGAGGCCGCCGGGATATGGGAATGTGTCGAGCGCGATGTCCATGTCTCCGTACTCGCGCAGGTAATCGCGCGAAAGGCCGCGCATCTCGATGCGCCCGCAAAGCTCGTCTGAGAAACCGAGCCGCTGCAGGCGCTCAAGCGAATACGTCCGCCCTTCCTCGCTGCCAAAAATCGCATGCTTGAGCAGCAGATGCGCTCCCGGCACGGCCATGAGAATCTGCCGCCAGAGCGACAGCATCCCGTCCGTGACCTTCGAAAAATTGTTGAAGCAGCCGAACGTCACATAGCCACGTGCAAGGCAGGGCGACGGTGCAACCTCGGGAAACCGCGTGAATGGCACATAGCAGAAATGCGTGCGCGGCAGACGCAACAGCGGCTCCGTGAAATACGGCGAACGTACCTCGGGTGCGCAGTGCACATCCGAAAGAAAGCCGTCGCAGCTTTCGAGCCCCGTGCTGTTGAAATACCCGATGCCGGAAATCTGCACCAGCGCAGGACGCCAGGCGAAAACCGGCAGAGCCGTTCCCGCTGAATGACCGGTGAGGTCGAACAGCACGTCGATTTCATCGGCACGAATCTGCTCAGCAATGGCTGAAAACGACTGCCCTGCCATGCGGCGCCAGACGGCATCGTCATCACGGAGCGCCGCCGTCACGGCGTCTTCGCGCTCCACAAGCGAATAGGCATAGACTGTGAAGGAGGCATGGTCATAGTCCCTGAGCAGCGGCCGCACAAACTGGGCGATGGCATGGTCGCGGAAATCTGGCGAGAGATACCCGATACGGAGCTTCTCATGATGCCATGTCGGTGCCGGATACGCCGCGGGATGCAGTCCGGCGAGGAGCTTCTGATACTGCGCGTAGAGATGCTGGAAATCCTCCGCTTTAAACGTTTCCACGGAGTTTGCCGCGAAAATTGCATTGCTGCACTCCACGAGCTTCTGCACAGCGTCTGGCTCGAGCCGCGCCGACTGCAGAAGCGCCCTGACAGCCGCCTCATTCTCTCCGAGCAAGCGGAGCGCCGAGCCCAGCAGGCTCCAGGCATCCGCGAGCAGATTCCGCTCTGGCGCATTCGGAAACGCAGCCAGGAGCTCCCGCAGCTGCCGCACCTCTGACACGGGCTTTTTTTCATCGCGCAGGATGTAGGCCATCAGCAGCATGCCATAGATGGATTGTCTGCCCGCCTGCTTCCACGACGACAACAGGAGCTTCCGGCTCTTTTCGAGCTGTCCCTGCTTCCAGTACGTATAGGCTTTCTGATATGCGTTCCGCTTCATTGCTCTGCATCCTTCTCGATTTCCGCCGCCCAGTACCTCCCGATCTTCGCGAGCATCTCAAGCGCGTCCATTTTCAATGCTTCGGGGAATGCCGTCAGCACGGGAGCCGTCTCGAAGTTCAGCGTCCCAGCAAAATGAATGGCGCGCAGCCCGCGCAGAAAGCCCTCCCAATCCGTCGATGCCCGATTCTCGCGCGTCTTCGCGAACGTATATGGAATCTGGTGCAGGTCGTGGAGGCCGTCATTGTCATGAAGATGCAGCACCTTGAGACGCGGGCCGAGCACTGTGAGGAACGTCTCGAAATCGATGCCGACGAGGTTCGCATGGCCGGAATCAAAGCAGAAGCCGAGAACCTCGGCCCCGTATTTCTCATTCATGCGGTCGATGCGCTCGGCCGCCTTGCGCGCATCGCAGCACGGCCCCTCGACGAGGTGCCCGCCGAAGCCGTCATAGAGATTCTCGATGCACATCGTCACGCCGCATTCCACCGCGAGCGGCGCCATCGCATCGAGGAAGGCTTCCGTCTGCGCCCACTCCGCTTCCTCCGAGCCGAGATATTGCCGCAGCTTGAAGCCGTGCACGACGATATTGTGGCAGCCGAAGAACTTTGCCACGCGCAGGCTCTTCGGCGCGACCTCTTCCCAGAGATACCGGTTCACGCGCTCCGAGGCCTGCGGCACATAAATCGGATACGGCATGTGCATCTGATGGATGCGCACGCCTGCCGCCTCCGCCGCCCGCTTCTGCGGCAGGAAGAATGCTTCGAGCTCCTCCATGCTCTGGCTGAAGAAGCCGTTGAGACGCTCCTGATAAATGTCAAGATTCAGCAGGTACTGGTTCAGCGAAAAGTCTGCACACGAAAAGCCAGCCGCGCGCATCGCCTGAAAACCTTCTTCCGGATGCGCATCTTCCACGATGTTCTTCGTCTGGACGCTCAACTCCATGCGCTCACCCCCTCTTTTCCATCTTCTCGAGCACGACGCGCGGCGGGCATTCGTCATTGAAATACGCGACAGGGTTCCGAAGCCCCGTCTCGCGGAGCTGCGCCTCGATGTCGCGATAGTAGATATTGCAGATGAAGATGGCGCAGTCCTCAGGCAGCTCCCGCAGTGCTTCCGGCGGCTTCACGGGCAGGCCGTCGACCTCCGTGCCCCAGGTGGCTGGATTGTTGTCGCAGGTGAAGAGCGGCGGATACTCCTTGCCATAGTTCAAGAGATAGTTCCGGCACATGCGGCCCGCACCGAAGAGCACGCGCTGCGGATACTTCGCGATTTCCCGCTCCATGCCGACCTGCCACGCGAGGTATTCGCCGGTCTTCTTCGCAAACGCGAGCAGCGCCGGCCGCAAGAGCGGCGGACACGCCGCTGCCGTATCGCGCAGCGCGAGCACGAGCAGGCCGTCAAAACCTGCGGCCCGCAGGCCGCGGATCACGCCGAGCCAGTCCGCCTCGCTCTGGCCGCGCTCGGCCAGCGTATACGGCAGGAGCTGCTTCCGCCCGTCGCCATCCGTATCCGTCAGCAGCACGGCCTGCAGGCGCGCTCCAACCTCGTGGACGAAGTCATAGAGATCCTGCCCGCAGGCCCCGGCCGCCTGCATGTCGAGGCAGCAGCCAAATACATCTTCCCCAGCCGCCTCGTTCAGTGCATCCACCATCTCCCGCATCGCACGACCGCTCGCGAGCAGGCCGCGCACGTAATGGCCGTTCACGCTCCGCACGTCATTGACGAGCAGCAGCTGGACGCCCTGCGCCCGCGCCGCTTCCGCCATGCGAAGGAAATACGCGCGGTTTTCGTCCCAGAGCGCATCGCGCTCGATGCCCGCAAAAAGCGGATGAAGCACGAGTTTCGGGCAGCCCGCCGCCACGCATTCCGCAAGCGTCTCCTTCGCGAGCGCCTCGATGCGGCCGGCGAGGTCTTCCCGCTTCGTCTCCGGCAAAAGATTCGGCGCCATTGCCAGCGGCAGACGGCAGCCGCTGTCCTTCGCCGCCACGAGGAACGCCTTCATGCCAGGCTCCGACTTTCCCTTTTCCATCAGGCGCGCGGGATGGCCGAGCGCCGCGTCCAGCATCACAGCCGAAAATCCAGCCGCCTGCATATCCTTCATGCCCTGTTTCGGCCACCGCGCATCCACGATGCCAGCGGGCGCACACACGAAATCCATACTGCCACCTCACAACAATTTTTTCTGAATCAGCGACTTGATGCGCGTCGACGACGTCGATTGCGTATAGGGGAAGAACACGAGATCCGCCCCCTGCCGCTTCAAGAACTCCCGCTCCGAGAGCCACGCGGCATTCTCCTGATAATCACTGCCCGAAAATTGCACATCGAAATGGAAGAGATGCCAGGCATCCCGCGTCCCTGCGAAACTCAGCGGCAGGATTTCCGCCTGATCGACATAGCGGCAGGCGCGCACGATTTCCACGCGCTCCTCCTCAGGGATGAACGGTTCCACCTGCTTGAACTTCCGCACGCCCTCGTCCGACACTACGCCGACAATCAAAAAGTCGCACTGCTCTTTTGCCCGCTGCAGGAGGTTCAAGTGGCCCTTGTGGAAGAGGTCGAAGACGCCCGCGATGTAGCCGACATGGTACTTCTTGGCAGGCACTGCCTCATCCTTGCTGTCCGTTGCTGCCGTCTCCACAGCCTTCCTGTCAAGTACCGGCTTTGCCGAAGGATAGTCGCGCAGCGGGTCAAAGCACGCATACGACGAAATCCCCATTTCCTCGAGCTGCCGCGCGATGGAGAGATACCCTTTCACGCAGATCAGCACTTTGAAGGAATCCTTTGGAAGCGTGCGCAATACATCCGGCGTTTCGATGATGTGGCCGCGGAGCTCCTGCCCCTGCCGCGACGCCTGGTTGTCCACGAGATGCGCGACCGGATAGCGGCTGCCATACCCGTCGAGGAATCGCTCGGCCCACTGTCCTGTGCCAAACACGACGAGCTCCCGCTCCTCGAGCCCCGAAAAAATATCGACGAAGAGCTCCTGATAGCGCTTCGCCGGATACGAGCAGCGCAGGCGATTCGCATCGACGAGCGCGCCATCGCGTTCATGCGGGCCGCGCACGGCCATCATCTCCGAGACCTGCCGCAGATTCGAAAAATACGCCATGATGGTCTCATTCCACTGCTTCTCTTTCTTCGCGAGGCCATACCGCTCCATCAGCACCTCGCGCGGCAGGAACCGCTTCATGGCGGGGGCGGAATAGAGGAACCCGACGACGCGCATCAGGATGACATTCGCCGGGCAGTGCTCCATCACGAATTCCTGGTCGAAGAACACGAACGCCCCGTCCTGATAAAATGCGTTGATGGGAACCATGTCGAGATAGCCGTGCGCGAGCACGACGCCCGTGCCGTCGCCTGTGTCCTCCGCCTCATGCTCCGACGATGCGAGAACGGCGTCGCGGAACGCATCGAGCGCCGCGAGGAATGCCGTGCGGTCGCCTGCCTTCATGAGCGACTGGAAATATACCTGTGCCGTCGGCGCCTTGACATACGGCATCTCATACACGCCATCTGCGAGACGGTCTTCGACTGTATGGATGTCATGCGCACGGAGCTCCGCATGATGCGCAGCGATTTCCTCGAGCCGCGCCTGTCCCTCGGGAAACGCCGCCCGCTTCTCGACACGCTCCGCCCGTCCCTCCGTGCCGTGAACGATAGTAAAGAGCGCATCTTCCTTCCGGCGGTCGAGCGACGACGTCACATGCAGCACATCGGACGATGCACCGTCCAGCGGGCACTCGATGAAGTACGCATTCGCCATCGCATGGAACATGCCCTCCTCCACAAGCGGCCGGTAGAGACATTCCTCCTGCAGGAATACATGCTCCGGCCGATGATATGTCGGGAACACGCGGTCTACGAGCGATTCATGCGGCAGATAGCCCTCGGCATAGAGCAGCATCGGATGCGCGAGATCTGACACCACGGCAAAGAACTTCTGCGCCTCGAAGCCCGCCGCCGCAAGCATGCGGCGGATCTCCGCCCGGCTGTACATCCGCCCGCGGAACTGGTCGGCATCCGTCTTGTACACCTGCTGGTAATCGTCGATGCCGTCAAACGAGCGATCCGTATAAATGTCTGCATCGCCGCAGAAATAGCGGAACCCGAGGCGGTTGTTCATGCCGAGCAGCAGCCGCCCGTGCGGCGCAAGCAGCGCATGGCATGCAGAAAGGAGCCCGACCGGCTCCTTCACCCGTTCAGGCTCCGCCACCATCAGGACGACATCGAACGCGCCGTCCGCCACGTTCCCAGTGCCAGAGAGCACCTCGCTGCTCGTCGCTTCCACGACCGAAAGCGAACGCTTGCGCAGCATCTGCGCCATCCCTGGCGCCTCCCCGACGACGAGCGCGCGGCCGTCCGCAGGGAATGCCTCCCACGCCGCCAGCCCCTGCGCCATGCGCTCGACGAAAATCTGTTCATCCTTGCTCAGCTTCATAAATTCCTCCGTACGCACGATTACTCGATATACATCTCCGGCTCATTCATCATGATGTCCGTGATGCCCTGCGCCTCGAGCGGCGCAACGTCAAGCCGCGTCCCCGTCGGCCGCTCAGGATAGAGATGGCCGCTCATCCAGGCGCGGACCGCGATGCCCTGGAGCCGCGCCGGCGTCTCGTCGACGGACTGCCAGTACGGATGGATGTCCGTTGCGCCGCACCCGCCCGCGATGTAATAGAGGCAGTCCGACGCATGCGTCGCGAGAACGGCCAGATGCGCCGACAGGTCGAGCGCCCGGAGCCGCGCGAGCGACTTCGGGTAGAACGTCGAATAGATGACTTGATCGGCAACGCCTTTTTTGTGCACGAGATCCAAAAGCTCCTGCTCCATGCCCTCGTACGGGACGCTGCTGTTCTTGAGCTCGAGATTCAGCAGCATCCCCGTGCGCAGGCGCGGCAGGAGCAGGTCGATGAGCTCCTCCGCCGTCAGGATGTGCTCCGTGCGCCCGTCTCCAGCATCGATGGAAAGCTTCTTGATCTCCTTCAGGCTGTAGTCCTTCACCCAGCCCGAACCATCCGTCGTACGGTCAACGCGCTCGTCGTGGATGATGACGAGCACGCCATCCCGCGTGCGCTGCACGTCTGTCTCGATGCCTGTGAGCTGCCGAAGCCTCATAGCCTTCTCGAACGACGTCTGCGTATTCTCCGGATAGCGCTGGCTGCAGCCGCGATGCGCCCAGTATTTCATGCCTTTGTTCCCTTCTCTTCCTCCGCCGCATCGACTTTCGGCGGATGCACTTCGTTGAACTTCTCCATGAGACCTGCCAGAGCGATGGACTCCTGGTCAGACAGGCTCTTCTCCTGCGACTCGGGATGCTCGTCAAGGCGATGGAGGAACTCGCTGATCTCATAGCGGAGGCCGGAATCCAGATAGGGCTCCGAGAAGCGCTCGATATCGTTCGGATCCTCGCGATGAATCTCGAAATAGCTCATGAGCCACCACGGCGCAGGCACGACGATGTAGCCTGTCGTGCCGCTGATCAGCAGGCGGCCGTCCGATTTCACGCCGAGGCCGCACGTCGCCGTTGCGAATCCGTTCTTGTAGCGCAGGCTGACCTTCGTGAACTGGTCGATGCCGTTCTCATCATCGATACTTTCAAAGCGGATATCTTCGTAATCGAGCCCGAAAATCTTGAGAATCGGCATGAGGACGTAGCTGCCGAGCTCGCGGAAGCTGCCGCCAAAGCGCCGGTCCGTCAGCTCCCGGCTCTCGGGATTCTCGAGCTTCGTGAAGCACGCCTCGATGTTCCGGACCGTGCCGATGCGGCCGCTCATCACGATGCCGAGCAGCTTGTGGAAGCACGGGCAGTAGCACGTCTTGATGCCCTCCATGAGCACGAGGTTCTTTTTCGCTGCGAGCGCGTAGAGCTCTTCCGCCTGCGCCTTCTGAAGCACCATCGGCTTCTCGCAGAGAACGTGCTTTCCATGCTCGAGCGCTGCCTTCACGTAGTCATAGTGGTACTGGTGCGGCGCTGCGACATAGACGAGATCCACATCGTCGAAGAGCTCCTCGACGGTATCATATGCCTGAATGCCCCAGTCCTTCGCGAGGCGCTCCGCGCTCGCCTTGTGCGGGTTGTAGACGCCCTGGTGATTCACGCCGCTCACGCGCGTCGCTTCCGGCATGAAACGGTTCGTGATGCGCCCCGTGCCGATGACGCCGATGCGCTGGATGTGGCGCATCTTCTCGCGCAGCATCGTGCTCGAAACATCCTTCGTGCGCTCGAGGTAGACGACCTTGCAATATTCCTTCAAGTAATCGAACTTGCCGCGCCAATCCGAGCCGATAGCGAAGATGTCGATGCCGTACTTCTTGATGTCCGAAAACTTCTGCCCCTGGACTTCCTCGATGATGATCTTGTCAGCAAAGCCCGTCTTGCGAACATTCTCGATGCGCGTCATGAGCGGATCGACGACATTGAGCTTGCCGCGCGCCTTGTCGAAGCTCTCTGTCGTGACGCCGACGATCAGATAGTCGCCGAGCTCCTTCGCACGCTGCAAAAGGCGGTAATGACCCTCGTGAAAGAGGTCGAACGTTCCATATGTAATTACTTTCGTCAAATCGATCACTTCATTTCTTCTGTTCTTCTGCCGTCCGTCTGTGCAAGATGCTGCCGGAGCCATGCGTAAATCTTTTCGCCACAGGTGCCGACATTCGCCGCACTCTCGCCATAAGCCGCACGTTCTGCATCTGCATCATAGGGTTTGCCCGGAAGCTTGCCGTCAAGAAGGTCTGGCAGCGTATGAATCGCATTCTCCTCACAGCCGTACTGAATCCACTCCGTGAGGCGGTCAAAGCCCGCATCCCGTGCGCGAACCTCGTCCGGATCAAACTGCAGAAGAACTTCCCGGCATGATTTCGCCGCAACATCCACGCGATAAAGCCGCCGCGTATTCCAATTCATGTAGTGATAAACGGAGCCGCCAATCCGGCGCGTGAAAACGCCATGAGAGCCCGTGTAGAAATAATCGCCGCCATCCTCCATGAGCGGTGCTGGCGGCTGCCAGTCCCGGGCCTTCCCCGTCGCCTTGTCGATGGCAACGAAATGACTGCCCCAATTCGGTGCAAGGACGATTTCTTCCTCCGAAAAAGCTGCACTGCTGAACGCCTGTCCGTTGCATGGCGCCTGGAAGGCGGGATGGAAGCACGAAAAGCCCTCGATAGCCGCATCGTACGTCCGCAAGCTCCCCTTCTTTGGATTCCAGCGAAGCACCCCGGTTCCTGCAAGCGGCAAGAGATAGAGATCGTCTCCATCCGCTGCGATAACATTGATGCCTTCCTTCCCCTGCCCGAGCTGAACGACCTGGCTGTCAAGCGTATCCTCCGCGAGCACCAGAACCTCTGGACGGAGAGGCGAAGCAAGATAAAGCAGGCCATCCTTCAGCAGCGAGCCGCCGAAGAACCAGTCCATATCGGAAAGGTGCGCGACGAACCTCTGCTGGACGCCCTGGACCTGCACGAGCTCCTCCGTGCGGAGGTCGATGCGGATGAGATACGGATACCGCAGCGGCAGCAGGAAGAGGTATCTGTCATCAGCGAGCGCTCCCGCGAAGCGGCCCGGATAGGGCATGTCGGCCTTTGGCAGCGCAATATGGCGCAGCGTGCCATGGTCGAAGACGAGGACTTCCTCCCCATTCCCGGGGCAGATGAACACCTTCCCATAGCGCTCATACGCACCGAGAAAGTAGCCTCCCGAAGTGTATCGCGAAAGCTGCGCAGCAAAATGGTACGCGCCATCCGCGCCCTGCCCCCAAAGCTGGTTCGCCGGCGTAACAATCCACGTCTCTTTTTCTCCAGAAGGCAGCATCGCCGGCAGCAGGCTCCTCCAGTCCTCCGGGGCCGGAAGCTCATGCAAACGGTCATTGAAAAGAAAAAGCGGCTTGCCCGCTGCGCCAAAAAGCGCCGTTACGCTCGTCCCTGCATCACCGAGATAGACATCCGAAAGGGCAATCGTCGGTTCGATTTCCGGCGTCGTATCATAGATGCCGATGTCTTCGCGCACAAACATATCGCGCAGCGCCTCATAGTCCGCCAGGTATCCCGGCCGCATGCTGCGGACCGTCGACTCCAGAAGCGGATGCGGCCGCCAGATCAGGCAGGCATCCTCGCGCCCGCGGAACATCTCGAAGACGTAGCGCATCTTCTGCAAGAAGCGCCCCGTATCCTGCAGAAAACCGCTGAGACTTGTATTGTAGAAATAGACCTTGCGCCCTGCAAGCTTCTTTCGCCAGCTCTCAGGCGGCGCCGGAGGATTTTCGGCAAGACGCACGACCTTGTCGAGCTTCGGCGAACCGAGAGGCAGGAGCTTCTGCCGCACGCTCTCCGCATAGTACGTCATCCCTGCCTCAGCCTGCGCGATAATGAAATCGAAGTTGTCATACGACGCCATGTAGCGCTGAAACTCACCCATGCCGCCTGATGTCACATAGTATGGCACATAGACGAGACAGTCCGTCTGTTTGCGGAGGTTCTCCGAATAATACCTGGCATCAACCGATGTAACATTGTTATAATTATCATAGGGATTATGAACGAAAATGGCATCGGGATGGAGCGCCTCGAGGTCGACACTCTCATAGTGAATCACGGGGACGTACTTCGGAAACTGATCCGCCTCGTAATGCCACTTGGCCGGCGTGCCGTCCGGTGCGAGGTCAGCATATGGGATGGCTATGACCATTGTGCGGCAGTGCGCACGATCCCGTTCGGCTGCCATCCAGATGCTCTCGAGACTATCCCACATCGATGCCTTGTACGGCAGAAAGACGACGAGCTTCTTGCCAGCCTTTCTCTCCTGCATGACCTTCTGCAATCCCTGTCCCTGTGGCTCCATATCACCTATGCCTCATCTTTCTCGCAAAATTTTCTCCATTATATCATGCAGCAGCCATTGCCTGCAACGACGCCAAAATCTCGTGCAGCTCAGGATAACTGACGGAGCTGTCTGCACAACGCCGCTTCATCCAGGGCGAGATCGTCCGCTACAGACAGCACGCCCGGCACGGGATCATGCGTCAGTGCCGATGCGATGGAAACATCCGCCACGCGCATCGCTTCGACATCGTTGTTGCCATCACCGATGAAGACCACGCGCCGGCCGAGCTCCTGATACCGTTGCACCACATCTTCCTTGCAAAGAATCTGTGTGATATCTGCCACACGATTGTCCTCGACAACGGCTTCCGATGCATCACAGGCACATGCCAGCCTTGTCACAAGCTCCTCGATCCATGGCCGGAGATTCCCCGTCGCGATGCTGCATTGCTCCTTGTGCGCACGGATAAACTGCACGACCCCCTCGTGGAGCTTGACATGAGCCAGCAGATGCGCAACTTCATCAACAGGAAGCGTGCCCAGGATGCGGACACGCCAGGCGAGAGATTCTGCAAACGGAATATTCCCGAGCACCGTTTGCTGCGTCAGTGCCTTGATTTCTTCCGTCACGCCAAAGTGCTTCGCAATGAGCGGCAGTGTTTCTTCCCGCGTGATCGTCCCGTCGAGGTCAAAGATGAAATGCGTTGGTTTGCCAAAAATATTCAAGCCTCTTCCTTTCCGCCGCGGCGTTCCTTCCGCTCTGCCGTGCCAAACCACTCAGGCCGCGCTTCGCGCATCGACGGCCACTGGTCGCCGCCGCGGTCGATGGTCTCCGTATGCGCGCGCAGGACGCCGAGGAATTCTTCCTGCAGTGCCGCATCCTCGATGCGCTCATGGCCGCCAGGAAAGTCAGGACGGTTCCGCCGATAGAGTTCCGTGTCGATGTTCCTCATATCAATCGTCCCGTCCTCATCGACAAATTCATGCGTCTTCATCTGGAACTCATGGTCGAGCGTGCGGATGGCGCAACGATAGAGCTGCCCCGGATAAAGCGTATTGCTGATGGCATAGCGCCGCGCCTGCCCGCCGAGTGCCGCTGGCAGATTCGAGTCCGCCGTCTCCGGCACTTCGAAGCCCGCTTCTTTTGCAAGAATCGCATAGAGGTCCAGGCTGCTCGTGATTTCGTCACGCACGATGCCGCGTGCGGGGATGCCGGCGCCGCGTGCCATGAGCGCCGAGCCGACATGATGGTCGCTCAGGAGATACGGTGCATCATCAAAGACCGACGCCCCGTGATCCGAATAGAGATTCACGACGTAGTCCCCCGGCGCATAGTGCGTTTCCAGATAGTCAAACAGCACGCCGAGGCTGCGGTCTGTCGCACGGATGCCTGCGAGATGCGCATCGCGATAGACATCATAGCCTGCGATATAGACGCTCGCATCCGAGCTGTTGCCGCCTGCGAGGCGCTTTTCCAGCGGGAGCTTCGTCTGCGTGGAGAGCGGCAGATGGTACGTCCGCGCCGACCAGACATGGACATCCATCGTGTGCAGCAACAGATACTGGTCACATTCATCGAACGCGTCGAGCTGGCGGATGGCCCGCTCGACGCCGAGATATGCCGGCGTGCAATAGCCGTTGCCGATGATGCGGTCGAAACCGCGCGCAGCTCCCGTGCAAAGGCCTTCGTTCATGCCGAGCAGGTTCGCGCAGTAGTAGCCGAGCTTCTTCATCTGCTCCGATATCGTCACGTACTCCGGCGCGAGCTCATACCCCGCCTGCTCGTTGAAGATCTGGTTGTGATGCGGATACATGCCAGACTCGATGGCGACGAACGACGGGAACGTGTATTCGCTCGTCGAGAAATTCTGGTCGAAGATGACCCCCTGGCTGAAGAAGCGCAGGATGTTCGGCACATCGCGGTAACCGCGATCCCGCACAAGGCTCCAGCTCAGCGTATCGACGAGGATGTTCAGAACGACAGGATGGCGGCGCGGGCTGTGGCGGAGCTCGACGGGAGCGCCGAGAACGAACGGGGTTTCCGTCATCGCCATGATCCGCGTCGGCTGCTCAACGCGGTAGAAATCGAAGCTCCACTTGCCGAGCGCGCTCGTGTCGTCATCGCCGAGGCCGAGCGGGCTGCCATCCCCTTTCGCAAAGCGGACGAACTGCCCTGCCGTCTTGCCCGCGAGCGGCACAAGAACTGGCGCGCCGTCCGGCTCGATCGTCACATCGCGCACTTCCTGTGCCTTCATCGTGTCAAAGACGAACTCCGCGCCGCAGCGATTGACGAAATCCGCGTTCCCCCTGCCCTGTTCCGCAATCCAGCTCTTCGCTTCGAGATCCTCGCGTTCCTCATAGCAGCCGACCCAGAACCAATATTCCGGCCGCGCATAGAACCGCGGCCAGAACTCTCCGACATAGAGATCGCGCCCCGACTGGAATTTCCCACCCTCGGTGCGCACGCGCGCCCTTGCAAACGGCGCATAGTTGCCGATGCCGAGGCCGAGCGACAGCAGGTTCATCTGCACATCTCCGACCGGCCCTTCATAAAATTCGAGATCGAGCGGCACATTATAAAACTTCTTGCAGAGCCCTTCGAAATACGCGAGGCTCTGCACATCTCCGAGTGCCTTGCAGCAGCGCACGAAGAGCTTCCAGACCTCGAAATTCAGCGGCCGCTTCGAAAACGCCTTCTGCGCATAAGCCATTGCGCGCATCGCATCGCCATGAAAGAGTTCGTAAGCACCGAGAAAAACTTCGGGCGCTTCCGAGAACGGATGCGCTTCGCCGTAGTCCCCGGCCAGCTGCACGTATTCATCATCAAATTCTTCCTGCTCCCGCTTCACGAGAAGGCGCGCGAATGGTTTCGTCATTCCGCCACCTTCTTTTCCATCCATGCCTTCGTTGACGAGGAACCATTTGCATGCGCCAGATAATAGGACTCGTCCTCGGGGAGATGGTCCGGATCATAATACCACGGCAGATGACGGAACGTATACGGCCCCGCCATGCGGATGGCCGGGCCGCGGTGGTAGAAGCGCGCATCCCGATAAACCGCAAACGTCGTATCGACATTCGCATAATACGCATCGCCGCCAAGCGGCACATGGTAGAACCGGCGCTCGTTCTTTGCCTTCCGTTCCCGGTATTCATACGTGAGGTCTTCATAGGCCAGCGCCGCGCCGACCTTCGAGATGAGCGGATGCTCCTGGAGCACGCGCAGGAATGCCTGCAGGAACTGCGCAGGGCATTCCTCGGTCGGCAGGACGTCCGGATCCGTGTAGACGTACGGCGTCCGGATGTCCAGGAGCTCGAGCAGGCGGCTCGCCCAAAGCGCCGTATGGCCGAAGTTCGACCCGAGGCGCACGACGCGCACGCCCTCTGCGCGGACGGTCTCGTAGTAGCGGAGCAGCGGAGGATATGTCGAGGCATTATCGATGAGGATGAGATTGTCATAGCCGGATGTCTGCAGCCATCTGACAAGGCGTGAAAGGCAGTCCACACGATCGCGGCAGTTGATGAAAATCGGCAGATGGCGCACGGCCTCCCAGTCCTCCGCCTCGACTGTCATGGGAAACGTCAGCCCCTCATGAATCGGCGGCCGCGCCGCGCCTTCCGGCGCAAGCATCTGCGCGAGCGCCACATCACGGTTCACGGCTGCCTCTGGGAGATCCGCCCGCTGCTCGAGCGCTTTTCCATAGGCGACAACGGCGGGCAGGAACGCGCCCATATGATAGGCAGCATTGCCGATGGCCAGCCAGGCCGCCGCGTCACCCGCGAACTGTGCCAGATGGTCGCCGAGCAGCTCGCGCGCCCTCCTGAAATCACCAGCGCGCAGCGCGAGGACGCCGCGGAAATAACGTCCTTCGGGGAACCACGCGCTCTCGTAAAGCAATCCCTGCGGAAAGGAGCGCAGATAATAATCCGCGAGCCAGTCATCGCCGCGCTCCATCGCAAAAATCGCCGCCGCGAGCACGACCATCAGGCGGCCATCTTCGAAATACGCGAGCTCCTCCGTCCCCTCCGCTTCCGGATGGGCAGTAGCCAGCTGGACAGCCGCGAGCACGCAGGCCGCGCATCCATCGAGATCGCCCGCTTCCTCGGCCGCGCGATAAGCCGCATAGATGTCTTGAGACTCCATTTTCACTTCTCTCCCACGATAAGCCACTGGTAGGCCTCGAGATACTTCTCTTTCATATTGCCACGCAGGAGCGGCACAAGCTGCTTTTTGAGTTCCTGCAAATCTGCCGGGAGATCCGGCAGCGTCCACTCGACCTTTGCAACATGATATCCCGCCTGCGTCAGGAGTGCCATTGCCGTCTCACGCGTGAAGAACCGCAGATGCGTACGGTCGAGGATACCGGCATCCTCATAGTGCCACTGACCCTTGAGCATTTCTGCAAACACGCTGACATGCGTGATATTCGGCACGCTGATAACGATGCGCCCGCCAGGGCGCGTCATGCGATACATGTTTCGCACTGTCTGCCACGGGTCGCGCAGATGCTCGAGGATATCGCACATCAGGACGACATCGAACTTGTCATGCCAGGCCGGATGGTCGAGCTTCTCGAGATCCATGGCCTGGACGTCGGCAAAGAGCCGCGCCACGGCCGCCGCACGGTCATTGAGCTCGATGCCATAGAGCTCGGCTTCGGGGAACGCTCCCTGCAGATAGCAGAGCGTGCCGCCCGCCGCGCACCCCGCCTCTAGGACGGCCTGCGGTGCATGGCCGGAGTCGAGCTCTGTCAGAGCATCTCGGCGCACGTTCGTCGAATACGAGATGTCGAATCCATGAAGCTCATGAAACCGCCGGCTGTCCGCCACGAAATCCTCTGCAACGCCCGTCGCGTTGCGATGCACGTAGACATCATCGGCTGCGAGGACTTTCCAGCCCGCCTGCCAGAGGCGCAGCGAGAAGTCCCCCGCCATGCCCTGCGACGTCTGGAACCCCGTGTCCGGCTGCACGTCGCGCAGCGCCGCGCGGCGCACGAGGAAGCAGCCGTCATCATGAAGGAGCTCCTGCGTGACCTTCCCGCGGTACCGCTTCTCCACGCGCCGGGCAAAGTCATTCATTCCGTCGAGGTCCTGATAATCCGGCATCATGCGCACGCGGTTGTGCGACACGCCCGTCTGCACAGGCCCCACCAGCCCCACATGAGGGTCACGAAGCAGAACGCGCTCAAGCGCTGCAAGGCCTGACGGCTGCAGGATGAATGGGCTTTCGATATAGAGGATGCGGTTGCCATGTGCGACGCGCACGCCCTCCGCAAACGATGCTGCCGGCCCGCGCGCATGATCGTGATGGAGAACCTGCGTCGAAGGCGACGCATCGCTGATCGACAATTCCTCGCCATCGACATCATCGACGATGATGAGTTCGGCCGAACGCCCGGCCAGCATGCGCTCGAGCGCAATGAGATCCGACTCCAGATTCTGCCCGCTGCGCACGACCCAGATGACGCTCAGCAGGTTTTCCACCATTTTTTCTTCCATAATCTCATCCCTCATAAAAACCGCCGCCCGGCACGAGATGGCGGCCGAGCACGTTACGCATCTGCGCAGCTTCCGGCAGACCGCCGAGTCCGCCGGGAATCACGATGACATCGTACATTTCCTGCAGGTCGGACAGTGCGGCCGCGAGGCTCTCTGCCGTCTGCTGCGCATAGCGGATCGCGAGATCCTGCTGCGTGCGCGCAGCTGCGTCCCTGTCCCACGTCACACACGAGACTCGCAGACCCGGATGTGCCGCCCGCTGGATATAGGCGTCCGTGCAGACTGACATGCCGACGAGCAGCAAGCGCCGCCCTTCGCCCAATAGCTCGCCAGGCACCGTCGTGAGGATGCCGTGCAGCATGTTCCAGTCAGGAAACAACAGGTGCTTCTCACAAAAATATTTCGTATTCCGGCGCAGGAGCGCACGATATGCCTTTTCTTTTGCCGCTTGCTTCTGCGCGTCCTCATCCTTCTGGAACGATGCGCTGCCGAAGTGGTGGATGAACGTATCCTGGCAGAGCAGCAGCGAATATCCCGCGTCGCGCAGGCGGATGCAGAGGTCGTCATCCTCATAGTTTCCAGGCGAGAACGCTTCATCGAAGCCGCCGACCTCTGCATAGGCCTTGCGGCGGACGAGCAGGCAGAACGCCGTCAGGGCATGCCATGGCTGCCAGAGCATGGACTGCGACACGTTGAAACGCTCCGCAAACGCCAGCATCTCATCGAGATCCGCATACGAGACGGGAATCTGCTGGAAATGCGAGCAGCTGTTCGTCACGCAGCCGGCTGCGCCGATGTTCTCCGCACTGTGCAGTGCCGCCTGGAGGTTCTCGAGCCAGTGCGGCGTCACGATCGTATCGCTGTTCAGGAGCAGCAGATCATTTCGCGGCATCGCAAGCGCCATGCCCTGGTTGCAGGCGGCCGGAAAGCCGCGGTTTTCCGCGTTCTCGACGAGGCGGAGATCCTTCTGCGCGCGCAGGTACGCCAGAGAGCCGTCACGCGACGCATTGTCGATGACGATGAGCTCATAGCTCCCCCGCGGCGTGAAATTTCGGATGCTCTCGATGCAAAGGCGCGTGTAGTCCTCCGTATTGTAGCTCAAGAGGATGATACTGGTCTTGTTCACTTCATGTCCTCCTTTTCCGACATCTCCGCCTCACCGCTGCCGCTCGCTGCGCATCCTCTCGATGATGCGCAGGACGTGTTGCGGCGAGATGCTCCGCTGGCACTCCGCAAAACGCGGCGACTTCCTGCCATGACGCGGGCATGGCGCGCTGATGAAATCGTGCTCGACTTCCTGCGAGCACCCCGAGCAGACACGCGGATTCCAGACGCGGTATGCCTCGGGGAACTCGTTCCACGGCAGCGTGAATCCCGCAATCATCACGACGGGACATCCCACCGTCCATGCGAGCCACGAAAGACCGCTGCTGATGCCGACGCAGAATGCTGCATGCGCAAGCAGCTGTGCGCGCTCCGTGAGCGGCTTCTCGCCCGTATCGTCCTCTGCACCCTCGGGACACCGCACCGTGATGCCATAGGCACTCTGCTCACGATCACGGTCGATGCAGACGACGCGGTAGCCCGCTTCCTTGAGCGCCGCAACCACGATGTCCCAGCCACCGGGCCAGAGCCAGCTCTTGAGCACGCTCGATGCCTGGATGCTGATGCAGACATAGGGCTCCGCAATGAGGCGCGGCGCCTTGCGCAGGCGTTCGCCGATGGAGGCGGGCGGTGCTGGTGGTGCACCATCCATGCCGAGGATCACGCGCGCTATGCGCTCGAGCGGGAGCCTGCGACCATCCACCGGCGTCTGGTGCGGATCGCCGCTGCCATTGCCGATGTAAAAGGCCGCATACGCCTCGTCCGGCATCTTCTGTGCGAGCGGGAATGAAGGATAGCAGAGATGCACGACATCCTCATACGGCTCTGAAACGCGAAGCGTTACATGCGCGTGGTGCATGCGTTCAAACTCGACAACGCTCGGCAGGTAGGCCAGCATGTCGCCGAGGCTCGGGCTCAGCACGGCAACATAAATTTCCTGCCCGTCGAGGTCGATGTCATGGACAAAGACGAGCTCCCCCTCTCTCCAGACCTCGACGTGCCACGGGATGAAATATTTCTCAATTGAAACGAGCAGCGTCTCTGAAACATCTTCTTCCAGCAGCACCCTCCCCGACTCGCCATCCGAAAGACGTACGTGGAACTTTCCTTTCGGCACCTCGAGCCGCAGCCCGGCACGAAAGTCGATCTTGAGCCCTGGAATGCCCGTCTCACCAACCACGGTACCTGCGTAGACACAGAGCGAATGATAAAACACGTCATCATAGTCGCGCATGCACTCCCAGATTTCCTTCGGATATTTCTGGCACGCAAAATCCCGCACGGGATATGGAAACTCTGCCATGTTTTCAATTCACTCCTATTTCAGAGATGCACGAGCATCTCCTGGTATGCCGGCCAGATGCCGGACGTCATGTCGCAGCCCTTCGAGAGCGCCTGCTCGAGCAGGTAGATGCCGTGCTTGCGCTGGCGGTCGAGAGCTTCCTGCCGCTCTTCCGCGCTGAGGAGTGCCTTGCCGTCTTTTTCACAAAGCGCATGCCAGTCCATCTGGTGCGCTGCAAGCGCTTCGAGCGAGCATGCAGGAGCCGCACCCGCGTAGTTGTCGCGCAAGACGCCGAAATACTTGCAGGGCTGCTCAGAAGATGCGAAAAGCAGCGCGCGCCAGAAGGCGAGCAGGTGCGGTCGGCCGCCATCGAAGAGCCCCGGTACGCGGCTGGCTGTTTCAAAGACGTCCCGCCGCATGAGGACGCCCGCGAGGCCGCGCGATGGATACTTGCCAGCGGCGAGCAGGCGTTTCCAGACGCCCGAGGCCGATGGCATCTGGAAATTCACGCCCTCGGGCACATCGAAGTCGATGAACGGTGAAATATCAGGATATGTGCCGCCGCCATCGGAGAGAAGCAGAGGAAACGGCAGACCATGCCGCTCCATGCAGGCGGTCATGCGGCGGAGCTTTTCGCTCCGGACGGTCTCGCCCGGCAGCAGCCACTCTACATACTTGCCGTGTACGGAAGACGGCAGGGACGATGCCTCGTCGAGGATGCGGGCATGCTGCCCCGTGACCTCGCCTGTGAGCTCCGTCGAGAGATCGCCTGCGAGCACGGGAACGACGAGCTCCCGCCACGGATAGTCCTCGGCACAGGCCGAAGCGAACGATGTGCAAAACGCTGCATCCTCGCCGAGGTATGGCACGATGGTCGTCACGAGCGGCGCATCTGCGAAGGCCCGCGTTTCGGCGAGCTCCTCGGCCAGTGCCTCGCTCGCGGCCATGACATTTGCAAGCACATTGGGCACGAGGCTCTTGCTGTAACGCAGCTTCGGCAGCGGCACGCGGCCGCGCAGGTCGCACTTCTGCCAATTCGGATGTTCCTCGTCCCGCCCCGGCACACCGCCGCGACGGATGAGATCGAACCACTTGCGGTAACCGCCGCCAAACGCCGTATGCAGCGTGTATTTCGCCACGATGTTCGGCCAGGCGACAGCGTATTTCGACTGGATCTGCTCAGGGCTGCGCCAGAAGAAATGCGCGATTTCGATAGCGTCCAGGAACGGCCCGTGCGTCCACGATTCCTCCGTCTCCGTCCGGCGGCCAATCTGGTGGTTGCCCTGCGAGAGACGCACATGATCGCGGCGCACGAGCGCGCCGCCGACGATGACTTTCTGCCCCTCGATGGGCTCGGCATTGCGATAAAGCGGCTGCGCGAGCCGGAAGACGTCGGTCGGCGCCCCGCCCTGCCAACTTGAAGCATAAAGATGCCAATGCACGCTCCGCACGTCATCTTTCGGCAGCTGCTCGAGCACGGCGCGGCAGGACGCGCCGCCCGTCGGCACGAGGAATTCATCGGCATCGAGCGGCACGATGAGATCCGCCTTCTGCACATCGGCTGCCTCCCAGAGCAGATGCGTCATGACGTCGGCCTGCTCATATGTGGCCGTCCGGACGTCCTCGATGATGAGCGGGAGGCCTTCGTCGCGCAATTTTTCAAGAATTTCGCGCGTCTGATCCGTGCTCTTGTGGTCGGCGACGATCAGGAGGTCGGCAAAGCCGAGCGTATGGCGCACGAAGCTCTCGATGACATCCATCTCGTTCTTCACCATCGAGATGGCGACGATCCTGCACGCTTTCGAGCGGCGGATGCGCGGCGCCGGCGCTGGCGCCGTGCTTTCATCGAGCCGCAGGTGCGCGGCCGTCAGGATTTCGCGCAGGCGGCGATGCTCGCTTTCCGAAAGATGGAAGAACGTGAAGAGCGTTTCCGTCATGCCGACATGGTTCGGACGGAAGTCCCCCGCGAGGAAGCTGCGGCACAGCGCCTCTTCCAGAGCCCGCTGCACGAGATCCCGCAGTGCATCCTCGGGCAGATCGAGCCGCGCCATGCGCCAGAGATACATGAGATCCTCGACCTGCAGGCGCCAGACCGGCGACTTCTCCGGATACGCCGCCAGAGCCCTTCCGAGGATCGCGAGCGCTTCGCCGCCCGCACCGCGCCGCAGGGCCGCATAAATGCGGTGGACAGGAAGCGTCTTGTGCGTCTGCCAGCGAAGCTTCAGATAATACTTCCAAAACGGATCCATGTCCGGGAATTTCACGCCCGAAAGATCATAGCCCTCGGCCTCGATGAGCTTGCGCCAGAAGCCATGCTCGACACTGAGCGTCCAGGCATGGCAGCCGAACGGCCGCCAGCCCCCCTCCATGCGGCGGAAGACATGCTGCAGGTCGTCCTGCACGGCAAACGAGAGCGCCGTGCGGACATCGGGCACGCGGAACGTCTCATCGCGCACGCCGCATGCTCCGAAGAAGGCGTCCTCGCAGGCGAGAAAAGCATCCTGCAGCACCGCACCCTCCCGGAGCCAGTCTGCATGCTGCTCGAGCATGCGCAGGCAGGCGGCCGGACGCCGGAGCGAGAGGCCGCCATTGCCGATGCGCGCGCCGAGGAGATGCCAGAGCGGGACATAGCGGCCGACGGGCGCGCCGATGTAGTCATATCCCATCGCGCAGAATTCCTGCAGGCGGTCGGAAAAGACAAAGGCATCCGTCTGATAGATGAGGATGAAGTCATAATCGAGGAACCGCCGATAGAAATCCTGCTGCAGGAGCAGGACGCTGTACGTCGTCGCGCTCTTGAAAAATTCATCGGGAAAGCGCTCGACGGAAAAGCCCCTGCCGAGCTCGCCATAATCGAACGTGAGCGATTCCGGCGCCATAAAGATTTTTGGATATGCCCCGAGCACCTTCTGAAGCTGCGCGAGCGCGACCTTGTCCGTGCGGGACAGCGTCTCCCGATAGACAGGCACGACGACGGCAGCTTGCTGTTTCTTCTGGTCCATGACCTCGTCCCTTCCAGAGCCTTTTGAAAAACGTCAAGGAATCATGCGCACATCATTCCGCCGGCGTGCGCAGGTAATCGAGCAGCAGGAAATCCGTCTGCGGCAGCTTGGACGCGAGTGCGAGCGCCTGGTCATGCTTGCCGAGGCACTTCGCGAGCACGGCGAGGTTTCGGATCGTCTCGGGATCGGAGGCATCGATGTCGAGCGCGGCCGAGAGCAGGATGGCAGTCGAAGCATGCTCGGCGGCAACGAAATGCGCGCCGGCGAACATATTCAAGAGATGCAGCTTCTGCTTGAACGGAATCGTCTTTGCGAGAACGGACTGGCGCTCCTGCTCGGCCACGGCCGTGTCCTCTGCCGCCTGCTGTGCGGCTGGCGCTGCCGGCGCGGATGCAGCTGGTGCAGCCGGTGCCTGCGCCGTGCGCTCTTCCGGAGCCGCGACTTCTGCATCCTCTTCGACCTCGATGCCGAGGAATTTCGCGACGGACGGAAAATCCTTCGCAAGGCGTTCCTGTTCCGTGCGGCCGTAGTAGTCGAGGATGTCCTCCATATCCTCGCGCTGCTCTTCTGAGAGCGCGTTTTCGTAATGCTCGAGGATGAAGTCGAAGATGGCAAGGCCGTCATCGATGCGGTCCTCGAGGATGCAGATGCGCGCAAGCAGGATGCGGGCGGCCACATGCGCGGCATCATATGCCAGGACATCTGTGACCATACCGGCTGCGCGCATGTAATCGCCGAGCATGAAGTAGCTGTACGCGCACTTGTAGAGGTCTTCCGGCGTCTGCTGCTTCGTCCCGACGAGTTCCGCCATCGTATTGATCACGTCGGCATACTGGCCTTTTTCGTAGGCATCATTGAGCTCCTTGCGGAAATCGCGCGTCTCCTGGCGCGTCATCTCCTGCGCACGCTGCTGCTGACGCTTGTTCATTCTTCTGTTTGCCTTTCCCATGATGTTCTGCTCCTTTGCAATAGAATCTACTATGTTATAAATACGACGTTCCCGCGTCATTTCCTGCCTTCCCGCTTCCATCCCGCGCTTCCATCGTGCGAAGATGGCCTGATACGCCGCCTGGATGTCGTGGAGATATGCACGCGCGTCCATGACAGGCGACGCTTTCATCATCTCGGGGATGCGCGCGTGAAGTTCTGCGAGCCGTGCGGGATTGCGCGCAAGCGAGATGGCTTTCGCCACGTATTCCTCGTCGTCGCGGCACGCGAGCTCGCCGAGGCCGATGTTCTCGAGCAGGCTATAGCTGAAGCGCGTACCATGGCGCCTCCCGTAGCGCGTGACGACAGGCACGCCCATGTAGAGCGCATCGCACGTCGTGCCGCCGCCCGTGTACGGATACGTATCGAGCAGCAGGTCGACATCCTGATAGCGCGAGAGATACTCCGCCGTGACGTCCTCGAGCTCGAACTCCCCGGGCCGGAAGCCGATGTGCAGCAGGCGGCGGCGCGTCATGCGCATCGCATTGATCTTCTGCGAACTGTTCTTGATGAGGATATGGCTCCCTGGCACGGCGCGCACGATGCGCAGCCAGAGGCGCAGCATGTGATCCGTGAGCTTCCAGAAATTGTTGAAGCTCCCAAAGACGATGGGGCTGTGCACATGGTATTCATGCGCTGCCCGGAGCACGCGCGTCGAGGGCGTATAGCAGAAATGCGAGTGCGGCATCCGCAGGATGGTCTCCGCGAAGTCCTCCTCGTGGAGGCCCGGCGGATCGCAGTACGGGTCGCCGAGGAAGTAGTCGACGGCCTTCGTCCCCGAGGACGACATGTAGCCGATGCCCGCGACCTGCACAGGCGCGGGCCGGTGGCACATGACAACCATCGTGCGGCCGCCGCCGCTGTGCACTTCGAGGTCGAACAGGATGTCGATTTCGTCATTCCAGATGTCCTGCGCGACATCCCGATAATCCACGTTGCGCGGGTACATGCGCAGCTTCTCCACCTGGCGCTCCACCTCGTCCGTATAGAGGTCGCGCGTCTCGCTGAGCTGGTACGCATAGACCTCGAACGCACTGCGGTCGTACGCCATCAGGAGCTGCGCCGTGAAGACGCACAGCACGTTGTCCGCGAACGCGCTCGCGATATAGCCGATGCGGAGCTTTGCGTGACGGTGGCGCTCCAGAGGGTGCGGGAACGTCTCCGCGTCCTGCGCGAACTTGTCATAGAGCATCTCGAGCTCCCGCCGCTCGTCATCGCTGAGATCGTCGAAATAATGCAGGAAGAACAGGTAGTCGCTGTACTCGATCTGCTGGATGATGCGCGGTGCGCCGCCCGGATGCGTAATCGCCTGCCATGCGTAGGCGCGGCTCTTCTGCTTGTCAAAGAGCTTGTACCAGATGAGGCTGTAGCACTCCCAGACGCGCCACATGTCGTCGGGCGCAAACGGCTCCCGCCGCACGATGTCGTCGAGGCGCTCGAGCGCTTCGCGCGGCGCTGTCTCGATGAGGTTTGCAGCCGGGACGAGGCGGTCATCAATCTCTCCGAGTGTCATGGTCATGCGAACCTCTCCCCCCTTTCCATTCCTTTTCCTTTTCGTCAAGCATGATGCGGTAGGCTCGCTCGAGCTCCGCGACGTACTGGCGCGTATTCATGAGCGGCGACTGCATCATCATCGTGCGCAGGTTCCGATGCAGCACGCCGAGCAGCTCGCGGTCGCCTGCGAGTGCGACGGCGCGCGCGACATAGGCCTCGCGCGTCGCGCAGGCGAGCTCGCCGAGCCCGGCCGCCGTCAGGATGGAGAGGCCGAAGCGCGTGTCGCGCCGCCTGCCATAGAGCGAGACGACGGGCACGCCCATGTAGAGCGCGTCGCAGGTGATGCCGCCGCCCGGATATGGATACGTGTCGAGCAGCACATCGACCTCGTCGCGCATCCGCTCCATATAGTCGTCCGTCGCATCCTCGAGCAGCAGACGGCTCGCGTCGATGCCATGCGCTCCGCACCGCTCGATGGCCGCAAGCTTCGCTTCGGGCACATGGAAGAAGCCGCCCTTGAGCAGCAGCCGGCTCTCCGGCACGGCTGCAAGAATTTCGCTCCAGGCATCGAGCATCTCATCCGTGATCTTGAGGTACCGGCCGAAGACGCCGAACGTGATGACGCCCGTTTTTTCGCACGGCGCGCCCGAAGACGGTGCAAGGTCGCTGCGGCCCGTATAACAGAACTGGCTCGTGAGGAAGACGGGCTGCTCGTGGAACATCGCCCAGTCCGCGCGCTGCGCCTCGCCATCCGCCTGCGCATCCGTCAAAAAGAAGTCCACCGTGGAAAGCCCCGTCGGATACATGTAGCCGAGCCCTGAGCACTGCACAGGAGCCGGACGGTACGCGAGCACGGGCAGGCCGCTGCTCGTCGTATGGCCGCCGAGGTCGAAGAGGATGTCGATGCCGTCAGAGGCGATGCGCTGCGCGATGGCCGCATGCGACTGTCCCTGCACGTCGACGAAGTGGTCGACGGCTTTGCGGACGAGCTCCGTGTACTGGTCGTGCGTCCGCCCGAGCGAATAGGCAAAGAGCTCGAACGTATCTGCGTCGTGCGCAACGAGCATCTGATAGCAGAACGCGAACATCACATGATGGCGGAAATCGCCCGAAAGATAGCCGATGCGGATGCGGCGATGCTCCTGCCGCCAGGCTCCCGGATCGCGCTGCGGCAGCCGTCGGACGTCCTCGAAAAGCTTGTCGTAACCGACGTGCATCCCGCCATAAGCCTGCGGCGTGAGCATGAGGTTGTGCGCGGCGAGCAGGTACGAGCTGTAGAGGCTCCGTGCCGTCTCCTGGTCGCCGCCGGCACCTGCTGCCTCCGAGGCTTCCAGGTAGCGCTTCGCAGCTTCGTCTGCTGCGCCGCATTCGAGCGCGCAGGCCGCCTCGATCGTGCAGAGATCGGCATGAAAGCCCTCAGACCCTCCGCCCGTCGCTTGAAACTGCTGGCGCGCTGTCCTGGCCGCTTCGTATCCTTCGAGATAGCGATGCTCCTCGCGGCAGGTTCGCGCGAGCAGGCGGCCGAGCTCGACAGATTTCGCCGAGCCGCGCGCAATGGCCGCGCGGAGCCAGTACCGCGCGCGCAGACGGTTCTGCACGGCACGAAAGGCAATCGCGCCCGCCGTCCATGCTTCGGCGGCCTCAGCCGCCGTCAGCACATCGCCTCCGGCGTCTTCCTCCGCCGTGCCAGCCGTCGGCACGAGATGGCGGCCATGGTCGCGCTCCCGCGCCACGATGCGCCCGGCGAGGCGGATAGCGTCCTCCCATGCATGCGACGCCATGGCGCGCTCCAGCGCCTTGAGATCTTTGACCGCGAGCTTGCGGCGCTCCTCGTCCGGGAGCCCCGCCTCCTGCCAGTCGAGGAAGATGCGCGCATAGGCCTGCTCCATCGCGCCCATGTAGTCTACGCCCTGCACAACGGGCGACGCCTGGAATGCGAGCGGCAGCGTGCGATGAAGCCCGGCGAGCCGCGCAGGATCCTTTGCGAGCTGCACAGCAATGTCCACGTACTCGTCCGGCGTTGCGGCGCAGAGCTCCGGATGGCCCGCATTCACGAGCAGGCTGCAGCCGAAGCGCGCATTGTGACGCCGGCCGACGCGCGTCACGACGGGCACGCCCATCGAGAGCGCGTCGCACGTCGTGCCGCCGCCCGGATACGGATACGTATCGAGCGCGATATCGACATCCTCATACGACGTCATGTACTGCTGCGTACGCTCGCCGATGATGAGCTGTTCATCCGTGATGCCGGCTGCATGGATGCGCGCGAGCGTCCGCGCCCGGCCGACGGGATGGTTGAAGATCGACGTCTTGAGGTAGAGCCTGCTGCCGGGCACGGCCGCGAGGATGCGCGCCCAGAGCGCGAGCAGGCTGTCCGAGACCTTCGTGAAATTGTTGAAGCTGCCGAACGTCACGAAGCCGTTGCGCAGGAATGCAGCCGGCCGGATGTGCTCTGGCACGTCATGCGGCAGGAAGCAGAAATGGCTCTGCGGCAGTCGCAGCAGCCGTTCCGTGAACACCGCATCGTTCTCGGGCGGGTCAGTGAAGCGGTCGGCGAGGTAGTAGTCCATGGCCGGCAGCCCCGTCGTCGCGAAGTAGCCGATGCCCGAGACCTGCACGGGCGCCGGATGATAGGCGAAGACCGGCAGGAAGTTGCGCGCCGTATGGCCCGTCGAATCGAAAAGGATGTCGACATGGTCATCATGGATGAGCTGTGCAATCTTCTCGTCGGACAGGCCATAGACATTCTGCCAGCGATCCACGAGACCGCGATACTCTTCGCTCACCTCGTCCTCGAGACAGCCCGCATAGCACCAGACTTCGAAGCGGCGGCGGTCATAGTCATGGAAGAATGCCGCAAGGAACAGTGCGACGACATGCAGGTGGAGATCCGGAGAGAGGTAGCCGATGCGGAGCTTCCGCGCGGGCTCGCCCGGATGGCGCTCGTGGGAAAACGGCTGCACATCATCGAAGAACGTGCCGAATTTCTTCGCCGCCGCCAGCATGTAGTCCGCGTCCTTTTCCAGATAGTGCAGATTGAACAGCATGTTGCTGTACTCCGTCGCCTTGCCGTGCGCGAGATCCTTGTAGCTGCATGACATGCGATAGAAGCGCGCCGCCTCCTCCGGCCGCCCCGCCTCCCGGCAGAACGTCGCGTAGATGCTATAGGCCGCGCCGCGGTACCAACCTTCGAGATCCGGCGAAGCCAGCGCGGCCTGGAACTCGCGCTCGGCTGTCTCCCAGTCATCCTGGAGCAGCGCGATGCGTCCGAGGTAGAACGACGATTTTCCGTCGTGCGGAAAATGTGCCGCATAGGCCCTGCCAGCTTCGGCGGCCTGCTCCACGGCATGGCCGTCGATATAGGCCGCGAGCATCGCATTCCACATCTCGCGGTCGTCAGGATCCTCGGCCCGCAGGCGGTCCGAGAGCTGGATGGCTTTCTCCCAGTCCTGCTGCTCCATCGCATCCGTCAGTTTCTCAAAGAGCTGTTTCCGTTCCCGGTATGTCATGAAACTTCCCCTTTATTCCCCTTCATTTCAAAACCTGCAGCAGCGCTGCCGCGCCCCCGGCGCCATGATCTTCCGCGTCGTGCGCGAGGCTGCGGACGGCAGCGAGCTCGCTTTTCGCCGTCTCGGCGGCGGCATCCATGCGGCCGGCTGCAAGGTATGCGAGCGCTGGAAATGCATGGTCGCCCGCGCGTTTCCGATAATAGAGATAGACCTGCCCCGCCCGTGCGCGCCCGAGACGTTGCGCGAGGAACTGCATGTCTTCCGGCGACTGCTCGTCGTAGATGCCCCGCAGGACCGCGATGACATCGGCCGGTGCAGCTCCGATGCGGCGCAGATACGCCCAGAACGAAGTGAAAAGCCCTTCATGATGCTTCGACAGCGAAAGACCTGCCACATAGGCATCCTGCGCCCCGGCGAAATCGCGATGCGCCTCGCGCAGGCAGCCGAGCCGCCACCAGACATTCGGCAGGAGATACGCCGCATTGTCCATGACGGCCGTGATGCTCGTCGGCTGCCCATGGTAGCGCGCATGGATCGCGAGGCCATCCTCGAGCGCCTGCTCCGCGCCGAGCCAGTCGCCCCGGTCATAGTCCCAGAGCCCCTGCATGAACGGGAACTCCGCAAGCTCCGGGCAGGCGCGCCGCGCCGCCTCGTAGCAGGCAGCCGTCTCTTCTTCTGGCGCATGCTTCTTCATGAGGCAGCTCGCCCAGGTTTCATAGGCGCGCCCTGCAAGGTCTGCCGCGAGATTTTTCATCGCGAGCAGCTTCTTGGCATACGCCTCCGCCTTGTCGTACTGGCCGAGGCCATAGCAGATGTCCATGAAATAGCGTGCATCGACGGGCTCCTCCCTGCCGCCGTGCTCCGCGATGCGCTGCTGCAGCAACACGAGATTGCGCTCCATCTTCTTGCGGACGATGCTCGCCGAATAGCCTGTGTGCAGAATCTCGATGTCCTGCGCGAGTTCGAGGTTGCTGCCCTTCGGCAGCGTCAGCGTCTCGTGAACGCTGCCCGTATAGCGCAGATGCGGCGCCCGGCGGAACATGCGGAGCTGCACGAGCGACGTCATGCGGCGGCCGCCATCATCGAGATTGATGTTCACGAGGCGGCAGAGCACGCCGGCCGTCTGGCGGTTCTTGTGGATGCGCCGGAGGAGCGGCCGCACCTTCGCAATGGAGTCTTTCGAAAAGAACTCATCGGCATCGAGGAACAGCACCCAGTCGCCCTTCGCATGGCCGAGCGCGAAATTCTTCGCCGCAGAGAAATCATTGCACCATGCGAAATGATAGACCGTCGCGCCGCCCTGCCGCGCGATTTCCTCCGTCGCATCCGTGCTGCCCGTATCGACGACGATCATCTCGTCGGCGATGGGTTGCATGGACTTGAGCCAGCGGCCGAGGTTCGCCGCCTCGTTCTTCGCGATGACGCATGCGGAAATCTTGAGCTTCATGCCTCCTGCTCCTTTCGTGCCCAATGGAGATGAAACGCGAGCCGCGGATCCTCGCATCCTGCGGCTGCCGCGCGCTCGAAGCACTCCTGCGCGCCCTCGGCGCCGAGCGCCCAGAGCACGCGCCCCGTCAGCAGCCAGAAATCAGCCGCCTGCGCATCCTCTGCGAGGAAATCCGCAGGAATGCGCTGCAGGAGCTCCCAGGCCGCCGCCTCCATGCAGCGGTCTGCCAGCCAGTGCGCCGTGCGCAGCAGCGCGGCGGGGCCGAACGACTCTGAAAGACGCACATACGGCAGCACCTGCTGCTCCGTCACAAAGCCGGAGAGCGCTTCGAGCCCCGTAAAGAATGTCGCTTCCTCCTGCGCCTCGGCCGTCTGCTGCGCCCGCATGCAGAAGAGCAGATGACGCAAGGCAGCAGGCAGAGCCGCCTCCCATTCGGCGACGCGATCCGGCTCAGCGGCGCGCCGTTCCTCCGGGAGCGCCACGAGCGCTGCGAAGAGCTCCTGAAGCGCTTCGCCCGCGATCACCGCAGCGCCCTGCAGGAGGCCGGCCCAATCGTCAGCTGCCGCCTGCTGGAAGCAGGCCGTCACGGCCGCACGGCCCTCGCGCTCCTCCAGGGAAAGGTGCGCAGCCAGGGCGGTGCGGAGCGGCACAATCCTGTGACGCTCCGCAAAAGACGCGAGGAAAGATGCTCCCTTCTCCGGCGCCGGATAGAGCGGCAGCACGCGGCTGACCATCGCCTCAGCCTCGGGGAAGCATTCCGCCAATACGGCAAGCGCCTTCTCCTGATAAGGATTCGACGCAAGAGCCGCCATCGCCTGCTTTTCCGCTTCTTTTTGCCGGCCGAGGGAAAAGAGTGCCTGCGCATCGGCCGCCAGGATGTCGGGCAGGCCGGCTTCCGCGCCGCTGCTGCCCGCCTCGCCCTCCCGCTTGGCCTTGTCTTGCAACGCGTTCAGGCATTCCGCAAGCGCATCGTGCGCTCCGGCCGCATCGCCGGCCGCGAGGCGCAGCCGCCCTTGCCAGCCGACGAACTCCGCGCGCGCCGTCCCCGTAAGATGCGCGAGTGCCTCATGGACGACATCCTGCTGCTCCGTGAGCGGGCGGCCGAGCTTCTGGAGCGAGCGCAGCAGCACATCGTAGAGATCGCGGTCTCCTGCGACCGTCGTGACGGGAGCTGCGAGCGCTTTCCGGGCCGCGCGCACGGCATCCTCATAGCGGCCGAGGCCGTAGCAGGCATCGGCGAGATAGCGCATCGTCAGCGGCTGCTCGCCATGCGCCTGCATATCTGCCTCGAGCATCGCGAGGTCGCGCAGCAGTTTCGAGCGCACGCGTGCCGAACTGTATCCCGTATGGCGCACGAGGAAGCGCTGGTCAATGGCGCAGGGCTCGGGAGTCCGTCCCGTGCGCGTATCGACGAGCACCTCGTGAATCGCGCCGCGATAGCGATAGTGCGGCCGCTGCCGCCAGAGCCGCAATGCATGGAAGCGGCTGATTTCGAGTCCTTCCGCATCGTCATCGACATTGACGAGCGTCAGCAGCACGCCCTCGGGCGCAGGTGACACAGCCGAGAGCCCCGCCAGCATCTCGCGAAGGCCTTCGGCGTGCGGCAGAGACTCATCGGCATCGAGGAAGAGGATCCAGCGGTCGGGGTCTGCCGGGGTCTCGGAGGGCACAGCATGGTCGAGTGCGAAATTCCGCGCAGCCGCAAAATCGTCCTGCCACGGAAACGAAAGCACCTCGGCCCCGCAGCGCCGCGCAATCTCCACCGTGTCATCCGTCGAGCCCGTATCGACGACGACGATGCGGTCGGCGATGGGCGCAACCGTCGCAAGCGATGCGGATAGATTCCTGGATTCATTCTTTGTGATGTAGCAAGCGGTCAGATACATATGATATATGCTCCTTGAAAAAACGAAGCCCGCATAAACTGCAATCGTAAATTGCAAACGTCATGCTTGTGAGACTCCTTCAGTCAGCCATCCGGCTGACAGCTCCCTCTGAGAGGGAGCCTTAAGAGGTATAGAAAAACCCTCTCCGGAGAGGGAGAGGGTTCTTCCTGCTAGCAATTCGCCAAACGAATCGGCGAGATGATCCAGAATTACTGGAGCAGGCTGAGGACCGAGCTGCTGCTCTGGTTCGCCTGTGCGAGCATGGACTGAGCTGCCTGGAGAAGCACGTTGTTCTTCGTGTACTCCGTCATCTCTTTTGCCATGTCGGCATCGCGGATCGTCGACTCGGAAGCCTGGACGTTCTCGGAAGCC
>JALEZZ010000060.1 GCA_022773585.1 Selenomonas sp. | reverse complement strand
ACATGATTGATTTGGTCATGCTCGGATGTTCCGATATTGTCGTACCATTGCCGAATCGTCCTCGAGCCACGAATCACGCGGCTTGAGGCGATGCTGATGCTAATCTTTCACCCACACTTATGGGTGAAGAGCCTATTTTTGGCGGACATGTGACAGATTTCTCCTGAAAGAAGAAGTTGCAGAAATTTTGTCGTGAAAAAATCCTTGACAGAGAGGCTGAGATTTCGTATAATACTTTTTGTTGACAGCGCAGAGCTGTCATGAAGACCTAGGGGCATCGCCAAGTTGGTAAGGCACGGGATTCTGAATCCCGCATGCGTAGGTTCGAGTCCTGCTGCCCCTGCCATTTGAAAACAGAGCATCGCGGATTCGCGGTGCTTTTTTTGTTGCAGATTTTGCGATTTTATCGAGAATCCATAAGGGAGGAGTCGATGATTTGCCGCTGGGCAGCATCGATTCCGTTCGAAAGTATCGAGAGTATCGAAAGCACCCTTGACTTGGGGGACATTTATGAAATGGCGATATTCGTCCCGCTTCTTCGTGGGACTTCTGCTGCAGATCATCTTTTCTGTTGCGTCCTTTGCAACCGGGCATCTCGTATTGGCCTTCTTTGGCGCACTCTTGACGGCGGTGTCGCTCGGCCTCCTGCCGGGCCTCTGTACTGCGCTGCTGGCAGGCGTGTTTTTCAGCTGCCTGATGGAGAGCGAGCGCTTCTTCATGCTGCCCGTGGATTTCCTGTTCGTGTTTGTAGCGGCGTATGCGGCGCGCCACAGCTGGTTTGGTTCCTGGCGGCGCGTGATTCTTTTGGGGCTCGGCATCGGCTTTGTCGGCGGGCTCGCCGCCTTCGGGCTCGGCACCTGCCTGGAGTTCCGCTTGTCAGACGCCATCATGAAGGGAACGTGGCTGACGGAGGGCATGCCGGATGCGCGTGTGCAGCTGCTGCTCTCGGGCGTGCAGCATGCGGCGGACATCGGCATCAGCTTCCTGCTCATCGAGGGGCTCCGGCGGCTGGTGCCGTCGTTCTTCCTGATGGAGCCTGCGGCAGATTTTAAAGAGGGCGTGCGGCGGCTCCCCATCCGCGTGAAGCTGCTCATCATCTTGAGCGTCGTGATGGTGTGCACGGCGTCGCTGCTCTTTTTGTGCGTACGCGGCGTCTATCGTCATCAGCTCATCGAAACGTATGGCGCGGTCGCGCGCAACTTTGTCGAAGCGGCTTCGATGCTCGTGGACGAACGGGAGCTGCCCGTCATCCTTGCGCCGGGCGGCAGCGAGACGGAGGCGTATCGCAAGCTCTTTTCGGACATCCGCGCGTTTTACGCGCGCTCGGACGACATCATCCGCTATCTGAACCTCTATACGGTCGGCGAGCAGGATGGGCGCGGCTATGCCATGACGATCTGCGATCCGTCGGAGACGGGCTATCATTATGGCCGTACGTTCTGGATGGACGAGGATCCATATTATGAGCAAATCGGCGAGCAGATGCTCGATCCGAGGGACAACCGCATCATCGGCCCTGTCGTGAGCCGCGGCTACTGGGGCTGGCTCATGACGATTTACAAGCCGCTCTATGATTCTGACGGAAAAAAAGTCGCTTTCATCGGCATCGACCTTGATATGACGCGTGCGATGCGGGAGATGCGCGTGCTCGACACGAAGATGCTGAGCATCGAATTCATCATCTTCAGCCTGCTCCTCGCGCTGATGTACAAGATCATCACGCAGCAGGTCCTCAATCCCGTGCGCCGCTTGCAGGAGATGCTGGCTTATTTCCGCGAGCATCGCGAAAAGCCGCCGATGCAGGAAACTCCGACCTCGGGGGACGAGTTCGAGGTGCTCGCGCACGACATCACGGAAGTGCAGGACATCATCCTGCAGGACTCGGAGCAGCTGCAGGAGTATCTCGACCTCATCCAGCGCATGGCACTCCGCGACGAGCTCACGGGCGTGCAGAACCATACGGCGTATGAGAACAAGCTCGCGGAACTCACGGCTGTCATCACGGCGGGCACGGCGGAATTCGCCATCCTCATGGCGGACATGAACGGGCTGAAATTCGTCAACGACATCTATGGTCACGAGAAAGGCGACATCGCACTGCGGGCTATGAGCCATGCGCTCTGCGAGGCATTCAAGCACAGCCCGGTCTACCGTATCGGCGGCGACGAGTTCGTCGTCGTGCTGACAGGGCGCGATTATGAAAACCGCGACGCACTGCTCGGCAAGCTTGTGCCTTATGAGCGCGTGCGCAACCGGGAGGCGGCCGAGCCATGGACGGAAGTCGCCATGGCCATCGGCTGCGCCGTCTACGATCCGCTCCAAGATCACGACTATCAGGACGTCTTCAACCGCGCGGATGAGACGATGTACGAGAACAAGCGGCGGATCAAGAAAGAAGCGGGCGAACTCTGAGATGCCTGGGTAATTCCGATAAATCCGATAAAAAGATGCGCCCTGTGAAGCTTTGCCAGCTTTGCAGGGCGCATTTTTCATGGCGTTATGATGTTATCGCGTCATTGCCGGATGGCGCGGATGTCGTCAAGATAGAAGTGGGAATCGACAGGTTCGTCGCCAACGGTGTTGCAGTAGATGGCGAAATGCTGCAGGCGCTCGGGATGGAACGTGCCGCCGTTCTTGCCGACGAAATCCTTGAATGGCAGGACGACATGCTGCGGCGTCGTCTGCTTCGCGAGGTCGGTGAGATTCACTTCGAAGTCCTCACCGTCAGAATTCATCTGGATGATGAATTTCTGGCCCTTGCCGTCCGGGTAGAACCAGAACGAGACGGCATCATAGGCGCTCCAATCGACCCCCATGGATTTGATGATGCCGGCCCAGCCGCCTTTGACGAGGCTGTAGTGGAAGTCGAGGCCATAGCTGCCGCCATTTTTGTGTGCGGTGTCAGCGGCAAGGCTCGGGCGGATGGAGCAGCCGGGGCCGCAATTCGTCGAGTATGCGCCGCGCAGGAGCTCGTTGTCGCCATAGCAGTTTTCAAAATCATCGACGAGTTCCGCAGGGAGCCGGACTTCAGGCATGTTGTAAAAGACGCGCAGGCTGTCGACGGTCTTGCCGTCGAGCAGGAAGTCGATGCTGCCGACCGTTTTGCCAATTTTCGCGAGCAGGTCGCTTGTGATGGGCACGGCAAAGGTGTCATCGGCGGTCTTTGCAGCAGCTTTTTCCTCGATGACTTTGCCCGCAGCATCCGTGAAGCGGAACGCGGCTTTCTGGTAGGTTCCGGCGGCTTTTGCCGTGACATCGGCTGGTGCCGTGATGCGCGCATTCGAGCTCGGTGCAGTCAGGTAGCCATAGGTGGCGGCAGCGGGGACGGCCTGGACGTCGAGCTTCTGCCAGTCAGGCATCTGTCCGGCAAAGACAGAGCGCGGATCGTTGTAGAAGCGCGTGAAACCGTCGACCATCTCGTGGCCGCGCTGCTTGTCCGCCATGTAGGGCTGGTCGAAGACATCTTCATTGAAGTTCGACCACGTCGAGAAATACGGGAATTTGTGCGCGGAAAGCACATTCAGCGCTTCGGTGAACCAGTCCTTGCGCTGTGCACCCGTACGGCCGAGCGTATCCTTGCCGCAGAGGATGCCCGTCTCGGGAATCGTCGTGATCTTTCCATGCTTCGCGGCGAACGACTGCACGATGTCCATGTTCTTTGCGAAGTTTTCCATCCAGTTGTCCTTCGCCTGCGGCTTTTCCTGATACATGTCGAAGCCCGGCACGTCAATGAATGCATCGCCAGGGTAGCGTGTCAGGTAGTCATCTTCGTCCGTGAACGGGCCGTTCGGCGAGTAGACATAAAGGAAGTTGTGCACGCCCTTTTCGTCGCGCAGGTATTCCTCCGTGTAGCGGAAAAGGTTCTTGAATTCGCTCGCCGAGCAGTGCGCCGCTCCCCACCAGAACCAGCTGCCGTTGTTCTCGTGATAGGGGCGGAACAGCACGGGGATGTTCTTTTCCTGCAGGGCGAGGCCATAGGCCGCAATCTTGTCGAGGTAGGACGTGAAGACCGCATTGAGGTCTCCGCCGGGCATCACGCGCCGCACGACATCGCCATCTGTCACAACAGACGTGAAGCCGGAGAAATCGTAATCGCCATTCGTCCTGCCCTTGGCCGCGACCTGCGCGAAGTTCGGCATGTGCGCGGAAAGCGAGACGATGGCGCCGAGCTTTGCTGCGCGCTCGGACGCTTCGACTGCGCGGTCAATGGCGGCCTGACCTGTGACGGGCGGATACGCGCCGGCGGGAGGCTCATGATTTTGATATTCCGTGTCGTTTCCTGCGAGCGTCATCGCGTCGATTGGCATGACGGCCGGATAGTCATGGAGCATCGTATATGTATCCGACGTGCCAGCGGCGCCGGGGCCTGCATGCATGAGCAGGTCGTTCATATGACCGTAGAGCACGTAGTCGGAGTCCGCGATACCGCCGAGGAAGCTGTAGAGCTTCGCGGCATTCGGGATGGCTTTTGCGTCCGTCAGGGCAACGCGAGCGGGCGTCTGCAATTTTTTCAGATCGACCTTTTCCTGCTTCGTCGGCTGCACGGTGCGCGTCACATAGCCGTCGTCATAGGACAGCGTGATGTTGTCGATGGCGAGCTTGCCGCAGTAGTCGGTTTCCGAACCGACGATATTGACTTCGAGCATCGTGAGAGGCGCGGCGGGCGTGTCAAATGCGGCCGTGACCTGCGCTTTCTTCCAGCCGTTGCCAGCATCTGCCGCGTTCTTTGTATCGATAGTCGTGACGGCGGAGACCTCCGCGCCTGCCGTCGTCTTCATGTAGATTTTTGTCTGGAACGCGCCCTGCGTCATGGCCTCGGGACGGAAATAGAAGTCGAACGAGAGGCGGTTGCTCCTGCCGATGGCGAGCGGCTGCGCCTCGCTCGCCGCACCAGAGCCGAACTTCACCTCGCTCCAGCCGTTTTCCTTCTGGCCGCGATAGTCGGCATCGAACGCGAGCGCGCCGCCGCCAACCTCGGCAAGGTGCAGGGCGGCGGGTTCGCCATCATACGCCCACTTGCCATCATAATGCCAGCCTTCGAGGTCTTTGGCAAAGCTCCAGGAAATGGCCTCGGCGGCCTTGGCAGGCGAAGCGAAGGCAGGCGCGGATGCGGCTCCGAACGCGAGCGAAAGGGAAAGCGCCAGCGGCACCGCACGCCGCAGCAGACGGTCGTTCATAAAAGATTCCTCCAATGCAAATTATTTCAAATATGTTGAAATATATAAGTTATGTCTTTATAATACACGACGGAAGACGAAAAGTCAATCGAAAACGCGAAACCTTGTTCCATGCCTGCTTTTGCGATACAATAAAAAGAAAGCTGAAAGAAATTTTGTGTGGAAATTTATTTCGGAGAGGAGTGCAGGAGGATGGAAGACTTTCATCGGGATGAACCAGTGACGGAACGGATTGCAGGGAAAGAAATCTCGATGTGGTGGCGTACATTTCTGGATCATAATACTGTGACTGGAAAGCTGGGATGCATTTTCGGAAATTATTTTTGGAAAAAGCCAGTCATGGTGATTGGCGGCGTCGGATTGTTTCTGGACGAAGAAAATATTTTTGTCCCTGACGTGATGATCATTTCCAATCGCGAAAGTATCCACGAAGATGCGATTTACGGCGCACCCGATCTTGTCGTCGAAGTTCTTTCTCCATCGACGATGCGCCGTGACCGCACGGTGAAGATGAAGAAATATGCGGCGGCAGGCGTGCGCGAGTACTGGATCGTGACGCCGGGGACGAAGAGCGTCGAGGTATATCTGAATCAGGAAGGCACGTTCGAACTCGACGAGGTCTATGTCGATTTCACGGAGCTCGAACTCAAAGCGATGGACGAGGAAGAACGGCAGGCCGTGAAGTGGCAGATCAAGGTGTCGCTGTATGACGATTTGTTTGTTGATGTCAAAGAAATTTTCGAGAAGGTTTGAGCTCGGAAAAAGAAAGCGGGAATGTGATGCATAAGATTCTTTTTGTCTGTCATGGCAATATCTGCCGGTCGCCGATGTGCGAGTTCGTGATGAAGGAGTTCGTGCGGCGGGCGGGACGGGAGGCGGAGTTCGTCATTGATTCGAAGGCCTGCCGTACCGACGAAATCGGCAGCGATGCGCATCCAGGCACGCAGCGGATGCTGCGCGCGAAAGGGATTCCATTCACGCGCCGCGCTGCGCGGCTGATTCGGCGCGAGGATTACGATGCATATGATTTCATCATCGCGATGGATGACGAGAACATGCGCGACCTGCGCCGCCTCACAAAAGGCGACCCCGAGGGCAAATGCCGCTTGCTCTTGTCATTCGCAGGCGAAGAGCGCGAAGTGGCTGACCCGTGGTACACGGGGAATTTCGAGGCGACGTATCAAGATGCTGTGAAGGGGTGCAAGGCGCTCCTGGCACAGTTCGAATGAAGGAGGCGGCGAGATGGTGAAGATTACAGGCTGGTACCAGCTGCCGAATGCGCTGCCGCAGCAGGTTGATTTTGCGGAGCTGTTCGACGCGTCGTTCATGCGGCGGTTCACGCGGTATCGGTCCTTTGAAAAGTTTCTGGCGGGCGGCCGCTTCGTCATCCGCTCGCAGGCGGATTTCGAGGCACTGCCCGAGGAAGAGATGGACGCGCATGTGCGGCGGGCGACGCGGTTCTCGTCGTGGAAGGAGATGCTCGACACGGCGACGGATCTTTATGCGCGACACAAAGACCGGAGGTGACGATGATGGATTTTCAAGATCTCATCCATGCCATTCATGCAGCAGAGGTGGAGGGCGATATCGATGGCTGTGCTGCTTGCCAGCTTCAGATGCTGGAGATGACAAAGGCGCATCCAGAGCTTTTGCGGACGGTTGATACGACGTACTTGAGAATTGATTATCTCATGCGGATTTTAGCGGCAGCCGTTCTGGCCTTTGGACGGGGCGAATGGAAGATGGCAAAGTATTACATGCTGCACTTTCCTCCCCAATTTCTGAAACGCCAAGGATGCTTTCCCGAGCATCGTGCGATGCTCGGACGCATTGCCTATGAGGAAGGCGCATTTGGGGAAGCCTCGCAGTTCTTGACAGAACATCTTGCAGAGTATCCAGACGACGAGATGGCATGGTTTTGGCTGGGGAATGCATGGTTCCAGCAAGGGCGCTTTCAAAAAGCAGTGGCAGCTTATACGCGTGCGCTTCATCGGAAAAAGAGCTTGCGTGAGGCAAGTGAGAATCGTGCAGCTGCATTTCAGAAAATGTGTGCGCAAGCGGGGAAGCTGGCTCTGCTCAAGACTCAATCCTCTGCAGTGGAAATAAATGCAGAGGATTGGGAGGTAGTGCGTCATCTTCCCATCTTTATCAATTGCCGTGACCGCGTCGGTTGTCTTTCCCAGCTGGTGGACTGGCTCTTGCAAGCAGGGTATGAGAACCTTATCCTGCTGGACAATGCTTCGTCATATGCGCCGCTTCTGCAATATTATGAAGATATCCGTTCGGAGCGGGTGCGTATCGTGATGCTTGGAGAGAATCTCGGGCATACGGCCCTGTGGGACAGCGAGGTTCTGGAAATGCTGGATATCGAGACGCCGTATGTTTATACTGATCCTGATGTCTTGCCAGCCGAAGCGTGTCCGAAGAGGTTTCTGATGGATTATTTGCGCGTTTTTTCTCGGTACCCCGGTATCCAGAAAGTTGGCGCTGCATTGCGCTATGACGACATCACTTATGAAGCGAGCGAGCGGACGAGGTCAGAGGCATCCTGTTATTACCATGCCCCTCTGGGGGACGATGTTTATTTTGCCAATGTGGATACGACGGTTGCACTTTATCGGAATACACGCTTTTATTATCGTGGCCCGGCTGTCCATATGGCAGGAAAGTACATGTTCCGGCATCTTCCCTGGTATTATGATTCAGAGAATCTTCCGAAGGATGAGGTATATTATATGAAACACGCGAATGCGTCTTCGTCAACGGGGACGCTCTTGAAGACATTGCATCGCATCTGAAGAGGGGGATGAAATGGAACTTCAAGAGATTGACTGGGCATTTCGTGCGGCTGAACAGGCGGGCGATTTGGAAGGTTGCGCGGCATGCCAGGTTCAGATGTTCGATTTGCTGGAGGCGCATCCGGAAATTGAAGATACGCCGGAATTTGGCTACCAGCATATTCGAGGCATGGTTCTCGTTGCGGCGGCTGCAATGGCGTTTGACAGCGGGGAGGAGCGACGGGCGGAGTATTATCTGCGTCATTTCCCTGCGAGACTTTTGGAAAGGGGGTGTTTCTTTCCAGAATATCGTCATGCCCTGGGAGTGCTCGCATATCGGCGGGGCAGTTTTTCGGAGGCGCAGGAGTTCTTGAAGGCGCATCTTGCCCGATATCCGCAAGATGAAATCGCATGGATGTATCTTGGAAATGCCCATTTTCACATGGAAGCGTTCCAGCAGGCAGCGGATGCTTACCGCAAGGCGCTGTTTCAGAAAGCGGAGTTTGAGGAGGCGTCTGAAAATCTGACTGTGGCAGTTTCTCAGATGATGTCTTCTAGGGGGGACGGTACGTCCAGCTTGAGAGAGCAGGAGGGCAGCCTTGGCATCTCGTATGGGGATTGGGATGCGGTGAGGCGCCTTCCTATCTTTATCAACTGCCGTGACCGTGTGGGATGTCTTTCTCGATTGGTTTCCCGGCTCCTGGCGTCTGGTTATCGGAATCTTGTTCTGCTTGACAATGCTTCGACATATCCGCCATTGCTCGCGTTTTATGAGAGGATACGGTCTCCCCAGGTACGCGTTGTGAAGCTGGGGCAGAATTTTGGCCACAGGGCTCTTTGGGACAGCGGCATTCTCGAACTCTTGCACATCCGGACACCATATGTCTATACCGACCCAGATGTGCTGCCGGGAGAGGGATGCCCACCTCGATTCTTACAGAAATTCGTGCGCGTTCTTTCAGAGCACCCATCCGTTAGAAAGGTTGGCGCGGCACTGCGGTATGACGACATCACATTCTTCGACAGGGAACGGAAACAGGCTTCAGAGTCGGTGTTTTATATTGCGCCGATAGCAGAGCATGTCTATTTCGCAAATGTCGACACGACGTTCGCGTTGTATCGCAATGTCCGCTTCTACCATCGAGGGCCGGCGCTACGCATGGCAGGGCCGTATATGTTCCGCCATTTGCCCTGGTATTATGATTATGCGCATCTGCCAGAGGATGAGCAGTATTATCTCGATCATGTAGAAAAGAGTTCATCGATGAAGGCAGATTTCATTAGTGCTTCTCGGGGAATGAAGGAAGTGCGGTAGTATCAGAAGAAGGTGGATGCGTGAGAAAAAGCATGTGGGAGCGGTGGAAGTTTTCATGGGCGATGTTCCTGGGGCTTGTTGCGCTGAATCTGACGGCGGTCGTGCAGGCGGAGATGTTCGCGGGAGACATGGCGGCTTCTGCGCATACCAGACGGCTCGCAGAGGAGCTCGTGCGCGTGGCGGGCTGGGCTGGCATCTTTGCGGTGCTGGCCGGCTTCCTGCCGTCGAAGGTGCGGCATGGAGCCGCGGCGGTGCTTCTGGGGCTGAGTCTCGTGCTCTGCGGCGTCGATGGATTCACGCTCACGCACTACCACAGCGTGCTCGATGCGGGGCTGCTCGAAATCGTCTTTGCGACGAATCCTGCCGAGGCGTGGGAGTATGTGACGAGCCAGGCGGGCGGCATCGCAGCGGCAGTGGGCGTGCTCGTGGCAGTAGTCGTTCTCACCTGGGCTGGCAGGCCTTTCTTGCGGCGCAGAAAATGTGCGGCAATCGGATGCCGGCGTATGCCGCATGCGAGACAAGGAGCTTTTTCGTACGGATGGCCGGACGGTGATGGCAGTCTCAGCCGTCGAGGTGCGGTATTTCTTTGCGTGCTGCTGCTCGTGTTTTTTGCAAATCTCATCCATGCGGCGATGGATTCGGATGACCGCGTAGAAAACGTCGCGCGCTCGAATTCCGTTTTGCGCCTCGCTTTGAACATCCGTCAGGCCCATGAGGAAATCGGCTCGGCGGAGTATGTGGCGTGGACGCTGGCGAATCACGAAGTCGGGGAGGCGACGCGGTCGGAAGACATCCCGTATGTCGTTTTCATCCTTGGCGAATCGACGAGCCGCCACCACATGCAGCTCTATGGCTACGGCTTGCCAACGACGCCGAAGCTCGCGGCGCGGGCGGAGGCGGGGGAGCTTGTGGCATACGAGAATGTCACGAGCCCGCACGCGGGCACGATGGCTGTCCTGCGGACGCTGTTCAGCTTTTATGACAATGATGCAAATGGCATGTGGTATGATTATGGCGACTTGTTCGACATCCTGCGGCAGACAGGCGTCTACACGGCGTGGATGTCGAATCAGGAGGCGTCGGGGTTCTATGGCAGCATCGGGCGGACGCTCGGCGAGCGCACGGACCATGTCGCGTTCACGAGCCCGGTCGCGCATTCCATCGATCTCGCGGAGCGCTATGACAGCGAGGTGCTGCCGCTCTTAGACGAAGAGCTTCGGGAGCGTGTGGCGGAGCCTGTGCCCGCTACGTTCTACGTCATTCACCTGATGGGCGCGCATGAGGAATTTTCCAAACGTTATCCATCGGACTTCGCTCGTTTCATGCCGGAGGACGAGGAGGGACGCGGCGTCGCAGAGGATGCATCTGCGCAGGTGGTACGGGCGGCGTATGACAACGCTGTGCTTTATGATGACGCCATCGTCGATGAAATCATCCGGCGCTTCGAGGACAAGGACGCGCTCGTGATTTTTATCTCGGATCATGGTGAGGAGGTCTATGACACGCGGGCGCAGTTCGGTCACGGTGATGAGACGAGTCCGTGGCAACGCGATGTGCCGATGGTGTTCTGGATGTCGCAGGCGTTCCGCGCGAACCATCCGGCTGATGTGCAGCGCATCGAGGCGGCACGCGGGAATCACTGGCAGAGTGATGAAATGATTCATACGCTCCTCGACCTCATGCACATCCGCGTGGCGGATTTTGACGAAACAAAAAGCCTGCTCTCGCCGAAGCAGGAGCAGGCAGAAAAGGAAGGAATCGATTGATGACATACGAGACGAAGGAACTTCTGGATTTCATCGCGTCGGCACCGTCGCCGTGCCATACGGTGGCGGCCTCTGCGGAAAAGCTCCGCGCAGCGGGGGTTGAGGAACTGGAGTTTGGCAGCGTATGGCAGCTTTCGCGCGGTGGGCGGTATTTTGTCCGTGTCTACGGCACGACGCTCCTGGCGTTCACGATTGGCGCGGCAGGGCCGCTCCGCATGGCGGCGGCGCATACGGATTTTCCGTGTTTCCGGCTGAAGCCGGCAGCGGGGCTCGTGCGCGAAGGCTATGGCTTGCTGAATGTCGAGACGTACGGCGGGCTCATCCTGCGTTCGTGGCTCGACCGGCCGCTCGGCCTCGCAGGCAAGGTTGTGCTGCGCGGGGACGATGCCTTTCATCCCGAGGTGCGCCTCGTTGATTTCGGGCGGCCGCTCGTGACGATTCCGAGTCTTGCTATTCACATGGATCGTGAAGTGAACAAGGAAGGGGCGCTCAATCCGCAGAAAGACATGCTGCCGCTTGCGGCGCTCTTTGGAGGCGAAGCGGACGAAGACTGGTGGATGCAGGCGCTGGCAGGGCTCGCTGGCGTCTCAGCGGATGACATTCTTTCCTATGAGCTCTCGACATATCCGTGGGAGCAGGGCTGCACGCTCGGCCTCGCTGGGGAGCTCGTTTCTTCGCCGCGCCTTGACAATCTCACGTCGGTCTGGGCCTGTCTCGAAGGACTCGTGGCCGCGGCAAAGGACGGTGTGCCTGATGGCGTGCGCCTCGTCGCGCTCTTTGACAATGAGGAAGTCGGCAGCCGCACGAAGCAGGGTGCGGGCTCGGCCGTGCTGATGGAGGTGCTGCGGCGCATCTATGCATCGGAGGCGGCAGCGGACACGAAGGACGCGGCGGAAGACGGCACGCGCCTGTCGGCCGCACTTGCCGATGGTTTCCTGCTCTCGGTCGATGTCGCGCACGGCCTTCATCCGAATTATATGAGCAAGAGCGATCCGTCCGTGCGTCCCGTGCTCGGCGGAGGTGTCGTCATCAAGCAGGCGGCATCGCAGGCTTACGCAGGCGATGCGGAAGCCGTTGCCATCGTGCGGGCACTCTGCGAAGAGCACAGTATCGCGCATCAGGACTTTGTGAACCGCAGTGACAGCCGCGGCGGCTCAACGCTCGGTTCCATTGCCTCGGCGCTCGTTCCCGTCCGCACGATGGATGTCGGCGTGCCAATCCTCGCCATGCACTCGGCACGCGAGACGATGGGCGCGGCCGATGAAATGGCGCTCACAGCTCTCGTGCAGGCCGTGCTTGGATAAGAGCATATGAAAGAACCCGCTTTGCAGATCAATTGCAGAGCGGGTTCGCTTTTTTATAAAAAGAGGCGGATCAGCCTTCTTTGAGTTTCTTTTCAGCACAGGCAAAAGCATCAGTTACATTCTTGCGGAAGTCTTGCAAGGAGGTAATGCTGGCTGTTGAAAGTTTCAAGCCTTTGATTTCTGCGGCGTTCTTCTCATTGGCGGCGAGGACGGCACGGAGCATCTGATGCGTTTCTTTCTGCCCGTTTTCGAGAGCATCCACACGGGATTCGAGCTTGTCCATGCGGGATTCGAGCTTGTCCATGCGAGATTCGAGCTTGTCCATGCGGGACTCGAGCTTGTCCATGCGGGACTCAAGCTTGTCAAAACGCTTGTCGATGCGTGCGAATTGTTCGTTCATCTGATTGCTTAGAGCAGCAATCGCAGCTAAGATTTTTTCGTCCATGACGAATCCCCTCCTTTCCATAAGTATTTCGCAACTTTTTCACATTATACCATGATTGGATGAAAGGATTCAATAAGAAGTTGCGAGCTTCATGATTCTCTTTCGGATATTTCCTGCCACGCATCCTGTCGCCAGCCCCGTCGCTATTCCAATCGGCCCGAGGATGGCGAGGTAGGTGAGGAGGGCGGGGGTGCCGGTCATGACGAGGGCGGCGAGGAGCTGGCCGAGGTGGTGGAAGAAGCCGCCTGCCGCACTGACAGCTGGGAGGGAAAACATGGGGCGGCCGTCTTCCATGGTTCCGTGACGCACGGGCCGATCAGGATGACCGTGCCCGATGATGATGCGGCTGAGAAAAAGCATGGCAGCAAAGGACAGCAGCCCTCCTGCGAGGCTGTAGAGAAAGACGGTCGGCCCGCCGCCGAAGAGACTCGCAAGGCCGATGCGCAGGCAGAGGACGAGCAGTGCTTCCGGCGCAGAGCACGTATAGAGCGCAAAGACGGTCACGATGTTTGCGAGGCCGAGTTTCGCGCCTGGCGCGAGAAACGGGATCGGCAGCATCCCCTCGAGCACGAAGAGCGAGAGCGAGATGGCGGTCAGCAGAGCGAGATAGGTGAGACGGAACGTGTGAGACATGGGAAAATGAGTCCTTTGGGAAGCGGTTGGTGCAAAAAAGATGCGTCAGCCGCTTATTTGATTTCGATGATGAGCTTGTGCGGCAGGCAGGCGATGACGTCGCCTTTTTTTGAGATGGCGCCGGTTTTCACGCAGATTTTGTCGTGACAGTCAGCTTCTGTGACGGCGATGGTGTGGCCGTCGACCGTGACGGTGTTCCGTCCGTCCGGCGTCTCGACGGTGAAGGATCCGCGTCCTTCATGCGTTGTCAGTGCAATCGTGCGGACTTCTTCGCCATCGACCGACACCACCGCCCGCGTCACCGGATTTCCGTTCCAGCCGAAAAAGAGCAGTGGCAGGAACGAAAATAACAGGAGTATCATAAGAAGCAGGCCGTCTCGTAATGATAGCCCCCCTCTTTGAGGCGCAAAACCTCCAGTGGAGGTTTGCGGGGCCGCTTTAGCGGCAGGGGGAGTAGTCGGGTGCTGTAGCCGAACTTGTTTTTCCAACGGTTTCATAGCCCTTTACTCTGATCGATCCAGTTCCTTTGAAATTTCCATCCTTTGCTCTCTGCTGATCGTGATTTTTCCATGCGACAGCCCGATGAGCCCTGCCTCCTTGAGCTTTGTGACGCCGCGGTTGACGGTTTTGACGCTCGTGCCGATGTCGTCGGCGATTTCCTGACGGCCCGTGTGCAGCACGAAGAGGTCGGTATCGACGCCGCCGATGCGGCGCAGGAGGTAGTTCTCGAGCCGAAGCACGCTCGGCAGGAATTTGATGCGGCCGTTCTCGTCCGACGTCGGATACATCTTGATCGCCAGCAGCTCTGCCACGCGGATGGCGAACGCATTGTCTTCCCGCATCCACGCATAGAACGTGTCGATGGTCAGCGCGTAGACCGTGCACTGCGTCAGAGCCTCGTTCGTCGTCGCGTAGCTTTCCTGATGGCTCAGAGCCTCGAGGTCGCCGAGGATGTCCGGCGCGTCAATCTGCGCGAACGTGTAGCGGTGGCCGCTTTCGAACTCGTTGCTGACGTGTGTTGCTCCGGAGGTCAGCAGGTAGACATGCGTGACGGGCTCGCCCTTGCGCATGAGCGCTTCGCCGGGGCGGAAGATGCGCTTCACAGCGCGCTGGCGGATGGTTTCGGGCATGTGTTCGGCAAAATGGAGGATGTCCATGGAAAATCTCCTTTCGTGCGTGCTTGTTGTTCCTTTCATTTTAACGGACGCGGCGGGCCCTTGCAAGATGCTGTCAAAAAAAGGACATGAAACGTGTCCCATGTCCTTTTTATCTGTCCGAAATACAAGTAAAATGAAGGCATGAAATCAAGGAATGAGAGCCATCAGGAGGAAATATCATGCAGAAGGACATGAAAAAGGACATCCGCCGCGAGATTGTCGCCGGCATCACGGGATTCTTCGCCATTTCGTACATCATCATCGTCAATCCGATGATTCTCGCAGATGGAGGCATCCCAGCCGACCTTTCGGTCTTCGCGACGATCTTCTCGTCCGTCATCGGCTGCCTCATCATGGCGTTCTACGCCGATGCGCCGATCATCCTGACGCCGGGCATGGGCATCAATGCGTTCTTCACGTACACGGTCGTCGCTTCGATGGGGCTCGCGTGGCAGGAAGCGCTTGCGATTTCACTTGCTTCCGCTGTGCTGTTCGCCATCGTGGCCTGCACGCGCCTGCGGACGCTGCTCGCCTCTGCCGTCCCTGCGTCGCTCAAGACGGCCATCACGGTCGGCATCGGCCTGTTCCTCGTCGAGATCGGTCTTGAGAAAGCGCAGCTCATCCGTCGTGGCACGAACACGATCATCGAGCTCGGCGACCTCACGAGCCCGATGGTGCTGCTCGCCATCTTCGGCCTCGTGCTGAGCCTCGCGTTTTATCTGCGCAAAGTGACGGGCGGCTTCGTGCTCGCCATCCTGATCACGAGCGCCGTTGCCTGGGTGCTCGGCCTGCACGATGAGCAGCCGCTCACGATCGAGCTCTCGCGCCTCGCGGATTATCCGTCGCTCTTCGCGCAGTTCGATTTTGGAGAGATGCTTTCGCTGCCGTTCCTGCTCTCCGTCTTCTCGATGGCCATGATCATGATTTTCGAGTCTCTCGGCATCCTCGAAGGCATTCTGCCCGACCATGCGAAATTCGACCGCACGTTCCGCGGCTCGGCAGCGGCCGCGCTCATCTCCTCGTTCCTCGGCACGAGCCCGACGGTCGTCGCAGCGGAAAGCGCGACGGGCATCGCGAGCGGCGGACGCAAGGGCATCATGGCGCTGACGTCGGCCGCGTTGTTCCTCGGTGCGATGCTCTTCGTGCCGCTCTTGTCGTTCGTGCCGCAGGCCGCCATCGCGCCGGTCATCATCATCACGGGTGCCATGATGATGCAGCAGCTCGCGCACATGGATTTCTCTGACTTCACGGAGTGGTTCCCCGCGTTCCTCATCGTCGTGCTGATTCCTCTGACGGGCAGCATCTCGACGGGCCTCGCGTTCGGTTTCACGGCATGGCCGCTCCTCAAATTCCTCGGCGGCGAGCGCCGCGAGGTTCATATCGTCAGCGCCTGCCTCGGCGTGCTGTTCTTCTTCAACCTCGTCTGCCAGGCGTGGTTCTGAAAATGAAACATCCTCACCAGCGTCTTCCAACGACGCTGGCGATTTTTTTTGCGATGTAGCGGAGTTCGGATAGGTACTGTTTCTGCATGTAATCGGAAATCGGCGCGTCGGAGGCGAGGCCGATGGCGTATTGCACGGGCTCGGCGCCGAGCGTGACGGGGACGGCGATGCCGTAGAGGCCGTCCTGATATTCGCCGTCAGACGTTGCGCAGCCATCATAGATGATGCGCTCGAGCTCGGCGGCAAGAGCATCGCCGTCCGTGATCGTCCGCTCGGTGCAGGCGGGGAGCTCCTGCGCGCAGAACGCGCGTTTTTCGAGCGCGGTCGAATAGCCGAGCAGTACTTTTCCGAGGCTCGTCGCATGGAGCGGCGTGCGTGCGCCGACTTTTGCGAAGCTCGCGCCGGATGGTGTTTCGAGCTCCGCGCAGAGGCAGACGGCGTCGTCGTGGTCTTTCACAGCGAAATAGACGTCTTTCCGGAACTTTTCGCGCAGGCCTTGCAGGTATTCTGTGATATGGTAGTCGATGCGCCGCGTCTCCTTGAAACGCGAGAACAGGGAGACGGCGGCCCCGCCGAGCATGTAGCGGCTCGTCTCGCTGTCCTGCGTCACATAGCCGCAGAGCGCAAGCGTCTGCAGGATGTTGTGCACGGAGCTCTTCAGCATCCCGCTGTAGGTGGCGAGTTCCGTCACACCTGCATCGGGGTGGTCAGCGTCAAAATAATCGAGCAGGCGCAGCGCCTTGTAGAGGGATTTCACTTTCGGTGCAGAGGTGTCTTTCATGAGGATCGTCCCTTTCGTTGCATGGTTCCTTTTCATTATAAATGAACAAAGGAGAAAAAGAAAGTTGACAGACTGACGGAAGTATGCTATATTGTGTTCATCATAAATGAACAAGAAGCCTGAAAGACAACGACGTCTTCGAAAAATGCGTCGTTGTCTTTTTCTATGCAATGATTGTCCGTTTGTGATACCCACATTGTACGAGGTGCCTGCAGGAACTGTCTCGTATCCGATTTTCCCAGATGAAAAGGAGGTATCCTTCATGAGCAAGCCTGTTGAACCGTATCTGATGTCGGTCCTCTCGAGCCGGCTCTACAGCATCGGCCTTGAAATGACGAATACGCTGATGCGCACGGCGCGCTCGCAGCTGATGAGCGTCTGCCACGACCTATCCACGGCCATCTGCGACCGCAACGGCAAGGTCATCGCGCTCGCCGAGAGCATCCCCGTCCACTGTGCGAACATGGGCCTCACTGTGCGTCCGTGCTTCGATCATCCCGAGGGCATCCAGCCCGGCGATCTGTTCCTGAACAATTCGCCGTATCACGGCAACACGCATCATGCCGACTACACGTACATCGCGCCCGTGTTCCACGACGGTGAGCTCATGTTTTTCGCCGTGACGAAAGGACATCAGGCCGACATCGGCAACTCGATTCCGAGCACGTACGCGCCGACGGCACGCGACATGTTCGAGGAAGGTGCGATTGACTGGCCGTGCATCAAGATCCAGAAGAATTACAAGGATGTGCCCGACATCATCGCGATCGCGCAGATGCACAACCGCGTGCCCGAGATGTGGTACGGCGACTACCTCGCGTGCGTCGGCTCGTCGCGCGTCGGCGAGAAGCGGCTCGCGGCGCTCTGCGAGGAATACGGCAACGACGTCGTCAAGCGCTTCTGCGAAGCATATCAGGACTATGGCGCACGCCGCATGAAGGAAGAGCTCAAGCAGCTGCCGAAAGGCCATTACGAATACGACATCAAGGCGGACGCCATTGAGGGCGTCGTGCCGGAAATCACGATCCACATCGAATGCGATACGCATCCCGAGGATGGGACGATTGCATTCGATTTCACGAAGAATGCCGACTCGCTGCCCTGCGGCCTGAACATGTGCGAGGCGACGACGCTCGCGAGCGCTGTCACGGGCGTGCTGAACCGCATGCCGTGCGACATCCCGTGCAACGACGGCGCCATGAGCCAGATCAAGGTCAAGATGCGCGAGGGCTGCGTCATCGGCAAGGCAAAAGCGCCGTACTCGTCGTCGATGGCGACGACGAACCTCGCCGACCGCGTCATCTCGGGCGTGCAGGCGCTCATGAACAAAATCACTTCTAATAAAGGCATGGCCGAAGGCGGTGCGACGCAGTGCCCGGCCGTCGCCGTTGTCTCTGGCACGGACTGGCGCAAGGGGGATGCGCCGTACGTCAACCAGATTTTCTGCGGCATGACGGGCGGCCCGGCCGTCAATGGCTACGATGGCTGGATCACGTACCAGTACCCTGTCACGGGCGGCGCGATGAACTGGAACTCGACGGAAGTGCTCGAGCAGCAGTATCCGTTCAAGGTCGTGTCGGAAGAGATCCTGCCGAATTCCGTCGGCGCCGGCCAGTTCGATTCCGCGCCGTCATGCAAGTTCGTCATGACGGCGCGCCACGATCCCGTCGTCTGCGCGTACAGCTGCGACGGCATCGCGAACCCGCCGAAAGGGGCGGCGGGCGGTCTCGATGGCCACAAGTCGGCGGCCTGGAAGTACAAGCTCGCCGAGGGGGAAGCATCGCGTACGGAGCTGCCGCCGTTTGCGGAGCCCGTCATCACGAAGAAAGAAGCCATTGTCTCTGAAAGCTCTTCTGGCGGCGGTTACGGCGATCCCTTGGAGCGCGATCCCGAGCTCGTCTGCCACCGCGTGCGCGAGGAGTGGATCACGAAGGAGTTTGCCGCGAAGACGTACGGCGTCGTCGTGGATGACAGCCATGAACACTTCGTGCCCGACGTCGCTGCGACGAAGAAGCTCCGTGCGCAGCTGCGTGCCGAGCGCGCCGCGAAAGCAGCAGAGACGCAGGAAGCCGTCGCGAAAGAAGCCTGAGAGGAGGAGCCACCATGTCAAAATATGCTTGTGTCGATGTCGGCGGAACGTTCACGGACGCTGCCGTCGTCGATGAAAATGGATCCGTCAACGTCTTCAAGTCTCCGACGACGCCGCATGACTGGACCGAGGGCATCCTCGGGGCGCTGCGCGTCGCGTCCGAACACTACGAGGAGCCGTTTGATGAATTCCTCAAAGACATCAGCGTCGTGAACGCCGGCATGTTCACGCATGGTTCGACGATTGCGACGAATGCCGTCGTCGAGAAGAAGTGCGGCAAGGTCGGCATCCTCTGCACGGAAGGGTTCCGCGATGTGTTCTTGTTCCGCGAGGGGCCGAACAAGAATCCGTTCGACATGTTCCTCGATTACCCCGAGCCGTTCGTGCCGCGCTACCTGACGCTGCCCGTCAAAGAGCGCATCAATTCCGAGGGCGGCATCGACACGCCGCTGGACGAAGAAGCCGTGAAGGCCCAGACGCGGAAGCTCAAGGGGTACAACGTCGAAGCGATTGCTGTCTGCTTTCTCTGGTCGACCGTGAACCCCGTGCATGAACAGCGCGCCGCCGAGCTCATTCACGAAGTCTGGCCGGACGTCACGGTCGTGCTCTCGTCGGAAGTGAACCCGAGCAACCGCGAGTACCGCCGCTGGGTCTCGGCTGCCATGGATGCATCGCTCCGCAAGCTCATCTCGAGCTATGCGAACGACCTCAACGGCCGCCTGAATGATGCGGGCTTTGTCGGCAAGGTCGGCATGCTCAATGCCGCCGGCGGCGTCATGAGCACGAACGAGATTGTGAACCGCCCGCTGTACTCTGTCGACTCCGGCCCGTCCATGGCGCCCATCGCCGGCCGCAAATATGCGGAGGACGATCTCGGCGAGCAAAATGCCGTCGTGCTCGACATGGGCGGCACGACATTCGATGTCAGCTGCGTCATCAATGACGAGATTTCCGTATCGAAAGAAGCCATCATCGGCGACGAGATTCCGGGCATCTCGCGCGTCAACGTCCATAGCATCGGCGCGGGCGGCGGCTCGATCGCCTGGGTGGACAACGGCGGTATGCTCCGCGTCGGCCCGCGGAGTGCAGGTTCCGTGCCGGGACCTGCCTGCTACAACCGCGGCGGCACGCTGCCGACCGTCACGGATGCGAACTGCGTGCTCGGCTACCTGAATCCTGACTTCTTCAATGACGGCCGCATGAAGCTCTACCCCGAACTCGCGCGCGAAGCCATCAAGAAACACGTCGCTGAGCCGCTCGGCATCACGGTCATGGAGGCGGCGTATTCCATCTGGGCGACGGTCAATGTCAATATGATTTCTGCCATCAAGGACATCACGATCTGGCAGGGCATCGACCCGCGCTCATATGCCATGGTCGCGGGCGGCGGTGCCTGCGGCCTGCATGCCATCGCGCTCGCGGAAGGGCTCGAGATGCAGCATCTGCTGATTCCGCGCACGGCGGGCGGCCTTTCGGCGGCCGGCGGCCTGTTCTCCGACATCGTCTCCGAGTACAGCGGCAGCCATTACACGACGACGGCGCGGTTTGATTTCGAGGGCGTTTCCAAAGTCCTCAGGGCGCTGCGCAGCCAGGCGGAGAAATTCTTTGCGCGCAACAAAATCGCGCCGGCACAGCAGCGTATCGAAGTCTACATGGAGGCGCACTACCCGTTCCAGGTCTACGAACTGCCGGTGAATGTCACGCCATTCGTGAACGACGATTTCACGATCACACCGGCCGGCGTGCAGGCGATGGAGGAAGCGTTCCACAAAGAACACGAACGCACGTTCTCCATCCGTGACAACACGTACATCGAGTGCGTGACGTGGCGCGTCAAAGCCATCGGCAAGCACGAGCGCGAAGCCGTCCTGCCGGAAGCGGAGCTCCCGAAAAACCGCGATCTCGCGTATGAAGAAGGGCTTTCCTCGTCGTTCCGCAAAGTCTTTTTCAAGGAATACGACGACCTCAAGATGACGCCGGTCTTCCACGGCGACCGCCTGTACTACGGCATCACCGTCCACGGCCCCGCCATCATCGAAGAACCGACGACCACGATTGTCGTCCTTCCGGGCTATTGCGCGAAAGTCACGAAGCATAACAGCTATTGCATCGAAAAAGAAGTGCTGAAGAAGGCATAGAAAGACAACTTTTTTGAAAGGGCCGTTTCCCCTCGGCAGGGAAACGGCCCTTCTTTGTGGAATATAGTCATCAAGAAAGTGTCGCGTCAGCGTTACAGCGTAGAGGAAGGCGATTTTGGTGAAAGGGAAACCAGGGATGCTCGTCGTGGACGATGCGGAAATCAACCGCACGCTCCTGCGGCAGATCTTTTCAGACAGCTTCGAGGTCATCGAGGCGGCGAACGGGCAGGAGGCGCTCGAAAAACTCCGCACGCGGGATGTGAGCGTCGTGCTGCTCGACCTCGTCATGCCCGTCATGGACGGCTTCGAGGTGCTCGCCTACCTGCGCTGCCACGATACGTTTGTCGAGCTGCCCGTCATCGCCATGACGACGATTGGCGATCATGACGGGCAGGCGCGCGCGCTCGAGATGGGCGCGTCGGACTTCGTGACGAAGCCGTTCAACCTGCGCCTCGTGCAGCGCCGCGTGCGCAACGTCATCGCGCAGGTGGAGAATGAGTGGCGCAAGGCCGTGCAGGCGGCGAAAGACCAGCAGCTCATCGAGATGCACCGCTCCATCGAGGAAGACCGCCTGACGGGCATCTATAATCGTGAGACGTTCTATCAGCGGACAGCTGCACTGCTGCAGAAAAATGAGACGACGGCCTACGACATCATTTATTTCGACATCGAGGCGTTCGGCGTCATCAACGACCTGTTCCATGTCGAGACGGGCAACTTGATTCTGAAGACGGCGGCGTTCTACCTGCAGGCGGCGGCAGGGAATCTCGGCACCTGCGGGCGGCTCGAGACGGATCATTTCGTTCTCTGCCTGCCGCGCGGCAGCATTCCAGCAGGTATGCTGATCGAGGGCCTTGACAGCACGATCCAGTCGCTCGGCATCATGCACAACGTGCTCTTTTATGCAGGTGTCTATCCTGTCGAGAACATCTACCTGCCCGTCGACCAGATGATTGACCGCGCGCGCTTCGCCGAGCGGCAGGTGCACGGCAGCCACTTGCAGCGCGTCTATACCTATGATTCGAAAATGCGCGAGCAGATGCTGCACGAGCAGATGATTCTCAGGGACATGGAGTTTGCGCTGCAGGAACGGCAGTTCGAGGTCTATTTCCAGCCGGTCTACAGCGCCAAAGAAGGAAAGATCCTGCAGGCCGAAGGCCTCGTGCGCTGGCAGCATCCATCCGAGGGCCTCATTTCGCCGGGGCTCTTCATCCCGCTCTTCGAGCACAACGGTTTCATCGTGCGCCTTGACCGCTATGTCTGGGAAGAAGTCGCGAAATTCCTCGCGGCGGAAAAGGAGCAGTACGGCCATGTGACGCCGGTTTCCGTCAATGTCTCGCGGCTGAACTTCTACAATCACGGCCTGCTCGACTTCCTCACGGAGCTCCTGCGCCGCTATGACCTCGAAGCCTGGATGATTCAGCTCGAAGTCACAGAGCAGTCGTATACGGAAAATCCGAAACAGATTGCACAGGCCATCGAAGAATTCCGTGAGCGCGGATTCGTCGTCATCATGGACAACTTCGGCAGCGGCGCGTCGTCGCTGCGCGTGCTCAAAGACCTGCCCGTCGACGTCATCAAGCTCGACATGCGCTTCCTGAAGGGCGGCGACGAAGCCCGCGCCCGCGCCATCCTCAAAGGCGTCGTGCAGACCGTCCGCGCCATCGAGACCGACTTCATCGTCGAAGGCGTCGAGACAGACGAACAGGTTGCCTATCTCGAAACCATCGGCTGCGACCGCATGCAAGGCTACCGCTTCGCCCGCCCGATGCCGGCCCAGGCGTTCTGGAAGCTCTTGAAGAAAACTGACGCTGAATAATCTGCATGATATTATAGGCATAGCGAGAAAATCGGGCTGGATTATTGCATGCGACACTATGGAATCTTATATGGTCTATGTGAGGCGATATTTGATGAAAAAAGTGATGTTACTCAGTATCATCTGCTTTTGGATGTTGTCCGCTATAGGCGATTGTGCAAAGGTTCAGATTGCAGATTATGGGGCGCAACCGTTTGTGCAGAGATATTCGGAATACATTGATTCTGATTCAAATTTTAGAACAGGAAAGATTGGTATTGCGCTTCCGAAAAAGAGAAATCTTGATAGTAGTTTTGATACATTCATGTTTCATACTGTAGGTGAAGACAATAGCACTGTATTAGTTATATTGCTAACTCAAACTTCGCACACGGAAAACATCCCGTATGCCTTGATAAATCAGCTTGAACTGAATGTCGAAAGCCATTCACGCACACTTCTGTGCACGCAGACGACTCATCCAAAGAGCGGGCAGATTGTTCAGGAATCGTTCCAAGAGCGATTCGACCAGCAAGACTTCTGACGGATATTCTGCCCGAAGCTGCTCCGCAAACTCCTGCAACACGAGGCGAAGCGCTTCCATGTACTTCAAGTCCGGAA
>JALEZZ010000025.1 GCA_022773585.1 Selenomonas sp. | reverse complement strand
CTCCCTCTCAGAGGGAGGTGCCCGAAGGGCGGAGGGAGTCTCACAAGCACGTCATATGGAATGCATGATTGTAGCTTATGCGGGCTTCGCAGACTCTTCGATGCCCGCGTAAGATGCAATCGTATATCTCACACGCCCATCTTGTGAGACTCCCTCAGTCAGCCATTCGGCTGACAGCTCCCTCTCAGAGGGCGCCAACGCACATCGAATTCCTTAACTTAATGACATTGTCTCAGAGGGGGCTGGCAGCGAAGCTGACTGGGGGTGTGTCGGAGGTAGGACGTGGGATGTCGCTGGATTGCACCTGCGAAGACGTACCTTCGCAGATGCAATCGAATAAATTGCCAATTCCTACCTTCGCCACACCTACCACCGCTTCGCGGTCCCTCTCCCTCTGAGAGGGAGGCTGGCCTAAAAGGTCATTTCCCCGTAATTGCGAGCATCTTCTCGAGTGCCGCGACGGACTTCTCACGGATGTCCTGCGGCACAACGACGCGGGGTTCGAGCGTCTTCAGCGCATCACGGACTTTTTCGAGCGTCGTCTTCTTCATGTTCGGGCAGAGGAGATGACGCGCGGCGAGGTGGAAATGCTTGCCGGGGCAGCGGCACTCGAGCTCGTAGAGCACGCCTTCCTCCGTCGCGATGATGAAGTCACTCGCGTCGCTCTTCTCCGCGTACTTGATGATGCCCGTCGTCGAGCCGACGTAGTCCGCCATCTCGCGCACCTCGGGCCGGCACTCGGGATGCATGAGCACGGGCGCGCCCGGGTACTTTGCCTTCGCCGCCGCGAGCTCTTCCTTCGTCAGCCACATGTGCGTCGGGCAGCCGCCCTTCCAGCACGTCATCTTGCGCCCCGTCTGCTCTTCCGCAAACGAGCCGAGATTGCCATCGGGCAGGAACACGATTTCCCTGTCCTCCGGAATCGACGCCACGACCGCCGCCGCATTCGACGACGTGCAGCAGATGTCCGCCATCGCCTTCACCGCCGCCGGCGTGTTGACGTACGCCACGAAGACCGCGTCGGGCTTCTCCTCCCGCAGCGCCGCGACCTCGCCCGTCAAGCTGTCCGTGAACATCCGGCACGTCGCGTCCGCCGCCGGCAGCAGCGTGATCTTTTGAGGCGCGAGGATGTTCGCCGTCTCCGCCATGAACTTCACGCCGCAGAACACGATGACCTCCGCGTCCGTCCCCGCCGCCTGCCGCGAAAGCCCGAACGAATCGCCTGTATAATCCGCGATTTCCTGAATCTCCTGCGGCTGATAGAGATGCGCGAGGATGATCGCCTTGCGCTCCTTCTTCCACCGGAGAATCTCGTCGATGATATCTTCCACTGGTCTTGCCTCCCCAGTTCCATACAGTTGCGGAATCTGCTGTCATGACAGCAGACATTAGATGTAGTATACGACGGATTCAGGATTTTGGCAAGAAAAAAGGCGAGGCGATATTCGATGTCGCACCCGCGGAAGTCAAGTTCTATCTTTAAGTTTTGTCCTGCAGGGGACTCCCCCCGCCGCTCGCGCGGCCCTCCCCCCTCTAGAAGGGGGCTAGCCCCAAGGCTTCTTTCAGCTGGAGCTGAGGGGCTGCCCCAATGTCAGGCTGCTTCGCGGGCACCGAGCTTTTCTTCGAGCGGCCAGGGGAGGCCTGCAAGAAACCCGTTAAGGAATCGTCCGTGGGTTTCGGCAGTCCTCCCCTGCACGCGTCCGCGCACGAACAAATCTCCGCGACCACGAACAGCACCTCCGCGTGCGCCAAGCCTTTCTTCGAGCGGGCACGGGGGATTCGCAAGAAATCCGTTAAGGAATCGTCCGTGGATTTCGGTGAATCCCCCGTGACCGCGTTCGACCGCGAACGAACCTCCGCGGCCGCCCTCCCTGTAACTTTTTCTCGCGAAACAGGAGACAACTGTCCTTTCATGTGCTACAATAGGAACTGTCCTTATTTTCAATGCACAATGTACGCCATACGCGTACATGCCAAGGAGGCAGCAATTTTATGGAATCTCTCATCCCGATGCTCAACGCGATCGACTCCTTCATGTGGGGGCCGCCGCTCATCACGCTCTTGGTCGGCACGGGCATCTACCTGACCGTGCGGCTCGGGCTCATCCAGGTCTTCAAATTGCCGACGGCTCTGCGCCTGCTCTTCTCCGCGAAGAACAACGGCGAAGGCGACGTCTCGTCGTTCAAGGCGCTCTGCGTCGCGCTCGCGGCGACCGTCGGCACGGGCAACATCGTCGGCGTCGCGACGGCCGTCAAGGTCGGCGGCCCCGGTGCCATCTTCTGGATGTGGGTCGCGGCGTTCTTCGGCATGGCGACGAAATACTCCGAGGGCCTCTTGGCCGTCAAGTATCGCTCCGTCGATGAAAAGGGCGAAATCGCCGGCGGCCCGATGTTCTACATCCGGAACGGCATGGGCGAGAAGTGGAAGCCGCTCGCAACGTTCTTCGCGCTCGCCTGCATCGGCGTCGCTTACTTCGGCATCGGCACATTCCCGCAGGTCAATGCCATCGTCGACAGCATGGAGTTGTCGTTCGGGTTCCCGAAAATCGCAACGGACGCCATCCTGACGTTCTTCATCGCCGCCATCACGATCGGCGGCCTGCAGAGCATCGCGAAAGTCGCTTCGAAAATCATCCCGTTCATGGCGTTCCTCTACATCGCCATTTCCATCGGCCTCATCGTCGCGGACTACAGCCACATCCCGGATGCCATCGCACTCATCATTTCAGACGCGTTCACCGGACAGGCTGCCGTCGGCGGCTTCGCGGGCTCGACCATCATGATGGCCATGCAGAACGGCATCGCGCGCGGCGTGTTCTCGAATGAGTCCGGCCTCGGCTCCGCGCCGATTGCGGCCGCCGCAGCAAAGACGAAATGGCCGGCCGAGCAGGGCCTCATTTCCATGACGGGCACGTTCATCGACACGATCATCATCTGCACGATGACGGGCATCGCGCTCGTGCTGACGGGCGTCTGGCAGGGCGACGCGGCTGGCGCGGCCATGACGAGCGCGGCGTTCGCGAGCACGTACGGCGCAGTCGGCAGCAGCCTGCTGACGATCTCGCTCGTGCTGTTCGCCTTCACGACGATCCTCGGCTGGAACTACTACGGCGAGCGCGCCTGCATCTACCTCTTCGGCACGAAGGGCGTCCTGCCGTACCGCCTGATCTTCATCGTCCTGATCGCCTCGGGTGCGTTCCTGAAGCTCGAAGCCATCTGGATCCTCGCCGACATCGTCAACGGCCTCATGGCCATCCCGAACCTCATCGCGCTCTTGGCCCTCTCCGGCGTCATTGTCGCAGAGACGAAAAAATATATGGAGTGGAGAAAGAAGCAGGGAGAATAAAGGTAGGAACGGAGCCCTCTCATCTTGCAGCCCCCCTCCAGAGGGGGGGACGGGCCGCGTGAGCGGCGGGGGGAGTCCCCTGCCAAACTGACCTTATACGAAAAATGAAACTTCCGCGGGTGCGACAGGAAAAGCCACAGACTTTTCTTCTTCGCACCCGCGGAAGTTTTGTTCTGCATTTTCATTTGTCGTGCAGGGGACTCCCCCCGCCCTTCGGGCCCTCCCCCCTCTAGAAGGGGGCTCCGGATTCGTGTGTCTCCGTTTCTTTTGTCAGGGTTTTCTTTATCGCGACTTCTTTTCAGGCACTCTCTCAAATAATCCCCTTCTCTTTCAGCCACCACCAGATGCCGTCTTCGGCGTTGCTCTTTGTGACGTCGGTGGCGGCTTTTTTGATGTCTTCGGGGGCGTTCTGCATGGCGACGCTCGTTTTAGTGAAGCGCAGCATCTCGAGGTCGTTGTAGTTGTCGCCGAACGACAGCGCGTCGTCCGCCGTCAGGCCATAGTGGTCAAGCATGGCGCGGATGCCGCTTTCCTTTGAGACGCTGGCCTCCATGATTTCAACGAGGTTCGGCGCGGAGCGGACGACGTGGAGCATGGGATAAGCGGCCGCGAGGTCTTTTTCCGCGCGCTCGCAGACCGGAGGCTCGCCCATCAGCAGGATCTTGCTCGGCAGCGTGTTGATGGAGAGCAGCATGTCGAAGTTGCCATGTTCGGATTTCGAATGCGTGATGTCCTCTTCGTGGCGCACGCGCGGGTCGTCTTCATCGCGGACATACCAGCGGCGGCCGGCGTAGTAGTTGACCGTGAGCTCGGGATAACGGTCTTCAAGCGCGCTCAGCACCATGCCTGCGGCGCTCGCATCGACGCGGACGTCCGTCAGCGTCTCGCCCTCTGCCGTCAGCGCGAGCGCGCCGCTGTAGCTGATGATGGGGATCGTGACGCCGATGGACTTCGTGATGGGATAGATGGCCTCAGGCATGCGCGCCGAGACGAGGACGAACGGGATGCCCTTTGCGAGCAGGGCGCGGACAGCCTCGGCGCTCTTCTCGCTGACCGTGTGGTCGTCGAGGAGGAACGTGCCGTCGATGTCGGAAAAGATGATTTTGGGGGCGGGGGTCATAGAAAAAGCTCCTTTCGTGGGCGCGAAGATTGATTCGTGGTCGCTGGCGGGATGGGGGCTTTGAACGAAATCCGGGCCGTTCGCTTCGCTCACTCAAACGGATTTCTTATCAAAGTCCCCATCCTGCCCGAAGTTGCTGTCGATGCCGCGAAAGCAGCGCTTTGCAGCATCGATTCTTCCTTTTATGATAGCAGATATCTGCGCACAAAAAAAGACCCCCGCAAGTGCGGGGGCTGAGGAAATATCTCCTCACAGTATATATGGGGATCCATAAAAGGATAGGAAGCTAAGTTGATTCCCGTAGGAATTAGAAGAGGAACTCGACGCGACCCCAGAGGGTGTCTGCGTCACGGCCGGACTCGATGCCCTCGCCGCTGAAGTACTTCGCCGTTGCAACGACGTTCTTGAACGGCGTGTAGTTTGCGCCGATCTCCCAGCCTTTTGCACCGACCGTCTGCGCATCCTGCGTGCCGAAGAGCGAGGAGTACGTGCCGAGGTAACGGTAGCCGGCGTAAGCGCCCCACGTGCCCTTGTTCTCAGCCTGTGCGCCCTTGTAGTTGTAGAGGGCCTGCCAGCTGTGATTCAGGTTGTCCGCGCTCGTGTTGTTCGCATAGGAAGCGGAGAGCTTGCTCACGCCATCGAAGTTGTAGGCTGCGTTGAGGGACCAGATGTTGGCCGTGTCCTCATCGTTGCTGTCGGAGTAGTTCACGCCGATGCCCGTGGTCTTTGCACCGTTGATCTTCGAGTCGTTGAGGCCCGTGAATGCGTTGCTGTTCACATGGTAGTAAGCAGCGCCGCCGGAGAGCTTGCTCTTTGCCGGGTTGCTGTACTGGAGCGTGATGCCCTGGATGTTGGCCGTGTCGTCAGCATCGAAGTTCTCGGAGTTCGCCACGGACTGCGCCTTCACTGCCTTGGAATCGGAAAGGTCGATGCGGCCAGCGTAGAGGCTTGCCTTGAGGTCGTTGCCGAACGTGAGTTTGGCACCGCTCATCTCATCATCCCAGACGAGGCCCTGCTCCGGCGTGTAGAAGCCGAATTTGCCAAGCTGCACCTGGAAGTTCTTGTAGTTGCCTTCTGCATAAGCTCTCTTGAGCTTGACCTGGTCGTCGCCGTTGCCGCTGTCGTCATTCATGTACGTCTTTGCATCGAGACGTGCCTTGACGTTCCAGTGGTCGTTGACTTCCGCCGTCGGCTCGAGGCGGAACAGGAGCTCGTCCGTGTTCGTCTTGTCCTTGGCGTCGCTATTGGCTTCTTCGACGCGGCGGCTGGAGTACGTGTAACGAGCTTCGCCGTTCCACTTCACCATGTCAGCGTGCTTCTCGAGGTTCGAGACGCGGACGCCGAGGTTGTTGAGCTCGTCGGAGAACTCAGCAGCGAGCTTGTCGATGAGCGCCTTGTCGGCAGCGGAGACATCCGTCTTTGCCATGGCTTTTGCGACCATCTGCGCCATCTCATAACGCGTGATGTTCTTGTTGCCCTGGAACGTGCTGTCGCCATAGCCCTCGATGACGCCGTCGGCAGCGAGCTGCGTGACAGCATCGTATGCCCAGTGGTCAGCCGGGACATCAGAGAACGGGTTCGACGCAGCGAACGTCGTGGAAGCAGCGCCGATGACGAGCGCCGTGGTGAGTGCGGAAACGAGAGTCTTTTTCATGATGAATTTCCTCCCTATATAATACTTCGTTTTACTCGCTCATACTCCGTTTTTCGCAGTTTTTCAAAAGAACAAACTCGCCTCATGCAAGGATTCTTCGGCATCTTGTGCCGGAAACCGCAGGCCGAAGCGCTTTGCGCGTATAGCAA
>JALEZZ010000002.1 GCA_022773585.1 Selenomonas sp. | reverse complement strand
TCCATGGAGAGGACATTCCTTTGTGTGGATTTACATTGTCGATATGCATTTCCACATCTTAGCGGATGTCTTCTTTTTTGACAACATGAATTATTCTTCGAAACTATTCAATCCCACAAGTTTTGTGATTGAACCTTTTTTGGTACGAGGCTGAATGTTGCATGATGCAGTTTTCTTTTTAGGTTTTTTGTACTCCCCAATTATGGTATAATATACAGGTATCCAATTTTTTACAGGGGGCTTTTATGAGCGTTTTGCAGGTGAGCCATCTCTCGCACAGCTATGGCGGGCGGGAGATTTTCGAGGATGTTTCGTTCCGTCTGCTCAAGGGGGAGCATGTCGCGCTCGTCGGTGCGAATGGCGAGGGAAAATCGACATTTCTTTCCATCATCACAGGGCAGCTGACGCCGGATGCCGGGACGATTGAGTGGGCGCGGCGCACGAAGGTCGGGTATCTCGACCAGCACGCGACGCTTGTGCCGGGGGCGACGATTCGTGAGACGCTCAAGACAGCATTTGACGCGATGGTGCAGATGGAGCAGGAGATGCTCGCGGCCTATGACAAGATGGCAGAGGCGACGCCGGAGGAGACGGATCGCCTGATGAAGGAAGCTTCCGACATCCAGGATCTCCTCGAAGCGGACGGCTACTATACGATTGATGCGAAAATCGAAGAGACGGCGGCAGGCCTCGGGCTCATGGACATCGGTCTTGACCGCCATGTGGACGAGCTTTCGGGCGGCCAGCGCACGAAGGTGCTCCTGACAAAGCTGCTCCTCGAGCATCCCGACATCCTGATTCTCGACGAGCCGACGAATTATCTTGATGCGGAGCATATCGCGTGGCTTACGAAGTACCTGCAGGATTATGAAAATGCGTTCATCCTCGTTTCGCATGATGTGCCGTTTCTCAACGCGGTCACGAATGTCATCTGGCATGTCGAAGGCCTCAACCTCACGCGCTATACGGGGAGCTACGAAAAGTTCGAAGAGATGGCAGCGCTGAAACGCAAGCAGCAGGATGCGGCCTATGCACGCCAGCAAGCGGAAATCGCAAAAGAAAAGGATTTCATTGCGCGCAATAAGGCCCGCGTCGCGACGCGCGGCATGGCGAACAGCCGCCAGAAGCGCCTCGACAAGATGGAGGTTCTGACGAAGCGCACGGAGAAGCCGAAAGCGCATTTCCATTTCGAGGTCGATCGCACGCCATCGCGTTTCGTCATCGAGGCGAAGCGGCTCGTGCTCGGCTACGATGCACCACTGACGACGCCTGTGGACATCCGCGTGGAGCGCGGCAAGAAAATCGCCATCCGCGGCACGAACGGCCTCGGCAAATCGACGCTCCTGAAAACGCTCCTCGGTATGCTGCCGCCCATTTCTGGTACGGTGGAGCTCGGCGATTTCGTTTCGGTCGGGTATTTCGAGCAGGAGAGCCCGGCGGGCAATCAGAACACGGCGCTTGAAGAATTCTGGCAGGCGCATCCCGGCAAGACGGAGTTCGAGGTGCGCGCGGCACTTGCGGCCTGCGGCCTGACGAACGAGCACATCACGACGAAGATGATGGCGCTCTCAGGCGGCGAGGCGGCACGCGTGCGCCTTGCGAAGATCATCGAGACACCGGTGAATCTCCTCGTGCTCGATGAGCCGACGAATCATCTCGATGTGGAGGCCAAGAAGGAGCTCAGGCGCGCTCTGGAAGCATACAAGGGGACGCTGCTGCTCGTTTCGCATGAACCGGAGTTTTACGAGGAATGGGTGGACTCTGTCTGGAACATCGAGCGCTGGACGACGAAGATTGTTTGATTTGAGAACAAAATGTGTGATGTGAGGGATTCCGTATGATCAATCTGCCACTCAGCAAGATCAAGCCGGGCATGGTGACGGCCCAGAGCATTTTCAATGAGAGCGGCGGCAGCTATCTGACAAAGGGCATGGAGCTGACGCGGACGTACATTGAAAAGCTCCAGAAGCTCGGCGTGGCGGGCATCAACGTCATGGCGATGGATCCAAACCTCCCGAATATCCAGCCGCCGGAGGGCGTGCTGCAGGAAAAGACGCGGGCGCTCGCCATCAAGCATGTCTATACGGTCTTTGAGGACGTGCGCAGGAAAGGGACGTTCGATGTCGAGCCGCTCCGGGCGGCAGCGGCCTCTATCGTCAATGATGTCACCGTGCGCCGTGCGAATCTCGTGCAGCTTACGGACTTGCGCACGCATGACATGTACACGTTTGCACACAGCGTGAATGTCGCGATGCTCTCCGGCATCCTCGCGACGCTCCTCGGCATGGACAAGGAACACATCGTCGAGCTGACGCTCGGAGCACTGCTGCACGACCTCGGCAAGGTGGCCATTCCGCGCGAGGTGCTCAACAAGCCGGGCCGCCTTTCAGACAAGGAATTCACGATGATCAAGAATCATCCGATGGTCGGCGCGAAGAAGATCTGCGACATGGGCCTGCCGGATAGCGACCGCCTCTCCATCGTCGCGCTCGAGCATCACGAGCATCTCGATGGCCACGGTTATCCGCGCGGGCTCAAAGGCGACCAGATTCATCCCTATGGGCGCATCGCGGCTGTCGCGGATGTCTACGATGCACTGACGAGCGAGCGCGCGTACAAGCGCCCGTACACGCCAGCCATCGCCTACAAACTGATGAAATTCTGCTCGCCGGGACAGTTCGACCCGATGCTTTTGGATTTGTTCTTCAAGAATGTCGCCATCTACCCGATTGGCACGGTGCTCAAGACGAATCATGGCTTCGGCATCGTGACAGATGCAGAATTCGGCCGCACGGATCGTCCCGTCGTGGCGATTTTTGCTGACAACGAAGGACGGCCGAAACGCAAGCGCGTCATTGATTTCGCAGAAGACAGGGAGGCAAAGGTCGAGAACGTGCTGAACGGCATTGAGCTCTTCCATTTCGTGCACCAGCTGCATTTCGACCCTGCAACGCTTTTGGTGGAGGGCTGAAGCATGGATGAGGATGAGTTTGATATCCTCGCGGGGCTCAACGACGCCCAGCGCGAAGCGGTTACGACAACGGAGGGGTTTGTGCGCGTGCTCGCGGGCGCGGGCTCGGGCAAGACGCGGGCGCTCGTGCACCGCTTTGCCTACCTCGTCGAGGAGCTTGGCATCCTGCCCGGCAACATCCTCTGCGTGACGTTCACGAACAAGGCGGCAGGCGAGATGCGCAGCCGCATCCATGCGGTGACGGGCGATAACGATACAGGCTATATCAATACGTTCCATGGCTTTGCCGTGTCTGTGCTGCAAGAGGACAGCCATGCTGTCGGCTTTCCGAAGAACTTCCTCGTGCTTGACAACAGCGACATCGACGACATGCTCGCGGCCATTTACGAAGAACGCCATCTGACGCTCCGCGACATGACGTACGGGCAGGCGCGCGACATGTTCGAGATGCGCAAGTGCGTCACAGAGCCGGAGTATTACGAAGACCTCATCCAGCTTTCCGTCGCCGAGCTCAAGGCGAAATACGATGCGGCGACGAAAAAAGAAGACGTTCTCTTTTATGGCTACCTCTACCAGCAGAAGAAATGTTTCGGGCTTGATTACAACGACCTCCTGAAATTCACGCTCTACATCTTCCGCGAGCATCATGACATCCGCGAGAAATGGCAGCAGCGGCTCGAGTACATCATGATCGACGAGTTTCAGGACATCGACGAACTGCAGTACCGCCTGATGGAAGTGCTCGCGGGCTATCACAAGAACCTCTTCGTCGTCGGCGACCCCGACCAGACGATTTACACCTGGCGCGGGGCATCGGGCAAGTACCTCATGGAGTTCGACACGCATTTCGCGGGGACGAAGACCATCTATATGATGGAAAACTACCGTTCGACGCCGGAAATCCTCGCGGCGGTCAACCACCTCATCGCGAAGAACCGTAATCGCATCGAGAAGGCGCTCGTGCCGATGCTGCCGGATGGGGCGAAGCCGCTCTACCATCATGCGGCAGGTGCGGATGGGGAAGGGCACTGGCTCGCGGACGAAGTGAAAAGGCTGCACGAAGAAGAAGGCGTGCCCTATCGCGACATTGCCGTGCTCTATCGTGCGCACTACGTCACGCGGAGCATCGAGGAGCAGCTGATTGCCGCGAAGATTCCATATACGATTTACAGCGGCGTGCAGTTCTTCGGACGGAAGGAAGTCCGCGATGCCATCGCCTATCTGCGCATGATCGCTTATGAAGACGATCTTTCATTTGCGCGCATCGTGAACCAGCCGAAGCGCAACATCGGCAAGCGCCGCATGGCGTTCCTCGCCGAGTACGTTGCGGCACACGCAGGCGAGCACGGTGGCACGCTCTCGCTCTACGAGGCCATGCGCGAGACACAGGGCGACCCCATCTGGCGCGGCACGCAGGCCGCCTCGTTCCTTTCTCTGATCGACCGCTTCGCAAAAAGCTACGAAGGGCAGCCGATTTCCGATGTGCTGACACATCTCCTCGATGAAAGCGGATATGAAGCGATGCTTCGCACGGAAGGCAGTCAGGAGCGTCTCGACAACCTCGCCGAGCTCAAGCAGAGCGTGCGCGATTACGAGACGACCTGCGGCGAAGAAGCCGGTCTCATGGATTACCTCGCGCACATCGCGCTGTTCTCGAACCGCGATGCCGGCGACCCTGGCGATCGCATCCGCCTCATGACTGTCCATACGGCGAAGGGGCTCGAGTTCCCGGTCGTCTTCCTCTGCGCCATGAGCGAAGGCATCTTTCCTTCGCGCAAGACGCGCACGAAGGAAGGCATTGAGGAGGAGCGCCGCCTCGCATTCGTCGCCATGACGCGCGCCGAGCAGCGGCTCTATCTCTCTGACGCCGAAGGGCTGAACTTCGACGGCTCCGTGCGCTTCCCGTCGCGATTCCTGTTTGACATCGGCAAAGAAAACCTCGAAATCCCGACGCCGCTGCCCGAAAGCCTCGTGCGCGACGCAAAAGCGGCGGCCGCTGCGAAAGACCGCCGCATGGCACGAAGCGAGGCACCTGCGAAGTTCGCCGTCGGCGACCGCGTCATCCACCGCATCTTCGGCGCGGGCACGGTCAGGGCCATCGACGAAGAAAAACGCGCCTACGTCATCGCGTTCGACGACCTCGACACCATGCGCAGCATCGCGTTCCAGGCGAAGCTCGAGAAAGCTTGACAGAGATTCCTTCGTTTGCTAGACTGTTACTCAGCGATGAAGAAGAAGAGTAGCGCAGATTTCAGCGAGCCGTGCGGGTGTGAGGCGGCGATTGGCGTGAAGGCACTTTGGAGCTGCAACCACATAGCTTGAGGTGGGCGCATCTTGCGCCAATCAGGGTGGAACCGCGGAACTTGCGGAGCTTTTGCAATCACAAGTCTCGTCCCTGTGACATTTTTGTTGCAGGGACGGGGCTTTTTTCGTGCCTGTGACACGTTTTTTGCAGGCAACCGTCTGCGCAGTTTTAAAAAGAGGAGATGTCCCAATGAAATTTCAGGAAATCATCCTGACGCTGCAGCAGTTCTGGCATGAGCAGGGCTGCATTCTCGGCGAGCCGTATGACGTGGAGAAGGGCGCGGGTACGATGAACCCGATGACGTTCCTGCGCGTGCTCGGCCCGGAGCCGTGGCATGTCGCTTATGTCGAGCCGTCGCGGAGACCTGCCGATGGACGCTACGGCGACAACCCGAACCGTCTCTATCAGCACCATCAGTTCCAAGTCATCATGAAGCCGTCGCCGGACAACATCCAGGAGCTCTATCTCGCAAGCCTCGAGCGCCTCGGCATCGACCCGAAGCAGCACGACATCCGCTTCGTCGAGGACAACTGGGAGTCGCCGACGCTCGGTGCCTGGGGCCTTGGCTGGGAAGTCTGGCTCGACGGCATGGAGATCACACAGTTCACGTATTTCCAGCAGGTCGGCAGCCAGGAAGTGCGTCCGGTCGCTTCGGAGATCACGTACGGCCTCGAGCGCCTCGCGATGTACATTCAGGGCGTCGAGAACGTCTATGACATCCAGTGGACGGATGACTACACGTATGGCGACGTCTTCCACCAGAACGAGTACGAGCAGTCCGTCTATGCATTCGACCTTTCGGACGAAAAGCTCCTGTTCGACCTCTTTGACAAGTACGAGAAAGAGGCCGTGCGCATCATCGAGAAGGGCTATGTCCATCCGGCCTATGACTACGTGCTGAAGTGTTCGCATACGTTCAACCTCCTCGACGCGCGCGGGGCTATCTCGGTCTCGCAGCGCGCGGCGTTCATCGGCCGCGTGCGCAAACTCGCGCGTCTCTGCGCCGAATGCTATCTGAAACAGCGCGAAGAGCTCGGCTATCCGATGCTTCACAGGGGGGAACACTGACATGGCGAAAGAATTACTGCTTGAAATCGGCACGGAGGAAGTTCCGGCCCATGTGATGCCGGGCATCCTCGCCCAGCTGAAGGAAAAGGCGGAAGCGGCGCTCAAAGACGCGCGCATTGATTTTGAGAGCGTCGAGACGCTCGGCACGCCGCGCCGTTCGGCACTCCTGGTGCATGGCGTAGCGGAAAAGCAGGCGGATGTCTCAAGCGAGAACCGTGGCCCGTCCATCAAGATTGCGTTCGATGCGGACGGCAAGCCGACGAAGGCGGCGCAGGGGTTTGCGCGCGGCCAGCATGTTGCGCCCGAAGACCTCGTGCAGAAAGACGGCTACGTCTATGCCATCGTGCACGAAGAGGGAAAAGAGACGGCGAAGCTCCTCGAGACGATGCTGCCGGATCTCATCTGCGGCCTCTCGTTCCCGAACAACATGCGCTGGGGCGCACTCGAATTCAAGTTCATCCGTCCGATTCGATGGATTGTCGCGTTGCTCGACGATACGGTCATCCCGTTCGAGGTCGCGAATGTCAAATCCGGCCGCACGTCGCGCGGACATCGCTTCCTGTCCATGGGAGATTTCGAGATTGCAAAAGCATCGGATTACGTTGATGCTTGTGAAAAAGCATTCATCATCGTCGATCCGGAGCGCCGCAAGGCCATGATCCGCCAGCAGATCGAGGAAGTCGCGAAGGCGAATGGCGGCAAGGCTGAAATCACAGAAGACCTGCTGGAAGAAGTCCTCTACCTCGTCGAGTATCCGACAGCGCTCTGCGGCAAGTTCGAAGAGAAGTATCTGAAACTCCCGCCGGAAGCTGTCATCACGCCGATGCGCGATCATCAGCGCTATTTCCCGGTCAAAGACGCGGATGGCAAGCTGCTGCCGCTCTTTATCACGGTGCGCAACGGCGGCAAGGAATTCCTCGAAACCGTCCAGCACGGCAACGAGCGCGTGCTGCGCGCCCGCCTCGCCGATGCGCAGTTCTTCTTTGATGAAGACCGCAAGAAAAGCCTCGAAGAGCATCGCGAAAAGCTCAAGACCGTCGTGTTCCAGCAGGGCCTCGGCACGATGTACGAGAAGACGGAACGTCTCGCAGCGCTTTCGGATTTCATCGCCGATGCGCTCGGTGCAGACGAAAAGGCGCACAAGCACGCACATCGCGCGGCACTGCTCTCGAAAGCCGACCTCGTGACGGGTATGGTCACGGAGTTCACGGAACTCCAGGGCATCATGGGCCGCGAGTATGCGCGCCTCGATGGCGAGTGCGAGAAAGTCGCCGTCGCCATCGACGAGCACTACATGCCGCGCTTCGCGGGCGACAGCCAGCCGCAGAGCGATGCGGGCCGCATCGTCAGCGTGGCCGACAAGATTGACACGATTGTCGGCACGTTCCATCTCGGCAAGATTCCGACGGGCTCGCAGGATCCGTTCGCGCTGCGCCGCCAGGCGCTCGGCCTCGTCAACATGAGCATCGAGGCGAAGCAGCACCTTTCCATCTCGGCCGTCGTCGCGAAGGCGATGGATCTCTATGGCATCACGGACGAAAAAGAGCGCGCGAAGATGCAGAAGGACGTCGCCGACTTCCTGCGTCTGCGCCTCAAGAACGTGCTCGAAGGCGAACATGTCCGTTATGACGTCATTGACAGCGTGCTCGGCGATGTCGATGATCTCTACAGCGTCGAGCTCCGTGCACAGGCTGTGCAGAAGTTCGTCGCCGAGGACGGTGCCGAGGCGAACATCCAGGCATTCGTCCGCGTCGCGAACCTCGCGAAGAAGGCAGACGCTGACAAGATTGACGAAAGCCTCTTCAAAGAAGACGTCGAGAAGAGCCTCTATCAGGCGTACACCTCGACAGAAAGTGCTGTCGAGAGCCTCGTTTCCGGCGAGGACTACACGGGCGCGATTGATGCGCTGACGGAGCTCTCGAAGCCCATCGACGCATTCTTCGATGGCGTGCTCGTCATGGACAAGGACGAAGCGGTCAAGAACAACCGCCTCGGCCTCCTGAAATCCATCGACAAGACCGTCGGCCGCGTCGCAGACTTCACGAAGATTGTGCTGGGCTGACCTCGCTTTGTAACTCCAGATAGACAACTTCATACGTTTGACGATGAAAAAAGGATGCTGCAGTTCGCGATTTTTCGCTGCTGCACATCCTTTTTTGTCGTGGCGACAAATATTCCATGCGAGGAGATACCAAAAAAATATAGTATTTTCTAATAGAGAATGACAACATTACAAAATTGTGCTATCATTAGTTTGTGGCGGTTTAACATTCGATTTTATGATGGGATATGGGATGATTCATTCTTTGGGAGGCTGTCTTTATGAAAACGTTATCGATCAAGGGAACTGCAGGCGGACTGCTGCAAAAGCTCCTTGTCGTGATCATCGCGCTCGTGCTCGGCACCGCCATCGTGCTCGCGCTTGCATCGCAGTACGGCCTGCACAGCATGTCCGCGATGACGGATCGGTATTACAATCAGGCGATGGACGACGGCTACCGCACGGAAATCAAATCCGAAGTTCAGACGGCCATCGCGGTCTGCGAAACGTATTACAAGCAGCAGCAGGCTGGCACGCTCACGGAAGAGCAGGCGAAGACAGCCGCGAAGGAAACAATCCGAGGCATGCGCTACCGTGACGACGGCACGGGATACTTCTGGATCGACGCGCGCGACTACACGCTCGTCATGCATCCCGTCCTGACGAAAAAAGAAGGCACGAACCGCAAGAACCTCGTCGACCAGAACGGCGTCATGATCATTCAGGAAATCATGAAGGCGACAGAAGGCGGCCAGGGCGGCTACAATGAATTTTATTTCACGAAAGCCGATGGCGTAACCGTCGCACCGAAGCTCGCATACTCCGCGCCGTTTGCGCCGTGGGGCTGGGTCATCACGACGGGCAACTACACGGATGACATGACGGCCGAGATGGTCGCGACCGTCAATGCCATCGACACGAGTGCGCATCAGACGACGATTCTCCAGCTCGTGCTGAGCCTCATTGTCATTGTCGTCGCCGTTCTCATTGCCTACGCATTCGCGAAATCCATCACGCGCCCGATTAACCAGGTCACGGACGAGCTCGGCGACGTTGCAAACGGCAACCTCGCATTCTCCGTCTCGCCAGAGCTGCTCGCTCGCACGGATGAGATCGGCAGCATCGGCCGCTCGATGAAAGCCGTGCAGGACACGCTGAAGGACATCCTTGGCAAGAGCCGTGACGTCAGTGACTCGCTCGATCAGGAGAGCGATGATTTCCGCAAGGCGTTCACCGACATCACGGAAGCCGTCAAAAACATCAACGGCGCTGTGGAAGAACTCGCGAAAGGCGTCACGAAGCAGGCCGAGGAGACGGACAATGTAAAAAGCCGCATGGATGAGCTCGGCAGCTACATCGCTGAGCAAAAACAGGGAGCCGGTACGCTTTCGGAGGCTGTCACCACGATGACAGCGGACTCGGAGCAGGCGAAGGCCTCGATCACGTCGCTCGCCGAGATTTCGAGCGACACGGCTGACGCTGTCGTCGTCGTGCAGCAGCAGACGGACAAGACGACGCAAGCTACGGACGGCATCAGCGGCGCCGTCGACATGATCAAGGGCATCGCTGAGCAGACGAATCTTCTCGCGCTCAACGCGGCCATCGAAGCAGCCCGTGCCGGCGAGCATGGCAAGGGGTTCGCCGTCGTCGCCGACGAAGTGCGCAAGCTCGCCGAGGAATCCCGTCAGAATGCGGAAAACATCGAGCAGACGCTTTCTTCTCTCACGAAACAGATTCGCCTCTCTGCAGAAAAGGTCGCGGAAGTCACGGAAAACGTCAAGAAAGAGCAAGAACGCCTCGGGGCGACAAAGGGCGCCTTTGCCTCGCTCGAGCGCGGGATGGCAGCTGTCAGCACGTCGGCCAGCACGTTCGGCGCACAGGCGGACAAGCTCGATGCGTTGAAGAACGAAGTCACTGCCTCCGTTGCATCGCTCGCTGCCATTGTCGAGGAATCGGCTGCATCTTCCGAAGAGACCTCCGCTCGTCTCAATGAAGTATCGACAAGCGTCGCCAACTGCGACCATCGCCTCGCAGGCATCTCGGACATCATCCAGAAGCAGAATGAAGAGGCGAATCGGTTCACAATCGGGTGAAAGCTTCACGATATAAAAACTGCGTCCAACAAAGCGTTGGGCGCAATTTTTGTGGTTGCAAGATCATGATATGCAAAAGCTCAGCTGTACTGCTGCACCGCCCCGCTTTCCATATCGTATACCAGTGTTCCTGCAACTTTTTCTTTGCCGTTTTCGATGCAGATGACGTGGCCGTGGAACGTCGCCGTGCCGGATTTCCAGTCGCAGGTCACGCTCTCGGCGCGGATGACGAGGCCGGGGCGCTCGAGCTTGACACGGCCGAAGAGCGTCGCGGATGGCGCGAAGCCTTCGAGGTAGACGGCGTCAGCCGTGAAGACGAGCTCGTCGCCCTTCTGGAGCGAGACGTTGCCCTGTCCCCAGATTTCGAGATTCGTTGCGCTGACCTGCGCGTCGTCCATGCGTGCCACGCGATCGCCTGACGTGACGGTGACGTTGCCCTGGAGGTGGTAGCAGCCCGTGTTTTCGTCATACGTTTTCGCGTCGGCTGTGACGACGGGCTTCACGGGATCGGCGGCAGCCATCTGCGGCGCGGTGAAGAGGACAGCGGCGGGGAGCAGCAGGGCGCAGGCAGCGGCAGCGAAGCGGCGCGCCCTTCGTTTGAAGGCTTTCAATTCCATAAAAAAGCTCCTTTCTTCTGGGATGGTTTTCGATGGGATGTGCGTTTTTCTTCTATTGTACTACATTTTCAAAAAAGATGGGAAAAAGAAGAAAAAATTGAAATAGAAGAAGGACTTTGTTTCCGAATGTAGAATCTTTTCAGTATAAGGATTGCAAGAGGTCAACAAAAGGTCAGGCCATCCGGAGCGGCAGGCGTGCAACTGCCGCGATGAATGGCGAAATTGACAGAAAAATCAAATGAGATATTTTTCTTTTCCTTTTGCGAACGAAATATGTTATAGCGTTGGTTGTCTTTTGGGACAGGGAACGCGGGAGGAATAGGGGCCTTCCGGCTCGCCAGACATCCAGGGGGGTTATACTTATGAGAAAGACAGAATGCTTGGCCATGATCTTGGCGGGCGGCCAGGGAAGCCGCCTCGGTGCTCTCACGAAGAACATCGCGAAACCGGCGGTGCCGTTCGGCGGCAAATACCGCATCATTGATTTTCCGCTTTCGAATTGCGCGAATTCCGGCATCGAGAAGGTCGGCGTGCTGACGCAGTATCGTCCGCTCGAGCTCCACAACTACCTCGCATCGGGCAGCTCGTGGGATCTCGATACGAAGGATGGCGGCGTCTTCATCCTGCCGCCGTATGCGCGCGAGAAGGGTGCGGACTGGTACCGCGGCACGGCGGATGCCATCTATCAGAATCTTAATTTCATCGACCTCGCAGATCCTGAGTATGTGCTGATTCTTTCGGGCGACCACATCTACACGATGGATTATTCGTGGATGCTCGAGGCGCACAAGAAGAACAAAGCGGATGCGACGATCGGTGTCATCCAGGTGCCTTGGGAAGAAGCTCCGCGCTTCGGCATCATGAACACCGACAAGACGGGCCGCATCGAAGAATTCGAGGAGAAACCGGCGAAGCCGAAATCCAATCTCGCTTCCATGGGCATCTACGTCTTCAACAAGAGCTTCCTCAAGAAGTACCTGGAAGACGATGCAAAGGATGAGACGTCGGCGCATGACTTCGGCAAGAACATCATTCCGAAGATGCTGGCGGACAAGGCGCGCCTGTTCTCGTATGCATTCGAAGGCTATTGGAAGGATGTCGGCACGATCGAGAGCCTCTGGCAGGCAAATATGGATCTCCTGCAGGACGAGCCTCCGTTCGAGCTGAATGGCGACTGGAAGATTTATTCGTCGAACCCGTCCATGCCGCCGCACTACGTCGGCCCGGATGCCAAGATCAAGAATTCGATGGTCTCGGAAGGCTCGATGGTGCTCGGTGAAGTTGAGAATTCCGTCATTTTCCCGGGCGTGCGCATCGGCAAGGGCGCAAAGGTCACGAATTCCGTCGTCATGCCGTCGACGGTCATCGGTGAAGGCGCTGTCGTCGATTATGCCATCGTTGCGCAGAACTGCGACATCGCTCCGGAGGCCCGTGTCGAGGGCGCGAAAGGTGCAATCACGGTCGTTGCCGAGGGCGAGAACGTCCTGCCGGCGGCTGGCTCCAAGCAAGCGGGCTGATTTGTCTTTCATCCAATCTGGAATCTTGATATTCAAACGGGGTGAATACATTGAAAACTGTCATGGGTATCGTCGACCTTCAGGAAAAGAAGAGCCTCATTCGCGAACTCGCGGAGAAGCGCGCTGTCGAGTCGATCCCGTTCGCGGGGCGCTACCGCCTCATCGACTTCGCGCTTTCCAGCATGGTGAATTCCGGCATCCAGAACGTCGGCATCATGCTGCCGGACGAGCCGCGTTCCGTGCTCGACCATCTGCGCTCCGGCAAGGATTGGGATCTCGCGCGCCGCCACGACGGCCTGTTCTACCTGCCGTACTCGAAGGATGAGGAAGACCTCCGCAAGGGCGATCTCAAGAATTTCTATCACAACCTCGACTTCATCGAGCACAGCACGCAGAAGTACGTGCTTCTCGCACGCGGCAGCTTCGTTTACAACATGGATTTCAACCCGATCCTGATGTTCCACCAGAATACGGGTGCTGACATCACGATGGTCTACCATACGGCAGACGAAGAGTCCGTCGGCAAGAACGTCGTGCTCGAGACCGCAGACAACGGCCTCGTCGAGGACATCTCGGAGAAGCCGGCCATCTATGATGGTTCGAAAGTCTCGATGAGCATCTACTTGATGGAGAAGAAAGTCTTCGTCGAGCTCGTGCGCTACACGTACGAACACGGCGGACAGGATCTCCTGATGGACGGCATCATCCGCCGCGCGAACGAGTACACGATTTACGCGTACGAGCATGACGGCTATGTCGCACACATCGATTCGACGGCCGCCTACTACAAGGCGAACATGGACATCCTGCAGCCAGAAGTCTGGCAGGAGCTCTTCATGGGCGAGAACAGCATCTACACGAAGGTCAAGGATGCTGTTCCTGTGCAGTACAAGGAGACGGCGGATGTCAAGAACAGCTTGATCGCCAATGGCTGCATCATCCGCGGCCAGGTTGAGAACAGCATCCTGTTCCGCGGGGTCACGGTCGGCAAAGACGTCAAGATCAAGAACTCGATCATCATGCAGAAGAGCGATATCGAGGAAGGCTCTCTCGTCGAGAATGTCATCTGCGACAAGAATGTGACGATCTCCAAGGATAAGTGGCTCAAAGGAGCCCCAAATTATCCTTTGATTGTTGCCAAAAATGTGGTAATCTGAATACGAGGACCGCTTGGAATCGGGTTCCGGGCGGCCTTCTGTGTTTCAGTTATTGTTCAAGTGGGGAGTGTTACATTTGGCAAGGGAGAAAAAGGATATCAAAAGAGACCGGGAATATGAGGCGCTGAAGGAATCGTTGCGCCTGCGTTTCGTCAACACCGCCCATGTCATGTGGGGCCGCGAGATTCACGAGCTGACGAAGAATGAGGTCTACCAGACGGTCGCTGCGACGGCGAAGCAGTTCATCACGGAGAACTGGATCAAGACGAACAGCGCCTACATGCAGCGCCAGGAAAAGCAGATCTATTACTTCTCCATCGAGTTCTTGCTCGGACGCCTGCTGAAGTCGAACCTCATCAACCTCGGCATCGAGGATGCTGTGGAGGACGTCCTCGACGGCCTCGGCATCAATCTGTCGGATACGTATGAGGAAGAGCCGGATGCGGGCCTCGGCAACGGCGGCCTCGGCCGTCTCGCTGCCTGCTTCATCGACTCGATGGCAGCGCATCGTCTGCCGGGTCACGGCTGCAGCATCCGCTACCAGTACGGTCTGTTCGAGCAGAAGATTGTCGACGGCAACCAGGTCGAGATTCCGGACAACTGGCTCAAGAACGGTTTTGCCTGGGAGTACCGCAAGCCGGACAAGGCCATCGACGTCAAGTTCAACGGCAATGCCTACATGAAGAAGATGGAAGACGGCAGTCTCAAGCTCGTCTACGAAAATCCGATGACGGTCATGGCTGTGCCGTATGATGTGCCGATTGTCGGCTATCACAACAACACGGTCAACACGCTGCGCCTCTGGAACGCCGAGGTCAACCGCGACTTCTCGGATTACGGCCGCCTTTCGCAGGACGAAATGCGCCGCAAGAACGAGTACCGCCAGTTCGTCGAGAGCATCACGGAGTTCCTGTATCCTGATGACAGCACGTATGACGGCCGCCGCATGCGCCTGATTCAGGAGTACTTCCTCGTCTCGGCCGGTGTTCAGAGCATCGTCCGCCACTACAAGAAGACGGGCATGAACCTCCACGATTTCTCCAAGAAAATCGCCATCCATATCAACGATACGCATCCTGCTCTCTGCGTGGCCGAGCTCATGCGCATCCTCGTCGATGAAGAAGGCTTCGAATGGAATGAAGCCTGGGCCATCACGAAGAATACGATGGCATACACGAACCACACGATTATGCCGGAGGCGCTCGAGAAGTGGCCGATTGACATGTTCCAGCCGCTGCTGCCGCGCGTCTACATGATTATTGATGAAATCAACCGCCGCTGGGTCGAGGAAGTGCGCGACCGCTATCCGGGCGACGAAGGCCGCGTGCATGAGCTCTCAATCATCCAAGACGGCATGGTGCACATGGCGCGCCTCGCTATTGTCGGCAGCCACAGTGTCAACGGTGTCGCAAAGATTCATACGGGCATCCTGAAATCGACGACGCTGCACCCGTTCTACGAGTACAATCCACGCCTCTTCAACAACAAGACGAACGGCATCACGCATCGCCGCTGGCTCATGGGCGCGAACCCGGAGCTCATGGAGCTCCTCGACAAGACGATCGGCAGCCGTCGCTGGCACCGTCATCCGGAGCAGCTCGACCTCTTCAATGACGCCATCAATGACAAGCCCGTCCTCGCCGAGCTCGACCGGGTCAAGAAGATTCGCAAGACGGCGCTCGCGGAATACGTCAAGAAGCACAACGGCATCGACGTCGATTCGGATACGATTTTCGATATCCAGGTCAAGCGCATCCATTCGTACAAGCGCCAGCTCATGAACATCCTGCACATCATGTACCAGTACAACCACTTGAAGGCGCATGACAAGGACTTCATGATGGAGCCGACGACGTACTTCTTCGGCGGCAAGGCGGCACCGGGCTACTACATCGCGAAAGAGACCATCCGCCTCATCAATGCGGTGGCCGAGAAAGTCAACAATGACCCTGAGACGAACAAGATGCTCAAGGTCGTCTATATCGAGAACTTCGGCGTGTCCATCGGCGAAATCGTCTATCCAGCGGCCGATGTCTCCGAGCAGATTTCGACGGCGTCGAAAGAGGCTTCCGGCACGGGCAACATGAAGTTCATGATGAACGGCGCCATCACGATCGGCACGCTCGACGGCGCGAACGTCGAGATGCGTGACGCGGTCGGCAGCGACGAGCACATCGTCATCTTCGGCCTCAAAGCAGAAGAAGTCCTCGACTACTATGCAAATGGCGGCTATTCGGCCTGGGACGAGTACAACAACAATGAAGACGTCCGCGCAGTCGTCAACCAGCTGACCGACGGCACGTATGGCGATTTCCATTCGCTCTTTGACTACCTCGTGCATCAGAACGACGAGTTCTTCATCCTGAAGGATTTCAACGCTTATGCTGAGGCACATCGGGAAATCTATCGCCGCTACAAAGACCACTTCCACTGGCTCCGCAGCTGTGCTGTCAATATTGCGAACTCCGGCATCTTCTCTTCGGATCGCACGATTGACGAGTACGCGAAGGAGATCTGGCAGGTCAAGCCGGTCATGATCGGGTGATCCAGCACACAACAGAAAATGGATTGATAGGAAGAAGAAGTTACCATCAGGGGAAAGCAGAACTTTGAGGGGGGTTCTCATGAAAACGTCGGATTTGAGTGAATTCGATTTGTATCTGTTCCACCAGGGAACGAACTATCATGCGTATGAGATGCTCGGTGCACACTTCGTCGAGCAGGATGGCAAAAAAGGGGTTCGGTTTGCCGTCTGGGCGCCGCATGCGAAGTCCGTCAGCGTTGTCGGCGATTTCAACAGCTGGGATACGCGCGTCGACCCGATGATTCGCATCCGCGACGGTGAGATCTGGGAGTGCTTCATCGAGGGGCTCAAGGAAGGCGACATCTACAAGTACGCTATCGAGCCGCAATGGGGCGGCCCACACATCATGAAGGCGGACCCGTATGGATTCTATGCCGAAAAGAAGCCGAACACGGCGTCTAGACTCTATGACCTCTCGCATTATGATTGGCAGGACAAAGCCTGGCAGGACAAGAAGGCGAAGGAATCGAGCTATGAGCGCCCGATGCTGACGTATGAAGTGCACGCTGGTTCCTGGCGCCGCACGATGGATGGCGAGTACCTCTCGTATCGCGAACTCGCCGACCAGCTCGTCGATTACTGCGCGAAGATGCATTACACGCACATCGAGTTCATGCCGCTCTGCGAGCATCCGTTCGATGGGTCGTGGGGCTATCAGGCGACAGGATACTATGCCGTCACGAGCCGCTATGGGAGCCCTGACGATTTCCGCTATCTCATTGACAAGGCGCATGCCGCCGGCCTTGGCATCATCATGGACTGGGTGCCTGGTCATTTCTGCAAAGACGAGCAGGGCCTCCGTCATTTCGATGGCGGAACGCTCTACGAGTCGGATAACGAGCAGCGTGCCGAGAACTGGGAATGGGGCACGACGAACTTCGACTACGGCCGCACGGAAGTGCAGAGCTTCCTGATTTCGAACGCCCTGTTCTGGTTCGAGGAATTCCATATCGACGGCCTGCGCATCGACGCAGTCGCGAACATGCTGTACCTGAACTATGGCCGCAAGGATGGCGAGTGGACGCCAAACAAGTACGGCGACACAGGCAACCTCGAAGCGATGGACTTCCTGAAGAAGCTCAACGAAACCATTTTCAAGTATCATCCACAGGCGCTCATGATTGCCGAGGAATCGACGGCCTGGCCGTTGATTTCGAAGCCGGTCTACATGGGCGGCATGGGCTTCAACTACAAGTGGAACATGGGCTGGATGAACGATATGCTCAAGTACATGAGCCTCGACCCCATCTACCGCAAATGGAACCACGACAAGGTCACGTTCTCGTTCATGTATGCGTTCAGCGAAAATTTCGTGCTGCCGCTCTCGCATGATGAGGTCGTGCATGGCAAGTGCTCGCTCATCAGCAAGATGCCGGGCGACTACTGGCAGAAGTTCGCAAATCTCCGTGCGTTCTTCGGCTATTGGATGGCCCATCCAGGCAAGAAGCTCCTGTTCATGGGCGGCGAGTTCGGCCAGTTCATCGAGTGGAAGTATGACGACAGCCTCGACTGGCATCTCGTGCAGAAGTATCCGATGCATACGAAGCTGCTCGAGTACAGCCGTGCGCTCAACAAGTTCTACTGTGAGAACAAGGTCTTCTGGGAGGTCGATTTCGATTGGAACGGCTTCCAGTGGATCGATCCTGATGACAACGAGAACAGCGTCATCTCTTTCGTCCGCAAGGCGAAGGATGGGGAGGACTTCATCATCGCTCTCTGCAACTTCACGCCGGAGGTGCGTCACGACTACCGCATCGGCGTGCCGAAGAAGGGTGTCTACTACGAAGTCTTCAACAGCGATGACGAGGCATTCGGCGGCAGCGGCGTCAAGAATGGCGACATCCAGAGCGAGGATGTGCCGTGGCACAGCCGCGAGCAGTCCATCCGCCTGACGGTTCCACCGCTCGCGACGGTCTACCTGCGCCTGCGCGGCACGGCTGCGTCCGGCCGCAAGGATGACGAAAAGGAAGAGCCGCTCGACATCGAGAAGCCAGTGCAGGAAGAAGCCTCTGCCGAGACGGAGGCCGCAGCTGCCAAGGCTCCGGCCAAGAAGACGACGGCCAAGAGGACGACGGCCAAGAAAACGGCGACGGAAAAGAAGCCTGCCGCCAAGAAGACGACGCGCACGCATAAGACGACGGCCAAGAAGGCAGATACCGAGGCTGCGCCGAAAAAGCGCCGCCAGGCGACAAAAAAGACGACCGCCCGCAAGAGCACGACGCGGACGACTCGGAAGAAAGCGGCGACGAAAGTCGCCAACGAATGATTGCAAAATGGAAATCACAAGAGTTTTTCTGAGGAGGATGTGCGGGTATGGGTATGAAAGTATTGTATGTAGCAGCTGAGGCAGTTCCCTTTGCCAAGACCGGCGGACTTGCCGATGTGGCAGGGTCGCTGCCGAAAGCACTCAAAGAAGATGGCGTGGACGTCCGGGTCATCATGCCGAAGTTCGGCAAGATTCCCGCAGAGTACCGCGACAACATGGAGCACGTCTATGACGGCGAGCTCAATGTGGCATGGCGCTCGAAGTACGTCGGCCTCGACAAGTACGAACTCGACGGCGTCACGTATTATTTCGTGGACAACCAGGAATACTTCGACCGTGAAGGCTTCTATGGCTACGATGATGATGCGGAGCGTTTCTCGTTCTTCTGCCGCGCCGTGCTGAACCTGCTGCCGGCCATGGATTTCTGGCCGGACGTCATCAACACGAACGACTGGCATGCGGGTCTCGTCAATGTGTTCCTGAAGCTCGAGCACATGGGCGACGAGCGCTATGAAAAGATCAAGACGGTCTACACAATCCACAACCTCAAGTATCAGGGCGTCTTCCCGAAGGATGTCATGAGCGACGTCCTTGGCCTCGACTGGAAGTATTTCAACAACGGCGACCTCGAGTTCTACGATGCCGTGAACTTCATGAAGGGCGGCATCATCTATGCTGACCATGTCACGACGGTTTCGCGCACGTACGCCAACGAGATCCAGTATCCGTACTTCGGCGAGCATCTCGACGGTCTGCTGCGCGCCCGCCAGGACGACCTTACGGGCATCGTGAACGGCATCGACTACGACGCCTACAACCCGGCGACGGACAAGATGATCTTCAAGAACTATGACGACACGACGCTCGACCGCAAGCGCGACAATAAGACAGAGCTCCAGAACAAGCTCGGCCTGCCGGTCAACCGCAACGTCCCGCTCGTGGCCATTGTCTCGCGCCTCGTCGAGCCGAAAGGCATGGATCTCGTCGTGCGCATGATGGACGAAATCCTCCAGCACGAGAACATCCAGCTCGTCGTGCTCGGCACGGGCGAGAAGCGTTATGAGGACTGGCTCAAGGGCCTCGCATGGCGCTTCCCGAAGAAGGTCTCGACGAACATCTATTTCTCGAATGAGCTCGCGCACCGCATCTATGCGTCGGCTGACATCTTCCTGATGCCGTCGAACTATGAGCCGTGCGGCATCGGCCAGCTCATCGCACTGCGCTATGGCACGATTCCGGTCGTCCGCCTTACGGGCGGCCTCAGGGATACGGTCACGCAGTACGACAAGTACACGGGCGAGGGCAACGGCTTCACGTTCGAGAACTACAACGCACACGAGATGATGTACGCGCTGAAGCGGGCACTGAGCTCGTATGAAAACTATGAAATCTGGCACAGAATCCAGGAGAACGCCGTCCATTCGGATTTCAGCTGGAAGAACTCTGCCAAGGAATATGAAGCACTTTACGAAGAGCTGACCAAGTAAGTTTTGCTGCCAGGTCAGGGCCCGGCAAATCTCTGCCGGGCCCTTTTTCTGGCATGGCATTTGAACAAATCTTCCGCCGAAAGGATGCGGCGGAGGGGATTCAAATGGAGAAGGAGAATGAGATATGATCGAACGAGGTCAGGTGAAGCATGATTCACAAAACATCTACTATCGTTCCACCATCGGCGCGGCGGAAGCGGGCAGCACGCTCGAGATCGGCATCACGCTGAAGACGAAGGAAGACATTCGTCAGGTGCTCCTGCGCATCTGGCGCGAAGGGCAGGGCGAGAAGCTCTATCCGCTCGCGACGGCAGACGACATGGGAGCGGAGGAAAAGTTCTACAAGGGAAAGATCCAGCTGCCGGAATCCGGCTGCCTTGTCTGGTATTATTTCATCATCACGACGGTGACGGGCACGAAGTTCTACGGCAACAATCCCGAGCAGCTCGGCGGCGTCGGCGAACTCTACGATCAGGCTCCGCCTTCATATCAGATCACGGTCTACGATGCTGGCGCGAAGACGCCGGACTGGGCGAAGCATGCTGTCATGTACCAGATTTTCCCTGACCGCTTCTGCCGTGTGGGCGACAAGCTCATCGAGAAGCGCGGCGCCGTGTTCCATGCCTCGTGGCAGGACGATCCCTGCTATTACAAGGATCCCGATACGAAGGAAATTGTTGCCTATGATTTCTTCGGCGGCAACCTGCGCGGCATCGAGTCGAAACTGCCGTATCTCAAAGACCTCGGCATCGACACGATTTATCTGAATCCGGTCTTCGAGTCGGAAAGCAATCATCATTACGATACGGGCGACTATCTCAAGATCGACCCGATTCTCGGCACGAATGACGACTTCAAGCATCTCGTCGATGCTGCGAAGCAGATGGGGATGCACATCATCCTCGACGGCGTCTTCAGCCATACGGGCAGCAACAGCCGGTACTTCAACCGCATGGGGCAGTACGATACGGTCGGCGCCTATCAGTCGAAGAATTCGCCGTACTATGAATGGTACAATTTCCGCAATTTCCCGAATGATTACGAGAGCTGGTGGAATTTCAGCACGCTCCCCGATGTCAAGGAGACAACGCCCTCGTATATGGACTTCATCATCCGCGGCAAGGACAGCGTGCTCCATCACTGGCTCGGCGAGGGCATCAGCGGCTGGCGTCTCGACGTCATCGACGAACTGCCGGCGGCGTTCTCGCAGGCGTTCTACAAGGAGCTCAAGGCGGCGGATCCCGATGCGCTGATGATTGGCGAGGTCTGGGAGGATGCGTCGCACAAAGTCGCCTACGGCCAGCAGCGCGAATACCTCTGCGGCCACGAGATGGATTCGGCGATGAACTATCCGCTCAGGCAGCATCTCTTCGATTTCCTCATGGGTTACATCGACGGAGGTCTCGCGATGCGCCGCATGGAGAGCCTGCGCGAGAACTACCCGAAAGAAAATTTTTACGTCATGATGAACCTGATCGGCAGCCATGACATCGTGCGCGCCGTCACGTTCCTCGGCGAAGCGCCGTACTATGACGGCATGCCGGCCATCGAGCAGTCGCGTTACCGCATGGACGAGGATCACTACAACCTCGGCCTCGCACGCCTCCTGATGGCGGCGCTGTTCCAGATGACGTATCCGGGGGCGCCATGTGTTTACTATGGCGACGAGATTGCCATGCAGGGCTTCAAAGACCCGTACAACCGCCGCCCATACAAATGGGATGAGACAGACACCTACGTGCGCGACCATTACAAGGCGTATATCAAGGAGCGCAACGAGCACGTCGCGCTTCAGACGGGCGAGCTGTTGCCGCTCTATGGCGACGGCGACCTGCTCGCATTCGCGCGCGTCATCCGTGGCGGCCATGACGTCTTTGGTGCAAAAGCGGAAAATGATGTCTATATTGCGGCATTCAACCGCCATCGCTCAGAAGAGCAGTCACTCACCGTGCAGGTCGGTGATTTTGCGGGCGGCACGTTTGTTGACGTGTTCCATCCCGAGCACCGTTACGACGTCGTGCGCGGCGAAGTGACCGTGCGCATCCCGTCGCTCACGGGCGTGCTGCTGCGCGAAGAACATGCGCCGCAGAAATACGCACGCGAGGCAGGCGTGCTGCTGCATCCGACGTCGCTGCCGTCGAAATACGGCATCGGCGACCTCGGCAAGGAAGCGTACAAGTTCGTCGACTTCCTCGCGGCGGCGGGCCAGCACGTCTGGCAGATTCTGCCGCTCGGCCCCGTCGATTTCGGATACTCGCCGTACCAGTCGCCTTCGGCATTTGCTGGCAATCCTCTGCTCATCGATCTCGACGACCTCGTCGACCGTGGATGGCTGCAGGCCGCTGACGTCAAAGTGCTGTTCCCGGCTGGCAGCTCGTTTGTCGATTTCACGCGCGTCTGGACGTTCAAGCACAAGGCACTCAAAAAGGCTTACGAGCACTTCCGCAAAGCGGGCGGCGAGCAGCTGCCGGAGTACCTCGTCTTCTGCGACCGCGAGAAAGCCTGGCTCGATGACTTCGCGCTCTTCATGGCTGCGAAGAATGACTTCAAACATAAGGAATGGACGAAATGGCCGGACGCCGTCAAGCGCCGCGAGAAAAAGGCGCTCGCGCAGCTCGCGGATCGTCTCGAAGAACATGTCGGCTTCCAGAAGTTCCTGCAGTTCCTGTTTGACGCGCAGTGGACGCGTCTCCACGACTATGCGAAAGAGAAGGGCATCCGCATCCTCGGCGACATGCCGATCTTCATCTCGGGCGACAGCGCCGATGTCTGGAGCCATCAGGATCTCTTTGACCTCAATCCCGACGGCACGGCCAAGACCGTCGCGGGTGTTCCGCCTGATTACTTCAGCGCGACGGGCCAGCTCTGGGGCAACCCGCAGTATGACTGGGATGCCATGCAGGAAGAGCACTACGCCTGGTGGATTGCGCGCTTCCGCAAGCTCTACAAGCTCGTCGACATCGTGCGCATCGACCATTTCCGCGGCTTTGAAGCGTACTGGGAAATCGACGGCAAGGCGAAGACGGCCATCAACGGCCGCTGGATGCCGGGGCCGGGCAAGCCGTTCTTCGATGCTGTGAAAGCGGCGCTCGGCTCGCTCCCGGTCGTGGCCGAAGACCTCGGCATTATCACGGATGGTGTCGAGAAGCTCCGCGATGACTGCGGCTTCCCAGGCATGAAAGTCCTGCACTTCACGCTTTACTTCAACGAGCGCGGCCGCCTCGGCTTCGTCGCGCCGGAGAACAGCGTCATCTACACGGGCACGCATGACAACAACACGACGGTCGGCTGGTACATGAGCGACATCAATGATGCCACGCGTGCAGGCGTCGCGCAGCTCATCGGTGCCGACCGCGAGAACCCGAAAGACGTCGCAGCAAAGCTCATCCGCTTTGCCTACGCCTCGCGCGCGCGTCTCGCCATCGTGCCGATGCAGGATCTCCTGGGCCTCGACAGCCGCGCCCGCATGAACACGCCGGGCACGGTCGGCCTCAACTGGAAGTGGTGCCTGAAGCCTGACTACCAAATCTTGCTCGATCCGAAGAAGATTCGGGCGATGGTGGAAGAGTACGGCCGCGGTTGAAACATCCATCATATTTGATTAAAACTTCCCCAATTTACCGGACTATAACGAAGCTCGTAAAATCGGCATTCTGAAAAATCCTCGGGATACGATTGCGCAGATTCCTTGAAATTCGGCAACTTGCAGTTCTCTTCTGCCAAAGATTATTGCAAAATAGGTCTGAAAAGCCTTTATATATAGTACTGTAAATGATATAATAGTACTATATATAAGGAGGGATCCCAGATGAAGGTTCCTGCCATCATTCGTGCGGTTGCCAGACCGAAAAATACCGTCGTCGAGAACAACGGAAGGCCCGGCCCGAACCAGTATCCTGTTCGCGAACGTGCCGGTATCACATATGTTCCTGGCGGCAATCCCAAGCCGCGAAACGGTAAGGTCATAGGCCATATCGTCAACCATCAGTATGTGCCGATTCACGACGTAGAAGCATTATCGAAACCGACCATGCTGTCTTACGGATCGTCAGCCTTCGTCCATTCGGTCTCGCAGGACTTGCTCCAAGACCTGCTGGCCGTGTACCAGCCGGAGGAAGCCTTTTCCATCATGTCCATCGCCTCCCTCAGGGTGATCCGGCCGTCCGTGACGAACTCCAGAATGGCAGCTCAATACGCGAAATCCTTCATCAGCAAGTTCTATCCAGGCGCTGCACTATCTCCGAATACGGTCTCCAAGTTACTGCAGACGCTCGGGCAAGATGGCCAGAGACGCAAGAAATTTTACGACAGGCGGATTGCTGCCACCGCTGCGGAGCACCATGTCGCCATTGACGGGACGTTGAAGCAGGATACGAGCACCGTCAACGACCTTTCACGCTTCTCATACAAGGGCCGCGTGAAAGGCCGCAGGGAGGTGTCCGTGCTCTACGCCTATGACATCGAGCTCATGGAACCGGTCTGCGCGGAAGTCTTCCCTGGAAACAGCATCGACGCATCTTCGTATCCGGCCTTCATCAAGGACAACGACATCCGAAACGGCATCATTGTCGCTGACAAGGGCTTTCCGCCGAGCAAGATCAAGGCGGAACTGGAAAACCGCCCCAACCTCCATTTCCTCACGCCAATCAAGCGCAACGACGTGCGCATCGCCAACAACCACATGCTGGATTTCGAAGGCGTGCTCTGCGGCATTGAGAAGCGCGTGCTGTACAAGAAAGCCAAGATCAAAGGCGGGCATTTCCTCTACGCATTCAAGGATGCCAGCCTGTATGCGTCGGAGGAAGCAGCCTTTCTCAACAAGGCCAAGCTTCATGACGGCTTCGATCCAGCCAAATACGAGCACAAACGCGAGACCTTCGGCGTGATGGTCTTGGAATCCGACCGCGACATGCCACCAGAAACCGCTTATCAGTGTTATGACGACAGGTGGAAGCTGGAACTGGTATTCCGTCGCTACAAGAGCGATGAATGCCTTGACAGAACGGGCGCGCAGGGCGATTTCACGGTCATCGGATCGGAGTTCGTGAATTTTCTTTCAACGGTTATGACCTGCCGCATGCTCGCAAAAGCGAGAGATTGCGGCTTGCTAAAGGAAATGACCTATGGCGAGCTCATGGAAGACCTGAATGAAGTCTGGCGGAAAATCGAAGCGCCAGAGCATCCCAGGACAGATGATGACGGATGGGTGCATACGCTGAAACTGGAATTCGATGAGCTTGAGCGTCTTGGCTTGTCTCAACCGATTCCTCAACCAGAAAAGAAGAAGCGCGGTCGTCCAAAGAAAAATCAAGATGTCATCACGAAGCCCGAACGGCCACGCGGCCGTCCGAGAAAGGATGCTTCCGAGGTTTGTCTATAGTACGGCAAATTGGGATTCTTTTATTTGATCAAATTAGCGCATTTGCAGTCAATCTCCTGCAAATGCGCTTTTTCTTTGCAGGAAACGTTGCCTTGATTTTGAAAGAAAGCCATAGTTGTGGTAAAATAGAAAAACGCAAGGGAAAAGGGAAAATAAAAGATTTTTTGTGAGGGGGAATCATCACTTTGGACAACTTGACCATCCGGAAGAAGCTGATTCTCGTGTTCGGCGTCGTGCTGGCGATTTTCTTCGCCGCGAGCCTCTATGCGGGATACAGCCTTCATCAGATCAACAACGGCGCTCTGCGCATCGCGACGGAACATCTTGCGAGCGTCATGCGGGGCATGGAGGCAAAGGGTACGCTTTCGGAGTACCGCCAGCAGGAGTACGCCGTCGTGACGTCAAAGAAGCTGACGGAACGTCTCTATGCGGCGGGACGTGAGAAGAACCTCGCGTCGCAGATCGACATCACGTTCGATGCGCTCGAACCAGCCATCGCGCCGGATCGTAAGGACGATTTCCAGCAGCTGCGCAGCGAGTGGACGAGCTACCGCAAGTCCTCAGAGCAGCTCACGAGCATGGCGAAGGGCGGGCAGGCAGAGGCCGCGATGGCAGCGCTCGAGAAATCGGCGTATCAATATGAAGACATCGCGAACCGCATGAGCGTCATCGTCGACAGCTCGAAGGACTTCATTCATCAGGAGAGCCTCGATGCCTCGGCGCGCTATGCGCAGACGAAGTGGACGCTGATCATCTGCGTGCTCGTCGTGCTCGCGCTCGCAGCGGGCATGGGCTGGTATCTGAGCAATGGCATCATGAAGTCCGTGAATTATCTGAAAGATGTTTCGGAGCAGGTCTCCGCAGGCGATCTCACGGTGCAGCCGGAACCGATGACCGAGGACGAGCTCGGCAGCCTGACCGTGGCCTATGGCGAGACGATCCAGCATCTGCACGGCCTGATCCAGGACATCCAGCGCACGGCAGAGGACGTGCAGTCGTATGCGGCGCAGCTCACGGAGAACGCGAACCAGTCGGCGCAGGCGACGCAGCAGGTCGCGACATCGATCACGAATGTCGCGGGCTCGTCGAGCGAGACGGGAGATGCCGTGACGCGTTCACTCGGCGACATCCAGTCCATGGCAGAGAGCATGACGAACTTCGAACAGACGGCGTCGGAAACGGCGAAGGCGACGCAGGAAGTTGCAGCTATCGCGAAGAACGGCCAGAGCGCCATCAACGGCGCCGTCGGCCAGATGGCGGAGATTTCCGCTTCTGTCACGGAATCGGCTGAGACAATTGCGACGCTCGCGAAGCGTTCGACGGAAATCGGTCAGATTTCCGATACGATTGCAGACATCGCCGAGCAGACGAACCTTCTCGCACTCAATGCGGCTATCGAGGCGGCACGCGCGGGCGAAGCGGGACGCGGTTTCTCGGTTGTCGCGGATGAAGTGCGCAAGCTCGCCGAGGGCTCGAGCGAGGCCGCGCAGCAGATCGCGGGCCTCATCTCGGCCATCCAGAAGGATACGGACGCAGCGGTCGAGCGCATGAAGAAGGGCACGGCGGACGTCGAGAGCGGCCGCACGGTCGTCGCCGAAGCAGGACGTGCATTCGAGACGATTGCGGGCTCCGTCGAGGGGCTCACGCAGGGCGCGCAGAAGATTCTCGACGAGGCGCGCACGGCGTCGGACAAGGCGATGGCGCTCGTCGAGGTCATGGAGAACATCGACAAGAGCAGCCGTGCTGTGGCATCGGAGACGGAGTCCGTCTCGGCGGCCACGGAAGAGCAGTCGGCCTCGATGGACGAAATCGCGCAGGCGAGCGACAAGCTCTCGAATGTCGCAAACGAGCTCCAGGCATCGACAAAGAAGTTCAAGATTTGAGGAAAGGGGAAAACTATCACATGAAACGAAAAACCATCACGCTCATCCTCTTCCTCGCATTTGGTGTGCTTGCTCTGCTTGCGGCAGCGGGATGCGGCGGCACGCAGGGACAGAACAAGAATGTGGCCGTGGCGTTTGCCAATTCGTCGGCAATCTGGCAGAAGAGCGGACAGGCCATCAAGGAAGGATTGGAGCAGCAGGGCTTCACGGTCACGGTCGAATTTGCCGATACGGCCGACCAGCAGGTCTCGCAGATCGAGTCGCTGATTGCGAGCGACCCGGGCTGCCTCGTCGTCGGCGCCGTCGACGGCGGCAAGCTTTCGGATGTGCTTGCAAAGGCGAAAGAGAAGGGCATCCCCGTCATCGCCTACGACCGCCTCGTCATGAACACAGACGCGGTCTCGTACTATGCGACATTTGATAATGAGGCCGTCGGCACGGGCATGGGCGAGTACATCGAGGCGAGCCTGAACCTCGCCTCCGGCAGCGGCCCGTACACGATGGAAATCTTCGCTGGCGACGATGGCGACAACAACGCGCATCTGTTCTACAAGGGTGCGATGGATGTGCTGAAGCCTTACATTGATAAGGGGCAGATTGTCGTGCCGTCGAAGGAGACGTCGTTCGAGCAGGTCACGACGAAGGACTGGAAAGCGGAAACCGCCGAAGAGCGCATGAAGAAGCTGCTCGCAGGGCCGGACGCCGGCCGTGCGCCGGACATCATCCTCGCGCCGAATGACGGCATCGCCGATGGCACGCGAAAGGTCCTCAAGGCCGCCGGCATCGGCAAGATGCCGCTGACGACGGGGCAGGATGCCGAGGATAAGGCGCTCGAAGCCATCCAGAACGGTGAACAGGCCATGACGACGTATAAGGATCCGTCGCTGCTCGTCGCGAAGATCATCCGCATGGTCAAGGCTGTCGTCGACGGCACGGAGCCCGAGATCAACGACGTCACGACGTATAGCAACGGCGTCATCACCGTTCCGTCGTACCTCTGCACACCGCTCATTGTTGACAAGGACAATCTCGATGCGGTGACGAAGTAAGGATTCAAAACCGATGGGGACTGCATCTGCAGTCCTCTTTTCTTTTTAAGCAAAATATGATACCATGAAATGACATACAGAAGGGAGACGTCCATTACATGGGAGAGTATACATTCATTGTTTCGAAGACCTGCCCGATTTGCGGGGAGAGCACGCGCATCATCAAGCTGAAGTCGCGCATCATCGCAGAGAAGACGGACGAGGATTTCTGCGTCCATTACAAGGGCATCAATCCGTATTTCTATCACATCTGGTTCTGCGAGCACTGCGGTTTCGCAGCTGATGAGGCGCATTTCCTCGCGCCGATGGCCTCGCGCCACAAGCAGAAGATCCGGGAGTTCCTAGAGGGACGCCAGCTCGGCCTCGAATTTACGGAGGAGCGCGGCGTGCCTGAAGCGATTGCATCATACAAGCTCGCGCTCTACTATGCAAACCTCATCGATGCAACGCTCGCGCATCGTGCCGGCCTCTGGCTGCATCTCGCCTGGGTCTATCGTGCGGCAGGTGACGAAGAGCATGAGCGCGAGGCGATGGAGAAAGCGGCCGAGATGTATGACCAGTCCATCATGAAGGAGCACTATCCGCAGGGGAACATGACGGATAATACAGCCGTCTACCTGATTGGTGCCATCTACTACCGTCTCGGCGATGACGAGAAGGCGACGCAGTATCTCTCGCGCATCATCGGCGACCAGAACATCCGCACGATGGAGCCGAAGACGTTTGACCGCGCGCGCGACCTCTGGCAGATCATCCGTGAGAAGAAGGAAGCCGCAAAGTCGTAAGGAGGCATCGGATTCATGGATATGCCGGTGAATCTCCAGCAGGCATTTGCAAATATCGATATCGCAAAGATCCAGCAGGCCGTCGAGGACTATGGCCCGGCCATCGAGGTCGTGCGCGGGACTTGGGATTATGCGACGCTGCAGGAAATCGCAGATGGCAAGCTCTTTGTCTCGGACGACATGATGAATGAGGCCATCGCGAAGCAGGTCGCTGCACAGGGCGATGATGCGCCTGTGACATCCGTCGTGCTCAAATCGCACGAGAACGGCCGCCTCGACATCACAGCCGACACGAAGAAGCTCGGCCCCGTCGAGCTCTCGGGCACGATTGAGGAATTCGTGCACGATGGCGACCAGTCGCTGCTCAAATACCATGTACGCAGCAAGAACATTCCGCAGCATGGCCTCATGAGCTGGGTCTTCTCGCGCATCTCGCTTTCGATGGCCGAGCGCATGGTCGGCCATATCGACCTGCCGGAAGACATGCCCGTGACCGTCAAGCGCAACGTCGTGACGGTCGATTTCCACAAAGTGCTGACGGAATCGCGGCTCGGGCAGACGACGTTTGAAGGTCATCCGCTCCTCGACATGGTCGAAATCAAGAGCGCGACGCCGAAGGATGGCGGCGTGCTGTTCGAGACGGAGCTCCATGTCCCCGATGACGTGAAGGCCGCACTTCGCCGCATGGTGACGGAGAAAACAGAGTGAAGAAACGAGGGAGGTGCAGCTGATGAAGAAAGGGTGGATTGTGTGCGCCGCACTGCTGACGCTGGCATCATTTATGATGGCGCCGACGGCAGACGCACGGCACAAGGCGCCAGCAGGCCCTGACAAGATTATCTTCATCCCGCATGACAACCGTCCGATTTCGGACAAGCAGACGGCCGACGTCGTGCGGAAGCTCGGTTACGACGTCGTCGTGCCGCCGGATGACATCCTCGGCAACCGCGAGGATCTCGGCCATCCGGACGAGCTCTGGCAGTGGCTTGACGAGAACGCGAAGGACGCGAAGGCGGCTGTCATCTCGTCGGACTCGATGCTCTACGGCAGCCTCGTCGGCTCGCGCAAGCATGAGTACAGCGAGCAGGAAATCCTCGAGCGCGCCGAGCGTTTCACGGCGTTCCGCAAGGAGAACCCGAAACTGCCGCTCTATGTTTTCGGCTCCATCATGCGCACGCCGCGCACGGGCGAGGCGTCGGGGCATGAGGAACCGGGCTATTACCGCAATTATGGTGCCGACATCTTCCGCTACACGGTGCTGCGCGACAAGGCTGAAGTCGAGGGCCTGACGCGCCGCGAGCGCAAGGAATCGGAGTTCCTCGAGAAGCTGATTCCGAAGAAGAGCCTCGCGGATTGGATGGGGCGCCGCGCGAAGAATTTCAAGGCGAACGAGCATCTCATCGACCTCACGAAGAAGAACGACTTCAACTACTTCGTGCTCGGACGTGATGACAATGCGCCGTATTCGCAGACGCATCTCGAGAGCCGCCACCTTGCGGATTATGGCAAGGACCTCGGCAAGACGCGCTATCAGGCGATGGCTGGCATCGACGAGATCGGCATGCTGCTCCTGACGCGCGCCGTCAATGACATCGAGCGCGAAGTGCCGTTCGTCTATGTGCGCTACAATTGGGGCCGCGGGCCGAACACGGTGCCGTCGTACTCGGACGAGCCCATCAAGGACTCGATCGCGGATGCCATCGCTGCGACGGGCGGCATGGCGGTCAGTGCGCCTGAGAAAGCCGACCTCGTGCTGACGGTCAACACGAACCCGAATGGCAAGACGTATGAAGCGAATGACCGCGCGAATGACGGCACGCCGCGCGAAGGCACGAAGTACTTCGCTGATATCGTTCAGGAATACGTCCAGAAGGGTTATCCTGTCGGCGTGGCCGACATCGCCTATGCGAATGGCTCGGACAATGCCGTCATGCAGGAGCTCAAGGACCGCGGCCTGCTGTTCAAGCTGCGCGCCTATGCGGGCTGGAACACGGCGACGAACAGCACGGGCTTCGTGCTCGGTTCCGGCATGCTCGCCAAGCGCATGAAGGACACGGCCGTCGACGACCTGCTCCTGACGCGCTACCTCGATGACTGGGGATATCAGGCGAACGTGCGCGGCACGGTCGCGCGCCAGCTCACATGGCTTCGTGGCGACGGCGTCTATGGCAGCCTCGATACGAAGCGTGAGGCCGTCGAGACGCGCACGTCGCGCTTCATGACGCGCTTCGCGGAGGAGAACCTGCCGCCGCTCCCGGCGCTTGCAAGCCTCCATGTGACGTTCCCGTGGAACCGCATGTTCGAATCGGACATCCTGCTCGATACGGAGCGTTGAAAACTGGATACATGATGAAAGACGGGCAGCCGCTGCATGCAATCGCAGCGGCTGCCCGTCTTTCATCTTCCCAATCTTATTTTGCTTGATGTGTTTTCCCTTTTCTATTTTATGCTTCTTCTTCCAGCGGTACCGTATAGACGTGGATGTCGTTTTCGTGGAGGAGCTGGATGAAGCGGTCGTCGATGTTCTCGTCTGTGTAGAGCGTCTGGACTTCCGAGAGCGGGAAGGCGACGACGACGCCGGTCTCTTCGAACGTCGAGGATTCTGTCAGCACGATGACTTGCGTTGCCTGTTCGGCGAGCGCATGGATGGTCTCGGCGCGCATGAGGTTGTCGGACATGAAGCCGCTCTCCGTGAAGCCGTCGGCACTCACGAAAATCTTGTCGACGCGGAAGTCGGAAGCGCATTTCTTCACCATCGGCCCGACCAGCACCTGCGATTCGTTCTGGTATTCTCCTCCGAGGAGGAGGACATGCGCGTTCGGCTGCTTGTGGATGAAGGTCGCGAGAAAGGCGGAGTTCGTGATGATGGTCACGTCCCTGCGGTTCGTCGCGAGCTCTTCGGCGAGCAGCGTGCAGCAGGCGCCCGAATCAATCAGGACGGTTTCGCCGTTGTGGACGGTCTCAGCCGCCCGCAGAGCGATGCGGTGCTTTCGCTCGTAATTAAATGACAGCTGGTTTGCAATATCATCGCTCGTGATCATGACCGCATAGCCGTGTTCCCTCCGGAGCAGCCCCTTCTGCTCGAGGATGGTGAGGTCTTTGCGGATGGTCACTTCTGATACGCCGAGCTCCCTTGCCAGCGCGGCGACCGAGATGCGTTTCTCCCGGTTGACGAGGTTCAGTAGTTTCGTGTGTCGCATATGCATGATACAATCACCCTTTCCTGCACATACTACGTTCATTATAGCAGAAAAGAGCAACAATGAACAAGAAAAGAGATTCATCATCCGATGAATCTCTTTTCTAGTGCGCCCGGCATGGGCGCGTTCTCATGGGTGAAAGTCCCTAGACTGCCCAAGCAGCGGGAAAGTCATAGCCGAACGCCAAGGGTGTCCATCGTGAGGTGGAATCTGAAGGAAGGCGCAGGCAAATCTCTGGCC
>JALEZZ010000070.1 GCA_022773585.1 Selenomonas sp. | reverse complement strand
TTGGCTAGAGTAGAAGCAGAAATCACTTGCACGGACTCCTTTGCGAAGGCAGTTTGTTTAGCAGCTTCTACTATAGCAGAGCGTGCAAGTGATTTCTTTTTTTCATGCTGGCTTACCCACAGTTATGGGAGAAGCCTCTTTCTTTTTGAAAATATCCCTTTCCTCCTGCATGCCGGAGCCGCTCCACCGTGCTCTGACATGCCCCGCCTCGTAAAGGCAGGACTCCGCCCTCCCTTCGCGAGCTTGGACTTTTCCTTCGGGGAAGGCGGGGACTTCACGCAGGGGGAACCACGAAATGTCCCCTTCGTGTTGCGAACCTTCTCCTTCGGGAAGGCGGGGACTTCCATAAGGGATCTTTTAGCTGTAAGGAAACGGAAAAAATCGAGATACAGCGATGTGAACCAAAGCTTCAAAATTCGTTGAACCTCTCAGGCCGTGTCAGCGTTGATCCCGTTGGAAGCCCCCGCCTGACCGCGACCTCGAAAGAAACCGCGCGGAAGCCCCGCCTGACCGCGACCACGAACCAACCTCCGCGACCACGAAAAAAAGGAGTCCTAACTTTGATCAAAAAAGGCATCATCCTCGCCGGCGGCTCCGGCACGCGCCTCTATCCTCTGACCCGCGTCGTCTCGAAGCAGCTCATGCCCATTTACGACAAGCCGATGATTTATTACCCGCTCTCAACCCTCATGCTCGCGGGCATCGACGACATCCTCATCATCACGACGCCTGAGGATTCGCATCTTTTCTCCGCACTCCTCGGCGACGGCAGCCAGCTCGGCATCAGCATCCAGTACGCCGTCCAGCCGAGCCCGGACGGCCTCGCGCAGGCATTCCTGATTGGTGAGGACTTCATCGCTGGCGAAGGCTGCGCCCTCGTGCTCGGCGACAACATCTTCTATGGCAGCGACCTCGCAAAATCCATGCAGCAGGCCGCCGCACAGGATGAAGGCGCCACCGTCTTCGCCTACTACGTCCGCGACCCTGAGCGCTACGGCGTTGTCGAATTTGACAAAGAAGGACGGGCTCTCAGCCTCGCTGAGAAACCTGAGCATCCGCGCTCGAACTACGCCGTCACGGGCCTCTATTTCTACGACAAAGACATCGTCGACATCGCCAAAGCCGTCAAGCCCTCGCCGCGCGGCGAGCTCGAAATCACCGACGTCAACAAAGCCTACCTCTCGCGCGGCACGCTCCGCGTCCAGAAAATGCGCCGCGGCTACGCCTGGCTCGACACCGGCACGCACGAAAGCCTCCTCGCGGCCGGCAGCTTCGTCGCCACCATCCAGGCACGCCAGGGCCTCAAAATCGCATGCCTCGAAGAAATCGCGTACCGCATGGGACATATTGGGAAAGAGCAGCTGCTGAAGCTGGCGGAGCCGCTGAAGAAGAATGAGTACGGGAAGTATTTGATTCAGTTAGCGAAGGAGTAAAGAAGGGGAGGTGCACGCGAAGGAGGGATTGTGCTCGGGTCGGGCGGGGGCTTCGGGCCGACTCGCTCCACGGCGAATCTTCCCTCGCGCCCGTATAAGGGCTCGCTGAAAAACGAGAGTGCTTTTTTCAGCGCGGCGTTCCCGCTTCTTTCGGCGCCGCTCGGATGTTCACCGCACCGCTCCCTGTCCCGAAGTCCCCGCCCTCCCGAAGCAGGATTGTACCTCACGGCCTCATTTGGCGATGAGGATTTGGTCTCGGACGGAAGGGTGGCAGCAGTTGCGGGGGAGGGGGAGAGATTTCCCAGACGGGACGGTTGGTTGACATCCAGCTCCCGCGCACCAGCCTCCCCCTCTGGGGGAGGTGCCGAGTGAATACGAGGCGGAGAGGGTAGCGACGTAGGAGATTCTCGATTCCAGCAATCGTACATCTCTTGCACCATCACCCTCTTCGACCCCTGCGGGGCCACCTCCCCCAAAGGGGGAGGCTTTCAGCTGTTGAAATTCCTCCACTACCCACGCACCCCATGGGTACGTTCGTCCGCCCTTCGCGTTGCTCCCTTCTCTTCGGGAAGGCGGGCGCTCCCTACAGGTGAGAATGAACCGCCTTCTTCGCGTCGCATACAATCACCTTCGGAGAAGGCGGGGACTCTGCCTCCGATGAACCACGAAACGGTATCTTTGCGTTGCAACCATCCGCTTCGGGAGGGCGGGGACTTCGAGACAGCGAGCGAAGCGGTGAACATCCGAAGCGGCGCCGAAAAAGACGATAAAACTGAGCTGAAAACAACTGCATCGGTTTATATCGAGCCCTGATCTGGGCGCGAGGGAAGATTCGCCGCTGAACGAGTCGGCTCGAAGCCCCCGCCTGACCGCGAACAAGAACATATCTTCGCGGAGCCTCGCCTGACCGCGACCACGAACACTTCTTCGCGCCTACCAACCAAACCAACAACACTCAAACGAAAGGACCCACCCACCACCATGACCATCATCATCACCGGCGGCGCCGGTTTTATCGGCAGCAATTTCGTCTACTACGAACTCCAGAACCACCCCGAAGACCGCCTGATCTGTCTTGACAAGCTCACGTATGCCGGCAACCTCGAAACGCTCGAAGAAGCGCAGAAGCATGAAAACTTCAAATTCGTCCGCGCCGACATTGCTGACCGCAAGGCCGTCTACGCCCTTTTCGAGGCCGAGCATCCTGACATTGTCGTCAACTTTGCTGCCGAGAGCCATGTCGATCGCTCCATCGAAAACCCTGAAATCTTCCTCCAGACGAACATCATCGGCACGAGCGTCCTCCTCGATGCCTGCCGAAAGTACGGCATCACGCGCTACCATCAGGTTTCGACGGACGAAGTCTATGGCGATCTGCCGCTTGACCGCCCGGACCTCTTCTTCACCGAAGAGACCCCGCTCCACACGTCGAGCCCCTACAGCGCTTCGAAGGCGTCGGCCGACCTCCTCGTCATGGCCTATCACCGCACGTACCAGCTACCGACGACGATTTCGCGCTGCTCCAACAACTACGGCCCCTACCATTTCCCTGAAAAACTCATCCCGCTCATGATCATCAACGCTCTCGCGGATAAAAAACTCCCGGTTTATGGCACGGGCGAAAACGTCCGCGACTGGCTCTATGTCGAAGACCACTGCGCCGCCATCGACCTCATCATCCGCAAGGGCCGCGTCGGCGAGGTCTACAACATCGGCGGCCACAACGAACGCAAAAACATTGATGTCGTCAAGACCATCCTCCAGGCCCTCAAGAAGCCGGAATCCCTCATCGAACACGTTGCCGACCGCAAAGGTCACGACCGCCGCTATGCCATCGACCCGACGAAGATTCATGACGAGCTCGGCTGGCTGCCCGCGACGAAATTCGAGGACGGCATCCAGAAGACCATCCAGTGGTACCTCGACAACCGCGACTGGTGGCAGCACATCATCAGCGGCGATTATCAGGACTACTATGAAAAAATGTACGGCCACCGTGAAAAACTCTGAGTTTCCCAAAGGGAGGCACTCATCATGTCCATCGAATCCATCCGCCCGCAGCTCGACGACGAAACCTGCAAGAAGCTCGCTGTCTGGCTTTGCGACAACGCCCTCAAGACCACGTCCTACTACATCCAGGAAGCCTACGAGGCTCTCAAGGAATACGCTGAAAAAGGCATGACCGACGAAATCCTCGGCAACATGCGCGACGCCATGCAACGTCCCGACATGAGCGAGCGCGAGGCCACCGTCCTGACGGAAGGCGAACTCCGCCGCGGCCTCCGTCAGCTTGCCATCTGGGCCGAGCGTCCCCGCGACACGAACGCCCGCTTCTTCCGCCTCAAATACAATCAGGTGAACTGGGAAGCATGAAATATCTATTGACCTTCCTTGCGGCCTTTCTCCTGCTGACGGGCAGGGGAGAGGCCGCTCCTGTTCCTCTGCGCGGAGTAATTGAGGGGTTCTACGGCACGCCGTGGACGGAGGACGCCCGCCTTGACATGCTCGCTTTCTGCGGGCGAACAGGCCTCAACGCCTACATCTACGCGCCGAAAGATGATCCGTACCATCGCGAAAAATGGCGCGAGCCGTATCCTGCGGCAGAGCTTTCAGACCTCGCGCGCCTCGTCGCCGCCGCAAAGGCGGACGGCGTCCGCTTCATCTTCGCCGTCTCGCCAGGGCTCGACCTGCACCTCGGCAGCAGCGTTGCGAGCGGGGGAGCGACCGACCCGAATGCCGCTGTGGGCGGAGCTCCCGCAGCAGCCGTCGCAGGCATATCTGACGGCTCCGTCGCCGCCGATCGTGCCGCCATGCTCGCAAAATTCGAAGCCCTCTACGAGCTCGGCGTCCGCGACTTCGCCATCTTCTTTGACGACATCCAGAGCCGCGACGGCGCCGGACAGGCCGCGTTCCTGCGCGCTATCGACACTGAGCTCCGCGCCCGCCACGCAGACGTCCACCCCCTCATCACCGTCCCGACGGAATACAGCTATGACATCATGCAGGACGGGCAGGGGACGCCGACCGCCTACACCCGCGAATTTGCCGCCGGCCTCAAAGGCACGGACATCCTCGTCCTCTACACCGGCGACGGCGTCGCGCGCGGCGGCCTCACGGCGGAAAGCCTCGCCAAAGCCCGCGCCCTCTGCGGCGGCCGCCCGCTCGGCCTCTGGTGGAACTACCCCGTCAGCGACTACGACGAAGCAAAGCTCGCCCTCGGCCCCATCGAAAAACTGCCTTTGGGCGACGTCCCCGCCATTTTTTTCAACCCCATGAAGCACGAGCGACTGTCGAAAATCGCCCTCGCCACCGGTGCGGCCCTTGCAAAGGACCCCGAAAACTACGACCCTGAAACGGCTTGGCACCAGGCCATCGAAGACCAATACGGCGCACAGGCCGCCGCCATGGAGACCTTCGCCGACCACAGCACCCACATGAAAAACAGCTGGGCCGACATCGGCCGCCCCGACGCACCAGAATTCCGCCATGCCGCCCATGGGCTCTTCGCCGCCATCGACCAAGGTGCCCCCGAAGCCGTCACCCTCTCCCGCATCCACGACCTCGACGCCAGGATTTCCGCCATCGAAGAGGATGCCAGCACCCTCGAACAGAACCTCGATGATGCGACCCTTGAGGAATGCCGGCCGCAGCTCCAGAGGCTGCAAATCATGGCTGCTGCTGCCCGCAGCGGCCTGCGGCTGCTCGAAGATGCCAGCGACGAAGCAGCGCGCGCGCAGTTCCGAGCCTTACGACAAAAACTTGCAGAAGACACCAGCGCCCGCATCAGCGATGATGCAATTGAAGTGCTGCTGGATGGGATTACTGAAAGAGTGGGGGAATGATGGGCTAAGAAATTATATCGAATTTCGTCTGGCTGCAGCACCCAACTACCCTCTCCGTCGCCCTTCGGGCGCCACCTCCCCCAGAGGTGGAGGCATCTGTATAAGGTGCTTTCGGCAACGGCAAGGAACATCTATTCATTTTGCCAGTATGATTTTTAAGGCTCAATCATTTTTTCTGTGGGATGAATGATGCACAGCGAGTCAATGGCGACTCATGTCGATGAGCTTCAAGAAGAAGTATTCATCGTCAGGATATCCATAGGCCTGCCTGCGCAACGTCTTGATCTTGTTGT
>JALEZZ010000044.1 GCA_022773585.1 Selenomonas sp. | reverse complement strand
ACTCTTCGATGCCCGCGTAAGATGCAATCGTATATCTCACACGCCCATCTTGTGAGACTCCCTCAGTCAGCCATTCGGCTGACAGCTCCCTCTCAGAGGGCGCCAACGCACATCGAATTCCTTAACTTAATGACATTGCTTTTGGGGGAGGTGGCCCCGAAGGGGTCGGAGAGGGTAGCGGCGTTGGCTGATTTTAGAAAGGAAATTTGTATGCAAGACAGCCGTGATTTCGCGCGTCTGCCGCTCAGAACGCTGCTGCTGCGCTGTGCGCTGCCTGCGACCATCAGCATGGGCGCGGTGTCGCTCTACTCCGTCATCGACGGCGTGTTCGCCGGGTATTTCCTCGGCGCGTCGGCACTCGCGGCCATCAACCTCGTTTTCCCGCTGTTCCTGCTCTTCACGTCCGTCATCGACATGCTCGCGGCAGGGTCGTCCGTGCAGATTGCGACGCGGCTCGGCGAGGGGAAGCGGCACGAGGCGTCGCGCATCTTCTCGTTTTCGCTCGTGGCGATTTTCGTCGTTTCCGTCGTCGTCGCCATTCTCGCGTTCCTCGGCACGAAGCCGCTGCTCGTCTGGATGGGCACGGCGCCGGACGTCGTCGAGCTCGCCGCGACGTATCTTTACATCCTCGCGGCGAGCGCGCCTGTCTGCATGTTCTTTTTTGCGACGGACAACTACCTGCGCATCTGCGGCTGGCAGAACTACAGCATGGCGCTGAACATCGGCGTCGCGCTCGCGGGCATCGCGCTCGACTACGTCTTCATCGTCGCGTGGGGCTGGGGCATCGTAGGCGCGGCGCTCGCGACGGCACTCAGCATCGGCCTCGGGGCGGCGTTCAGCTTTGTGCCGTTCCTCGCGCGGCGGACGGAGCTCTCCTTCGTGCGCGGCAAGATTCCGCTGCGGCAGTTCTGGCGGCTCGCGTTCAATGGTTCGTCAGACTTCTTTGACAGCACGGCGTCGTCCGTCATGGATCTCATCGTGAATGCGGTGCTTCTCTCGCTTGGCGGCACGCTTGCCGTTGCGGCGTTTTCCGTCGTCATGTACCTTGACAGCGTCGTGAGCATGCTCGTCGTCGGCCTCACGTCGTCGCTCCAGCCCGCGCTCTCGTATTGCTATGGCGCAGGCCTTGCGGCGCGGACGCGGCGCATCCAGAAAGCCGTCATGCTGGCGGCGGGCGCGCTTTCGCTCGGAGCGCTCGTGCTGCTGCAGACGGCGGGGCCGTGGGCACTGACCTTCTTCGTCGCGCCCGGCGACACAGCGCTCCTGGAGATGTCGCTGACAGCACTTTCGATTTTTGCACTGTCGTACCTCGTGAAATGGGTGGACGTCTGCGTCTCGGGCTACTTCACCGCGCTTGAGCAGCCGGGCGTCTCGCTCTTCCTCTCGCTTGTCGGCACGCTCCTCGCCCCACTCGCCGCCCTCACGCTTCTTGTGCCGTGGCTCGGCCACCCAGGCGTCTGGTACATGCCGCTCTGCGCGGGCATCCTGTCCGCTCTGCTGTCGCTTGCGAGCCTGCGGCGGCTGGCCATATAAAAAGGCGCCGTGTGCGAAAAAATTTTTCGTGCACGGCGTCATTTTTATTTTGCGGATGTTTTTTGGTGATGTTCCTTTGTCTTCCGCTCGCGCAGGGCGTCGCGGCAGAAGTCCATGAAGGACTGGGCGGCCTTCGAGATGTAGCGGTCTTTCTTCCACGCGAGGCCGACATCGACGAAGATTGGTTCTTCGAGCGGGATGGCTGCGATGCCCGGCGCGTCTTCGAGCACCATGTCGAGGAGGAACGAGATGCCGACGCCGCTCGCGACGAGACCTTTGATCGTGACGACCTGGTTCGATTCGAGGATGATGTTCGGCGAGAGGTTCTGCTCCTTGAACCGGCCGAGGATGGTCTGCCGCAGGAACGAACCTTCCTTCAGCATGATGAGGTTCGACGCCGCGACGTCGTCCTTCGTCAGGAACGGCTTTTTCGCGAGCGGGCTGCTCTCAGGCACGCAGGCGACGATCTGGCTCTTCGTCATCGGCAGGAGTTGCAGGTGGTTCGACGCGCCCGAGAGGATGATGATGCCGAAGTCGAGTTCGTCGCGTTCAAGCTGCTCGCGGATGGACATCGATCCTTCTTCGTGCAGGTAGATGTCGAGGTGCGGGTATTTCTTCTGGAAGCTCGAGAAGATTTTGGGGAAGAGGTAGGCGCCCATCATCGGCGGGATGCCGATTTTGATCGTGCCCTTCTGGAGCTGCTTGTAGTCGTTGACCTCGAGCACGGCGTCCTGGATGTTGCGGAGTGCGAGTTCGATGCGGTTGAGGAAGACGGCACCCTCCGGCGTCAGGGCCAGCTGTTTCTGGCTCCGGTCGAAGAGCTGGATGCCGAGTTCCGCTTCCAGCTTCTTGATGGCGACGGTGATGTTCGGCTGGGAGACGCGCAGCCGCTCGGCCGCCCGCGTGATGTTGCGCAGGCGGCTGGCCATCTGGAAGTATTCGAGCTGACGTAATTCCATGCAATCGCTTCTTTCTGTCTGGATTTCACTCACTTTTCACTATTATAGCATAAAATGAGGAACATCAATGATAAAATAACGCAGATTTATCATCTGGCCCCGAAAAAAATTTTTTCTTCTGGGGGAGGTAGGATTTTCTTTTTTTATGGGGAATGTTATAATCTAGGAGACAGGGAATGAAACCATAGGAAATCACAGACTTCGTTTCAGGACGACATAGGGGGTCTTTTTTTTGGAAACATCAACCATCATCGGCATGATCCTGGGATTCATCGCCATCTTCGTCGGCATGATCCTGAAGGGCGCGCCGCTTTCCGCACTCAATAACCCAGCGGCCTTCCTCATCATCATCGTCGGCACGATTTCCTGCCTGTTCACGGGCTTCCGCATGTCGGAGCTCAAGACGCTGCCGAAGATTGTCAAGATGACGTTCCACAAGTCGAATGGCCATGACAAGGGCGAGCTCCTGCGGCTCTTCGTCGAGTTGTCGCAGATCGCCCGCCGCGAAGGCATCCTGGCACTTGAGAACAAGGTCTCGGATATCGACGACCCGTTCTTCCGCACGGGCCTCGGCATGGTCATCGACGGCATGGATCCAGACTTCGTCAGCGACGTCCTCGACGCGGAGCTCGCAGTCATGCAGGAACGCCATTCGCTTGGCCGCTCGATGCTGACGCAGGCTGGCACGTACGCGCCGACGCTGGGCGTTCTGGGCGCCGTCGTCGGTCTGATTGCAGCACTCGGCAACCTCGATGATATCAACAAGCTCGGCCACGCCGTCGCCGCGGCCTTCGTCGCTACGATCCTCGGTATCTTCACGGCTTACGTCCTGTACCTGCCGCTTGCGAACAAGCTGAAGCTCCTGTCGGAGGAAGAGGTCAGCGAGAAGCGCATGATCATCGAGGGCATCCTCTCGTTGCAGGCCGGCGATTCGCCGACGGCCATCGAGGCAAAGCTCATGGTCTTCATCCCGCAGTCGGAACGCGAAGGCGTAAAGGAGAAATAATCTATGGCACGAAAAAAACGTGGACCCAAGAAAGAGGAAGAAGCAGGCGAGGCTTGGCTGCTGCCGTATTCTGACCTCATGACGCTTTTGCTCGCGCTGTTCATCTCCCTGTTCGCGATGTCGCAGACCGACCAGAAGAAGATGGCGGACATGGCGCAGGCGTTCAGTGCGGCGTTCAACATGGGCGGCCCGTCGTTCTTCGACAAGATGGGCCCGAACCCCGGCCGCCGCGCCGAGATGCCGTCGGACGAAGACGCCGGCAACTCGGCCTACATCCAGGAGAATCAGGCGCTCGAGCAGGTCAAGAAGCAGATGGATCAGTACATCGACCAGAACGAGCTCTCGGAGCAGCTTTCGACGGAGATGACGGATGACGGACTCCTCATCCGCATCAAGGAGAAGGCGCTGTTCCCGTCGGGCTCGGCGGAGCTCGCCGGGCAGGCGCAGAGCATCGGCCCAGTCGTTGCGGGCCTCCTCGCGACGATTCCCGAGCGCGTCATCATCTCGGGCCATACGGACAATATCCCGATCAACAGCGCGCAGTATCCGTCAAACTGGGAACTCAGCTCGCAGCGCGCACTGAATTTCATGAAGTACCTGCTGTCCATCAACGCGAAGCTCGCACCACAGCGTTTCAGCGCCATCGGCTACAGCGAGTACCGTCCGATTGCCGACAACAAGACGGAGGAAGGACGCACGAAGAACCGCCGCGTCGAAATCCTCATTGCGCGCAACCTGCGCTTCAACCCGAACGAGGTCAGTGCGAACAAGAACCCGAACAGCAATGCCGGCGATGCGACGCCGGCCGCGACAGGCGGCGAGGCACCGCAGAAGACGAATGCTGCGGTCGCGGATGGCTCGCATGTCACGACAACGAATTTCTGAAAAGTGAAAGACTGTTGCAGTTTTTTCTGCAACGGTCTTTTTTGTTGCCGCGAGATTTGGTATCATGATAGGGAAGTCTGATTTTGGAGAGTGAAAGCCTATGGTGCTCGGTATCGGCACGGACATCATCGAGATCGGCCGCGTGAGGCGCGCCATCGAAAACGAGCATTTCCGCGCGCGCGTCTACACGGCGGCGGAGCGTGCGTACTGCGAAGCGCGCGGTGCGGGTGAGGCAGCTTCGTTTGCTGCGCGGTTTGCGGGCAAGGAGGCCGTGCTCAAGGCCTTCGGCACGGGGCTCCGAGGCGGGTCGATGCAGGATGTGGAAATCCTCGACGACGCGCTCGGCTGCCCGCAGGTCACGCTCCACGGGCATTTCCGCGCACTCGCAGATCGCAGTGGCGTCACGCGCGTCCTGCTCTCGCTGAGCCATGCGCGGGAATACGCGACGGCCCAATGTGTTATGGAAGGAAGAAACGAAAAGGAAGGAGAATCCTGATGAAAATATCTCTGGTCGAAGAAATGCGCGCTATCGATGCGAAGGCGAAGGACGCGTATGGCATCCCGGAGCTCGTGCTCATGGAAAACGCCGGTCACCGCACGGCAGAGGCCGTCTGCCAGCTTTTGGGCCAGCCGGACGGCAAGAGCGTCATCGTGCTCGCAGGCACGGGCAACAATGGCGGCGATGCGTTCGCGGCCGCGCGCCATCTCGTCAATGACGGCGCGCGCGTGAAGATCTTCCTCGTCGACGACCCAGATCATCTGACAGTATCGGCGGCGAAGAATCGTGCGACGGACGAGAAGATGGGCATCGAGATCTACGAGCTCACGACGGACCGCGCTTGGGACCGCTTGAATGTCAGCCTGCGCTTTGCCGACGTCGTCGTCGACGGCATCCTCGGCACAGGCATCCACGGCGAGCTCAAGAAGCCTGTGCTGCGCCTGATCGAGACGGTGAACGCCAGCGGGAAAGCCGTCGTTTCCATCGACATCCCGTCGGGCGTCATGGCGGATACGGGTGCCGTTTCGAGCGTCGCCATCCAGGCGGCGAAGACTCTGACGCTCGGCCTGCCGAAGCCCGGCCATTTCCTGTGCCCGGGCGCGGCCTGCACGGGCGAGCTGCTCGTTGATGACATCGGCCTGCCGTCGGGACTCCTGACGGACGATGATATCCGCCAGACGCTGCTCGATGACGAAGCCGCAAAGGCGCTGCTGCCTGAGCGGCCGCTTGACGCGCACAAGGGCATGTGCGGCCGCATCCTCGTCATCGCGGGGTCGCGCGGCATGACGGGCGCGGCGTATCTCGCGTCGCTTGCGGCGCTCAAGGCTGGCGCGGGCATCGTGACGCTCGCCGTGCCTGAGAGCCTGCATGACCTCATGGAAATGAAGACGACGGAGGTCATGACGGTGCCCGTGCCGGAAACGAAGCCTGGGAGCGGCATCATGGGCGGTGACAAGGCACTCGGCACGCTCCTCGAGCTCACGGGAAACTATGACGCCGTGCTCATGGGGCCGGGCCTCGGCCGTGCGCCGGAGGCGGGCGAGCTCGTGCGCAAGATCGCAGCATTTCTCGAAAAGCCGATGGTGCTCGACGCCGATGCCATCTATGCGTTCCGCGGCCACCTCAAGGATCTCGCGCGCTGCAAGCAGGTGCCGGTTCTGACGCCGCATCTCGGCGAACTCGCGGGCCTGCTCGGCATCGAGCTCTCAGAGCTGCGCGAAAATCTCATCCAGCGCGTGCGCAACGCTGCGGCCGACCTCCAGTGCCTGATTGTCGCGAAGAGCGAGTGCACGCTCGCGGCCTACCCGCAGGGCGAGGTCTTCTTCACATCGAAGGGCAACCCCGGCATGGCGACGGCGGGCTGCGGCGACGTGCTCGCAGGCACGATCGCGGGCCTCATGGAGCAGACGGAGAGCGGCCTCGCGCCGATTCTCGGCGTCTACCTGCACGGCCTTGCAGGCGACCTCGCAGCTGCGCGCCTCGGCGAAGGGCTCACGGCGTCCGACGTGCTCGCAGAACTTCCAAAGGCCCGCGTCCAGCTGCGCCGCGCCCAGCATGGTCGTAAGTAATATCTTTTTTCGGAAAAATCAGGGAAAGACATCGTTTACAACTTGACAAGTCCACTGGACGGGGATAGAATGGAATCACTCTAGTGAAAGAAAAGGGGCAGAAATATGTCGAAAGTCAACATCGATTGGAACAGCCTCGGGTTCAGCTACCAGCCGATCTCGCAGCGCTATGTCGCGAATTACAAGGATGGCAAATGGGAAAAAGGCGGCCTCACGTCGGACGCGAACATCGTCCTCAATGAGTGCGCCGGCATCCTCCAGTACTGCCAGCAGGTCTTCGAGGGCCTCAAGGCGTACAAGACGAAGGACGGCCGTGTCGTCACGTTCCGCCCGGACATGAACGCGAAGCGCATGGTCGATTCCGCAAAGCGCGTCGAGATGCCGCCCGTGCCGGAAGAAATGTTTATGGAAGCTGTCGACGAAGTCGTCCGCGCCAATGAAGACTGGATTCCGCCGTTCGAGTCGGGCGGTGCGCTCTACCTCCGTCCGTACCTCTTCGCGACGGGCTCCGTCATCGGCGTCAAGCCGGCGGATGCCTATCAGTTCCGCCTCTTCGGCACGCCGGTCGGCTCGTATTTCAAGAACGGCGTCAAGCCGATCACGATCTGCACCAGCGACTACGACCGCGCTGCCCCGCGCGGCACGGGCAGCATCAAGGCCGGCCTGAACTATGCGATGAGCCTCTATCCGTACATCCTCGCTCACCAGAACGGCTTTGACGAGAACATGTTCCTCGATCCGGCAACGCGCACGTACGTCGAGGAGACGGGCGGTGCGAACTTCCTGTTCGTCAAGAAAGACGGCACGCTCGTCACGCCGAAGTCCGATTCCATCCTGCCGTCCATCACGCGCCGTTCGCTCATCGACATCGCGAAGAACCTCGGCATGAAGGTCGAGCATCGTCCGGTCAAGCTTGCAGAAGTCGGCGATTTCGCCGAGTGCGGCCTCTGCGGCACGGCAGCCGTCATCTGCCCGGTCGGCAAAGTTGTCGACCACGGCAAGGAAATCCCCATCGCCAGCGGTATGGAGAAGATGGGCCCCGTGCTCCAGAAGCTCTACGACACGCTGCGCGGCATCCAGCTCTGCGAGATCGAAGGCCCGGAAGGCTGGGTTCACGAAGTCAAATAAAAGGTGCGTTTTTTTGCACAGCCTGGGAAATCCTGGGGGCATCCGCCTCTAGGATTTTTCTTTATGACGAAAATTCTTTGATGGTAACAAGGATTTTTCAGATTTTTGCTAGAATAAAGTAGTTAGAATACAGGTATCGTGCAGATTTTCAGGAAATCCGGATGGCTTGTCCGCGAGGGGAGGGATGCGTATGCCAATCGATTTCCAATTACCGCAAGTGCCGTTCCAGGTGCGGGGCATCCTCTCGACCGTCGGGCCGCTCGACATCCTCGACATCCTCATCGTCGCCATCATCCTTTATAAAGTCTATGAGATGTTGCAGGATACGCGCGCCATCACGCTCGTCAAGGGCCTGCTCGTCCTGCTCGGCATCACGCTCGTCTGCAACTGGATGGAGCTCCACGTCATCTCGTGGCTCTTGCAGAAGACCGTCACGCTGATTTTCGTCGCACTGCCAATCGTGTTCCAGCCGGAGCTGCGGCGCGCGCTCGAACACCTCGGGCAGGGGCGGTTCCTCGGCAATGCCGTGCTTCTCGACGACGAACAGGCGCGTTCCGTCGTGCACGAGCTCGTGCGCGCCGTGCGGACGCTCGCCTCGACGAAGACGGGCGCGCTGCTCGTCATCGAGCGCAACATGGGGCTCAATGACATCAGCGCGACGGGCATCCAGATCGACGGCCTCATCACGGCGGAGTTTTTGCTCAATGTCTTCATCCCGAACACGCCGCTCCACGATGGCGCGGCGGTCATCCGCGGCAACCGCTTGATTGCGGCGGGGTGTCTCTTGCCGCTGACGGAGAACCGCACACTCTCCACAGAGCTCGGCACGCGCCATCGCGCGGCCATCGGCCTTTCGGAGCAGTGCGACGCGCTCATCGTCGTCGTCAGCGAGGAAACGGGTACAATCTCCATCGCGGAGAACGGCCACATCATGCGCCACCTCGACAAGGAGACGCTGCAGGCGATGCTCGAACCGGCTTTTTCCTCCATGAAGCCGGGGTTCCGTGAAATGGTGGAGAACTGGAGGAAAAAGAAATGATCCATCGCATCAACAGCATTTTTCGGCGGAACCTGCCCGCGAAAATCCTTGCGCTCTGTGTCGCCGTCATCCTCTGGGTCGTCGTCATGAACGACCAGAATCCGGCCATCGAAGGGAGCTTCAACGTGCCGCTCGCCGTCGTGAACAGCCCGGAGGGGTACAAGATTACGAAGAGCGAGGACAGCGTCAAGATCAAGGTGCGCGGCCCGCGTTCGCTGTTCGTCACGGCGACGTCGGATGATTTCCGCGCCTATGTCGATCTCGACGGCGCCGAGGACGGCAAACAGGACTACAAAGTCCAGACGGCGCTGCCGCAGGGCTTCGAGCTCGTCGAGGTCGCGCCAGAAACCGTTTCGTTTGATCTCGACAAGATCATCCAGAAGCAGATGCGCGCCGAGATCATCGTGACGGGCGCTTCGGCGCCTGGCACGACGGTTGCGAAAGTCACGCAGACGTCGTCCATCGTGACGCTTGAAGGGCCGCAGTCGGCCGTCGACACCGTCGTGCGCGTCGTCGGCTATGTCGGGCTCTCGGGCAACAGCGCAGACTTTGACCTGCAGGTGCCGCTGACGGCGCTCAATGCCGACGGCCGCGAGGTGCAGGGCGTCAAGGTCGTGCCGTCCGCGACGGAGGTCTCGGTCTCGCTCGCACGCGGCCTTACGAAGAAAATCGTGACGATTCACCCCGTGCTGCAGGAGAACCTGCCGAAGAATTACGAACTCGGCGATGTGCGCACCGACCCCATCAAGATCGAGATTGCGGGTGACAGCAAGACCATCGAGAGCCTGTCTGCCATCGACACGGAGCCCATCGACCTCAGCAAGCTGACCGCGACGAAGAAGATGACAGTGAGGCTCGCGCTGCCGGACGGCATCACGGTGACGAACCGCGAGGTCAATGTCAGCATCGAGGTCAAGAAAAAGACGACGAATTAAAGCCTCCCCTCTGGGGGAGGTGGCCCCGAAGGGGTCGGAGAGGGTAACGACGTGACAGGATTTTGAAGAATTCTGTATACATCTGCCTGTTTCTATGGACAGTTGTCCTTTTTTGCCGTATGATAGGGAAAGTGAAACGAAAGGAGCAATCAACAGATGACGAATAGTATGGCTGCATCACATGCAAGGGACAAGAGACTGAAGGACGCAATCTTCGGCGCGAGCGCTGCCTGCCGCGAGGCGGCGGCGAAGTACGGCGCTGACAAGGTCACGAACGCGACCATCGGCACGATGATCGACGACGAGGGCAAGCTCGCCTGCCTGCCGACGATGGAGCGCGTCTACCGTTCCCTTCCGATGACAGACATCATCGCGTATGCGCCGATTTCCGGCCTGCCCGAGTACCTCGATGCCGTCATTGATCTGACGTTTGCCGACCACAAGCCCGAGGGCTATCTCGGCTCCGTCGCGACGGCGGGCGGCACGGGTGCCATCCACCATGCGGTCGCGAACTACGCCGAGCGCGGCACCTATGTGCTGACGTCCGACTGGTTCTGGGGCACGTACAACGTCATCTGCAACGAGTGCGGCTGCAAGCTCACGAACTACACGCTGTTCGACGAGCAGCAGCATTTCAACCTCCCGGCCTATACGGCGAAGGTGGACGAAATCCTCAAGGGGCAGGACAGCCTGCTCGTCATCATCAATACGCCGGCACATAACCCGACGGGCTTCAGCCTGACGGAAGAGGACTGGGACGGCGTGCTCGCCCTCACGAAGAAGTATGCGGCGCAGGGCAAGAAGATGAGCATCCTCGTCGACATCGCCTACATCGACTATGCAGGTGAGAAAAACGAGACGCGCAAGTTCATGGACAAGTTCGCGGGCCTTCCGGACAACGTCCTCATCATGTTCTCGTTCTCGATGTCGAAGGGCTACACGATGTACGGCCAGCGCACGGGCGCATTGATCGGCCTGTCGTCGAGCAAGGCCGTTATTGATGAGTTCAAGGAAATCAACAAGTACACGAGCCGCGCGACGTGGTCGAACATCAACCGCGGCGCCATGACGCTCCTGACGAAGATCCAGCAGGACAAGACGGCGCTCGCGCAGTTCGAGAAAGAGCGCGACGACTTCTACAAGCTCATCCAGCATCGCGGCGACATCTTCATGCAGGAAGCGAAAGACTGCGGCCTGAATGCACTGCCGTACAAGGGTGGCTTCTTCCTCTCCGTGCCGGCGAAAGATCCGGGCGCGGTCTGCGACGAACTGCACAAGGATCTCGTCTTCGCCGTGCCGCTGAAGCTCGGCGTCCGCATCGCGGCTTGCTCCGTCTCGACGGAGAAGATGAAGGGCATCGCAGCCAAGGTCCTCAAGGCACAGAAGGCTGTCGAGGGCTGAATCATCCGATAAAACCATAGAGAATCGACAAGAGGCATCTGGAAGTTTCTTCCAGGTGCCTCTTTTTTTGCACGAAGTTCCATTCGTCATCTTTATTTTTCCATCCGAAAAAGTTATTTTGTTCACTTTGTAGACAAATCGGAAAAAATTGTATACAATATGAAGTGTGAGTAATGAATAACGAGCAAACTATTATTTAGGAGGGCCATCTATGGAAATTCTCGTTTGCATCAAACAGGTTCCTGGATCCAACAAAGTCGAAGTCGATTCGGTGACCGGCGTCCTGAAGCGCGATGGCGCGGACAGCAAGATGAATCCGTATGACCTCTACGCACTCGAGGTCGGACTCGAGCTCCGGGAGCAGTACGGCGGAAAGGTCAGCGTCCTCACAATGGGGCCGCCGCAGGCAAAGGCTGTGCTCTATGAAGCATTCGCAATGGGTGCTGATGAGGGCGCGCTCATCACGGACCGCAAGTTCGGTGGCGCGGACGTGCTCGCGACGAGCTACACGGTTTCGCAGGGCATCAAGAAGTTCGGGAAGTTCGACCTCATCCTCTGCGGCCTGCAGACGACGGACGGCGACACGGCCCAGGTCGGACCGGAAGTCTCCGAGACGCTCGGCATCCCCTGCGTCTGCAATGTCAGCGCAATCGGCGCGGTCAAGGCTGGCGGCATCACGGTCATGATGGATATGCCGGAAGACATCGAGGAAGTCAAGGTTTCGTTCCCGTGCCTGCTGACGGTTCAGAAGGACATCATGCAACCCCGTCTGCCGTCGTACAAGCTCAAGAAGGCGACGGAAAAACGCGGCATTCAGATGTTCACACTGCAGGACATGGAAGACACGGACGAACATCATTACGGTCTCAATGGTTCCCCTACGCAGGTGCAGCGCATCTTCCCTCCGACGTCGGACAAGGTGCAGCAGAAACTGGAAGGAACGAGTGCGGAGATGGCCGACCAGCTCTACCGCATCCTGAAGAAGAAGAAGTTCACGGCTTGACAGCAGGGGGAAATGAAATATGGCAAAGCTTGTTGTACATCAGGACAAAATCGATGACGTACAGGCGTTCATCAAGATCTGCCCGTTCGGCGCGATGGTGGAAAAAGATGGCAAGGTCGAGCTCACGGCTGCCTGCCGCATGTGCCGCCTCTGCGTGAAAAAAGGCCCGAAGGGCGCGATGGAATATGTCGAGGACGAAAAGAAGCCGACGGTCGACAAGAGCAAATGGCGCGGCATCGCCGTGTATGTCGACCACGTCGAGGGGCGCATCCACCCCGTGACGTACGAACTCCTCGGCAAGGCTCGGGAGCTTGCGGAGAAGATCTCTCAGCCAGTCTACGCGCTGTTCCTCGGGAGCGAAATCACGAAGGAAGCCGAAGAACTGCAGCACTATGGCGTGGACAAGGTCTTTGTCTGCGACAAGGAAGAACTCAAGGACTTCAAGATCGAGACGTATGCGACGGCATTCGCACACTTTGTTGATATGGTGCATCCGGCGGCCATCCTCGTCGGTGCGACGCCGGTCGGCCGCCAGCTTGCCCCGCGTTGCGCTGCGCGTTTCCGCACGGGCCTCACGGCAGACTGCACGGTGCTCGACATTCATGAAAACAGCGACCTCGTCCAGATCCGTCCGGCTTTCGGCGGCAACATCATGGCCGAAATCCTCACGCCGAACCACCGCCCGCAGATGGCGACGGTCCGCTACAAGGTCATGGACGCACCGAAGCGCAGCCCGGAGAAAAGCGGCGTAATCGAGACGTTCGACGTCCCGACGGAGGAGCTCAGCAGCCATGTCGAAGTCCTGCGCGTGACGAAGAAAGAGAAGGAAAAGAGCATCGAGATGGCCGACGTCCTCGTCGTCGCGGGCCGCGGCCTCAAGAAGAAGGAAGACGTCGCGCTCCTGCAGGAGCTTGCTGACGAGCTCGGCGGCGAAGTCGCCTGCACGCGTCCGATGGTCGAAAACGGCTGGTTTGACGCGAAACATCAGATCGGCCTTTCGGGTCGCACGGTTCGCCCGAAACTCATCATCACCTGCGGCGTTTCGGGTGCCATCCAGTTCGTCGCCGGCATGAACAATTCCGACACCATCGTCGCCATCAACACGGATCCGAAGGCCTCCATCTTCAAGACGGCCAACTACGCGATCGTCGGCGATCTCTATGAAGTCATTCCGAAACTCCTGTCTGATATTCGCGAGGGGAAAGGTGAAAACGCATGAGCGCATACAAGAAAATCGATGAGAACGACTACAAGGCAATCCTCTCGATCGTTCCGGAGGAGCGCGTGCTCTACAAGGACAATATCAACGAGGAGTACAGCCACGACGAGCTTTCGAGCGAGCGCAGCTATCCGGACATCGTCGCACGCGTCACGTCCGCGGAAGAAGTCTCGAAGCTCATGGCGTATGCCAAGGAGCACAACATCGTCGTGACGCCGCGCGGCGCAGGCACGGGCCTCGTCGGGGCCTCCGTCGCCGTCGAGCACGGCCTCATGATCGACATGACGCTCATGAACCACATCCTCGAACTCGATGAAAAGAACCTCACGCTGACGGTCGAGCCGGGCGTTCTGCTCATGGAAATCGCGGCCTATGTCGAGGAGCGCGGCTTCTTCTATCCGCCGGATCCGGGCGAGAAATCCGCGACGATCGGCGGCAACATCAGCACGAACGCCGGCGGCATGCGCGCCGTCAAGTATGGCGTCACGCGTGATTTCGTCCGCGGCCTCGAAGTCGTCCTGACGGACGGCACGATCCTGCACCTCGGCGGCAAAGTCGTCAAGAACAGCTCGGGCTATGACATCAAGGACATGATCATCGGCTCCGAAGGCACGCTCGGCATCGTGACGAAAGCCATCCTGAAGCTGCTGCCGCTGCCGCGCAAGAACGTCAGCCTGCTGATTCCGTATCCGACGCTGGCACAGGCCATCGGCACCGTGCCGCTGATCATCGCCTCGAAGGCCATCCCGACGGCCATCGAGTTCATGGAGCGCGAAGTCATCCTCGACGCTGAGAAGTACCTTGGCCGCAAGTTCCCGGACAACCAGGCGGATGCCTATCTGCTGCTGAAGTTCGACGGCAACACGATGGAAGAAATCGCCTCCTATTACGATGACACGGCGCAGATTTGCCTCGAGCAGGGCGCCATCGACATCCTGATTGCCGACACGGACGAGCGCAGCGAATCCATCTGGAAGGCGCGCGGCGCGTTCCTCGAAGCCATCAAGGGCTCCACGACGGAGATGGACGAAGTCGACGTCGTCGTTCCGCGCAGCCGCGTCAATGAATTCGTCGAATTTGTCCACGGCCTCCAGAAGGAAATGGGCGTGCGCATCAAGCTGTTCGGCCATGCAGGCGACGGCAACCTCCACGTCTACATCCTGCGCGACGACCTCTCGAAGGAAGACTGGAAGAAAGTCCTCGATGCCACGATGGAGCGCATGTACAACCATGCCCGCGACCTCGACGGCCAGGTCTCCGGCGAGCACGGCATCGGCCTCGCGAAGCGCCCGTATCTCAAAGAATCCCTGCAGCCTGAGGACATCGCCCTCATGCGCCGTATCAAGACGGCGTTCGACCCGACGAACATTCTCAACCCGCACAAGGTCTGCGAAGACTGAGCGGATGCCCCAACATTTCCATTGATTCCTTTCATCCTGCACATCCTGACTTTTGCCACGGACAGCTCTTGTCCGTGGCAATTTTTTCTTTCGGATGAAAGGGCTTTACATAGAATTTACAAAAACTAAAGAAGTTAGAAGCACTCTCATACGGAAAACCGCATAAATACTGGACTTTTCTGCTTTGCGGATGCCGTTAACTCTTGCTAAAATCAGGTTACTACTTGCAAACTACATGCGTACTGCTTACAAAATTAGGCGGTCAATCGCTTCTACAAGCTGCTGGGTTGTCTTGTGTGTGTAGACACGCTCGCCGATCTCTTGGCTGGTGTGGCCGAGGATGAGCTGGATGGTCTTGCGATTGACGTTTGCATTGTCGAGCGCGGTTGCACAGGTGTGCCGACCGTCATGCGGCAGGTGGTTCTGGATGGCTGGGATGGTGGAGACGTTCCAGTATGCTTCACGGAACTTTTTGGCGTTTGGAATGGCTTTTCCATCTGCGTCAACAAAAAGATAGGTTCCTCCATGTTCGTGCATTTCTTGCACGATGGGGAGGATTTTCTTTGCAATGGGGATGTGGCGGTGGATGCCGTTCTTTGTCTTGATCCCGCCGACCATGTAGCGTTCGTCCATATGGACGTCGTCGTTCTTCATGATGAGAAGTTCTGTTGGCCGCATGCCGGTGTAGCAGGTAAGGAGGGCGAAACGAGCGGCGGTGTCGTTGGCGTTTTTCCAGAGTTCCATGAGCTCGTCATGGGTGAACGGCTGGTGCATCGTGCTTGCCTGTACGGTCGGCGTTTCAAGAGGTACGGCGCGGTTCTCTGTCGTGATGTCCAGAAAGGCTGCGTATTTGTAGAGCAGGCTCATGACGACTTTGATGAGGCGGGCAGAAGGTGCTTTGTCGCAATCATCAATGATGGTTTGCATCTGCAATGTGGTGATGTCTACGAAGGTGTGTTCATGAAGCGGCTTGAGTCTCTTGAACGCGGATTTGTAACCAGATGGAACACTTTTCCCACGTTCGGCACGATACTCCTTCCACCGCTCCCACAGGGCTGCGAGTGTGATGCCGTGGTCTTCAATCTTGTAGGGCTTGGCATTGTAGTTTGCGAGGGCTGTGAGGGCGTCTTTCTTGGTGGGGTAGTAGCCGAGGTATTTCCTCTGCGGCTTGCCGTCGTCGTCCCAGCCGCAGACGATGACGGCGGCGTAGGGGCGGCGGCGCTTGCCTCCCATTTTGTAGACGCTCCCGTATCCGTTTGGCAATCTCATTTGCAAACACTCCTTTCACTCTGGTACAATGAAAATGCGAGTTCTCTTCATGGGAAATCCTCCAGACAGTGCCCGCCTGCATTTCCCTCTGTGCTTTTGTGGGCGGGACATAGGGATGTAGCTCAACTGGTAGAGCGGCGGTCTCCAAAACCGTAAGATGGGCGTTCAAATCACTTCATCCCTGCCATATGCTTATGTCGCCACGTTTGTGGCGTGGATTGAAATGAATCCTCCGGGAGCCACCAATTCGTTCATGTAACTCTCCTTGAAGCTCGGCCGTCCGTGCAGATTCCACCCCGACGCGGACGGCCAAAAGAAAAAGTTGCAGGCACGCGGTGCTGCTTGCTAGAATAAAGATAGTTCCAAGAAACCCTCGTTTCATTTACAGAAGCTCGGCAAGGCCCCTCCCCTCATGCAACGGCGGGAGGGGCTTTTGCTGTGCATGGATTGACGGACGCGGGTGCGGTTTCGTATCATGGAAAGGGAAGGAGGGATTTCCCATGAAGAAACTGCTGAATGGTTTTGGTGCGCTGTACCGCTATCCGACGCTCGCGGTGATGCTGGTTGTCATCCTGCTTTTCTGGCTGGCGGGCGACACGATGACGCCGACGGAGGGCGTGCTGTACTGGCTGCTCACGTTCCTTGCCTGCCGCTTCGACCGCGCGGTGAACCGGCAGGAGAAAATCAATGTTGGCGACACGCCGGACGCTTTCCCAGAATCCTACATCCGCGCGTCGTTCTATGTGCTCCGTGACAAGGAAAAGGAGCTGGAACGCGTGAAGACGGAATGCAATTCGTTCAAGAACATGTACTTCCAGAAAGTCAGGGACGAGCAGGCGGCGAAGGAGCGCGCGGAAAGCGGTGATGCAAAATGAATGACCGGCTGATTCGCTTTGCGGCATTTGCCATTGTCGCTGTAGCGCTCTTCCTCATTACGTACATCGGAACTATGATTCTTCGTTCATCAACGGAGGTCGGAAGGTGCATCCTGTTTTCTGGCGTACTGTTCTTGCTTGCAACGATAGAGGCGCGAGAACCGAAGCTGCCGACGAAAGCAGAAGCCAGAAAGGATGCGTCCCTGCTCATGGACTGCATCGAGATGCACGAAAAGCTAAACCGGGAAGAAGTGGAGGGGAGGATGTGGCAATGGATAACGAAAAATTTCTCCTCACGCTCATGATCGTGGTGGCGGCTTTCGAGATGATTGATGCATTTGCCTTTCCAGAAATGGAACACTATTCCAATTACTGGTACATATTCACTTGCCTCGTTCTTTTAGCCATGCCATCACGACGAGAACGAAAGCCTTGAGCACGCCCCAGAAGATGGAGCTCTGCGAGTCCCATTGGATACTGCTCAAGGAATCGACGGCGGCAACGATGGGCGTCCAGATAGCGATAGCACGTTCATAGTCTATATCGTTGAGACTATCGACAATCTTTTGGAGTGCATCTGCGAAAGATTGGTAGAAGCCCGGCTTTGCCTCTGCCAGGTATTTGATGGCAGGCCCTATCTCATCATAGATTTTCGTTGTATTCCCATAGATGGGTGCTGAATTGTGGTAGATCATCCGGCTCTGCTGATAGGCTCGCAGGAGGTCTGGATATTTCAGCAGGAAGCGAGCTTTTTCAATTGCTTCTTTTGGGCTCTTCACCCATAAGTGTGGGTGAAAATTTAGTATCAACAGTGTCTCAAGCCGCATGAATTGCGGTTCGAGGACGATTCGGCAATGGTACGACAATGTTGGAACATCCGAGCATGACCAAATCAATCATGTTCTGGATGTTTCGGAAGCCGTACGCACGCCGGATAATCAGCTTGATTTTGTTGTTCATCGATTCCACTCTGGCGTTGCTGACCTGCTCTTGGATGGTGTTCAGGATGTGGTCCTTGTGGCGCATGATCTTGCGCTGGAGCTCCACGAACTCCGGGATG
>JALEZZ010000035.1 GCA_022773585.1 Selenomonas sp. | reverse complement strand
AACAACAAGATCAAGACGTTGCGCAGGCAGGCCTATGGATATCCTGACGATGAATACTTCTTCTTGAAGCTCATCGACATGAGTCGCCATTGACTCGCTGTGCATCATTCATCCCACAGAAAAAATGATTGAGCCTTTTTTTCTGTAAAATTTTTTGAGACAGGGGGAGATTTGTTGGCAAGAGACCTCACGAAAGGCAGCATTGGAAAGAACATCCTCGTATTTTCGATTCCGTATCTCATCTCGTATTTCCTGCAGACGCTCTATGGCATGGCCGACCTCTTCATCATCGGCCAGTTCCAGGGCGCAGCGAGCATCACGGCCGTCTCGATCGGCAGCCAGGTCATGCACATGGTGACCGTCGTCATCGTCGGCCTCGCGATGGGTACGACCATCACGATTGCGCGTTCGGTCGGCGCACGTGACAAGGCAGCCGCTGCGCGCTCCATCGGCAACACGGTTACGCTGTTCCTCGGCGTGTCCGTCGTGCTTGCCGCCGTCATGGTCGCCGTGCTGCCGCATGTTGTTTCTCTGATGTCCACGCCGGAGGAGGCTGTCCTTGGCACGCATGACTATCTCTACTACTGTGCGCTCGGCATTCCGCTGATTGCGGCGTACAACATCATCGCGGCCATCTTCCGCGGGCTCGGCGACACGCGCAGCCCGATGTATTTCATCGCTGTCGCCTGCGTGCTGAACATCGTGCTCGACTATGCCTTCCTCGGCCCCTGCGGCATGGGACCCGAGGGCGCGGCCATCGCGACGATCATCGCGCAGGGCGTCAGCGTCGTCCTGTCCTTCGTCTACATCCGGCACGGCGGCACGGGCGTCGCGGTTTCGCGCCATGACTTCGCGCCCGACCGCGCGATGCTCGCAGGTCTCCTGCGCATCGGTGTGCCGATTGCACTGCAGGACGGCTTCATCCAGATTTCGTTCCTCGTCATCACCGTCATTGCGAATATGCGCGGCCTGACGGATGCGGCGGCGGTCGGCATCGTCGAGAAAGTCATCAGCTTCCTGTTCCTCGTGCCGTCGTCGATGCTCTCGACGGTCTCGGCGCTCGGCGCGCAGAATGTCGGTGCGGGGGCGCACGCGCGCGTGCGGCAGACGCTCCGATACGCGCTCGCCATCGCCGTCGGTTTCGGCGTCCTTGTCTCCATCTCCGTGCAGTTCACGGCGGAGCAGGTGCTCGCGCTCTTCACGAGCGACCTTGCCGTCGTGGCCGCGGGTGCTGATTATTTCCACGGCTATGTCATCGACTGCATCTTTGCGGGCGTCCACTTCTGCTTCAGCGGTTATTTCTGCGCGTATGGCCGTTCGGAGATTTCGTTCATCCACAACGTCATCTCTATCACGTGCGCCCGCATCCCGCTCGCGTATCTCGCTTCGACGATGTTCCCAATGACGCTTCTCCCGATGGGCCTCGCGACGGCGACGGGCTCCGTCGTCTCCATCATCATCTGCATCGCCTGCTACCTCTGGCTGCACCCGAAGTTTGAACAATGCAGCCTCCCTCATTGAGGGAGGGGGACCGCGAAGCGGTGGTGGGAGTCCCCTGTACGACAGAACAATAGGCACATGGTTTCTTCCGCGGGTGCGAATAAAAAATTTCCTGTTGCATTTTGTGTACGGAGCCGTTATAATAGGCGACAGGTTATAGAAACAGGTCTTAAAAGTACGGAGCAAAGCGAGGTGGCAAAGATGGCACGGGTCAAGAAGAAGGAGCGGCAGCAGCTCCTTGTGGAGAAGGTGAAAGAGAAGCCGTTCCTCACGGATGAAGAACTCGCGAAAGCGCTCGGCGTCAGCGTGCAGACTATCCGCCTCGACCGCCTCGAGCTCGGCATCCCCGAGCTGCGCGGCCGCATCCGCAAGATGGCTGAGACCGCGCAGAACAAGGTCAAGTCCATCCAGAGCGGCGAAGTCGTCGGCGAGCTCATCGACCTCGAGCTCGGCCACTCCGGCATCTCTCTTTTGCGCGTGACGGAGGACATGGTCTTTGCGAAGACGCAGATTGCGAAGGGGCACTACATGTTCTCGCAGGCCAACTCGCTTGCGCTCGCCATCATCGATGCGCCGATGGCCGTTACGGGCGTTGCAAACGTGAAATACAAAGTCCCCGTGCATGTCGGCGAGAAACTCATCGCCAAGGCCGAGATCGTGCGTGTGCGCGGCAACAAATACTTCGTCTGGGTCAAGACGCGAAATGATACGCAGGAAGTCTTCCGTGCGAAATTCATCATGGTTTCGTGGGGAGAAGAGAAGAAAGGGGCCAGAGCATGAAGATCGCAGTCGATGCGATGGGCGGCGATTATGCGCCGCTTGAGATTGTCTTCGGCGCCGTGCGTGCCGCGAAAAAATTCGGATGCGAAATCGTCCTCGTCGGTGACGAGCCGCAGATCCGGAAAGTTCTCGAGAAAGAGCCGGGCTGGGAAAAGCTCGGTATCACGATCGTCCATGCGAGCCAGGTCATCGAGATGGGCGAGCATCCGGCCGATGCCGTCCGCACGAAGAAGGATGCTTCCGTCGTCGTCGCGACGCGCCTCGTCAAGGACGGGCAGTGCGATGCCGTGCTTTCCGCAGGCTCGACGGGCGCGGCGGTCACGGCGGCCCAGCTCATCCTGCGCCGCATCAAGGGCATCGGGCGGCCGACGATTGCGACGCCGATGCCGAATGCGAAAGGCGGCGTGACGCTGCTGATGGATTCGGGCGCGAATGTCGATTCGAAGCCGGAGCATCTCGTGCAGGCGGCCATGATGGGGTCCCTTTATTCCAAAGACGTCTTTCATATCGAGAAGCCGCGCGTCGGTCTCCTGAACATTGGCGAGGAAGAGACGAAGGGCAACGAGCAGGCAAAAGCGACATACCAGCTCCTCAAGGTCATGACGACCATCAACTTCACGGGCAATGCCGAAGGCCGCGACGTGCCGAAAGGAAATTTCGACGTTGTAATTTGTGATGGATTTGTCGGCAATGTTGTGCTAAAATTTGCAGAGGGCTTGGCGAAAACCATTCTGAAGCTCATCAAGGAGGCCATCAAGAACGGCGGCATCCTGGCAAAGCTCGGGGCGCTGCTCCTCATGCCGACACTCAAAAAGCTCGGCAAGCGCCTCGACGTCACGGAGTACGGCGGCGCGCCGCTCCTTGGCGTGAATGGCTGCGTCATCATCAGTCATGGATCATCAAATGCCAAGTCGATCTGCAGTGCCATCGGCGTAGCCAATGACTACGTCAAGGGAGACGTCCTTGCACATATCCGCGACGCTCTGACGAAAGAGGAAGCGCTCCAGGGCGGCAGCGAGAAAGTTGGATGAATCAGCAAAGGGCGAAGGAGGACTTATTCTTTTATGTTTGAAAACAACGTGATCTGCAACCTGCTGGGCATCAAGTACCCGATCTTCCAGGGCGGCATGGCCTGGATCGGCACGTCAGAACTCGCATCCGCCGTCTCGAATGCCGGCGGCCTCGGCATCATCGGCGCAGGCCATATGCCTCCCGAGGCTCTGCGCGCAGAAATCCAGAAGTGCAAGGGCTGGACAGAGAAGCCGTTCGGCGTCAACGTCATGCTCATGAGCCCGTATGTCAAAGAGGTCATGCAGGTCGTGCTCGAAGAGAAAGTCCCCGTCGTCACGACGGGCGCGGGCAACCCCGGCGAGTACGTGCCGGAGCTCAAGGCCATCGGTTCGAAGGTCATCCCGGTCGTCGCGTCCGTCGCGCTCGCAAAGCGCCTCGTGCGCTCGGGCGCCGATGCCGTCATCGCTGAGGGCATGGAGTCCGGCGGCCACATCGGCGAGATCACGACGATGGCGCTCGTGCCGCAGGTCGTCGATGCCGTCGATGTGCCGGTCATCGCAGCGGGCGGCATCGCGGATTCGCGCGGCGTCGCGGCAGCATTTGCGCTCGGCGCGAAGGCCGTGCAGATGGGCTCGCGCTTCGTCATGAGCGAAGAGTGCATCGCGCATCCGAACTACAAGGAGCTCGTGCGCAAGGCCAAGGATCGTGCAACGGTCGTCACGGGCCGCACGCTCGGCCATCCGGCGCGCGTCATCCACAACAAGCTCACGCGCAAATACCTCGAGATGGAGGCGAATGGCGCACCGGCCGAAGAACTCGAGAAGCTCGGCGTCGGCTCGCTCCATCGCGCGACGCATGAAGGCGATGTCGAGAACGGTTCCGTCATGATCGGCGAAATCTCCGGCATGCTGAACGACATCAAGCCGGTGCAGAAAATCATCGACGACATCGTCGCGGGCCTTCCGTCCACGATTGACATGATTCAGCAGGATTTGAAATAAAATTTTTGAAAGAGAGGTCATTCACTTGAACAAGCTTGCATTCGTATTCCCGGGACAGGGCGCACAGACCGTCGGCATGGGCAAGGACTTCTGCGAAAAATATGACATCGCGAAGAAGCTCTTCCGCGAGGCGGACGAGGCTCTCGGCTACTCCATCCAGAAGATGTGCTTCGAAGGCCCTGCAGAGGATCTGAAGCTCACGGCCAACACGCAGCCGGCCATCCTCACGATGAGCGTCATTTCCTACGCCATCCTCAAGGAGAACGGTATCGAGCCGGAAGTCGTCGGCGGCCACAGCCTCGGCGAATACTCGGCACTCGTTGCAGCGGATGTCCTCGATTTCCAGGATGCCGTCGCGCTCGTGCACAAGCGCGGCCAGTACATGCAGGAAGCCGTCCCGGTCGGCGAAGGCGGCATGGCAGCCATCATCGGCCTCTCCGATGACGTCATCGCGGACGCTTGCGAGAAGGCTTCGAAAACGGCGGGCGCTGTGCAGCCGGTCAACTTCAACTGCCCGGGCCAGACGGTCATCGCCGGCGCTACGAAGGGCGTCGAGGCAGCCGTCGAGACGCTGAAGGCAGCAGGCGCGAAGAAGGCTGTCATCCTGCCGGTCTCGGCTCCGTTCCATTCCACGCTCATGCAGCCGGCCGCTGTCAAGCTCGCGGCCGAGCTCGACAAGGTCACGATCCGCGACGCGAAGATTCCCGTCGTCTCGAACTACACGGGAGCCCTTGAGCAGAAGGCCGATGAGATCAAGGCGAACCTTGTCGCACAGGCCGATCATCCCGTCAAGTGGATTGCCTGCGTCAAGACGATGCAGGAGTTCGGCGCCGACACGTTCGTCGAAGCGGGCCCGGGCAAGACGCTCTGCGGCTTCAACAAGCGCATCGACCGCAGCCTCAAGAGCATGAATGTCAGCGACATGGAAACTTTGGAAAAAACCCTTGACTATTTCAAGGAGGTTCGCTAATATGCATTTAGAAGGAAAAACGGCGCTTGTCACGGGAGCATCCCGCGGCATCGGCCGTGCCATCGCGCTGAAGCTTGCGTCGATGGGCGCCAGCGTTGCCATCAACTACGCGGGCAACACGGCCAAAGCCGAAGAAACGAAAGCCGCCATCGAAGCGGCGGGCGGCAAGGCTGAAATCTTCCAGGCGGATGTCTCGGATGCTGCAGCGGTCGATGAGATGGTGAAGGCCGTCGCCCTCCAATTTGGCGGCATCGACATCCTCGTCAACAACGCGGGCATCACGCGCGACGGTCTCCTCATGCGCATGAAGGAAGAAGATTTCGAAGCGGTCATTGATACGAACCTCAAGGGCATGTTCCATGTCACGAAGGCCGTCTCGAAGCTCATGATGAAGAAGCGCGCGGGCCGCATCGTCAACATGGCCTCCGTCGTCGGCATCACGGGCAACGCGGGCCAGGCGAACTACGCAGCGGCAAAGGCCGGCGTCATCGGCTTCACGAAAGCTTGCGCCAAGGAGCTCGCAGCCCGCGGCATTACGGTCAACGCCGTGGCTCCGGGCTTCATCGCGACGGATATGACGGCTGCGATGACGGACAAGGCAAAGGAAGCAACGCTTGCCGCCATCCCGCTGAAGCGCATGGGCGAGCCGGACGACGTCGCGAATGTCGTCGCGTTCCTCGCAACGGATCTTGCTTCTTATGTCACGGGCCAGGTCGTCAAGGTAGACGGCGGCATGGTAATGTGATATAACTATATTGTACACCAAGATAAGGAGGTGAAAGACATGGCAGATGCAGACAAGACCTTCGAGAAGGTTCGCGACATCGTCGTTGAGCAGCTCGGCGTGGAGGCTGATGAAGTTTCCATCGACTCGACGTTCATCGATGACCTCGGTGCTGACTCTCTGGACATTGTTGAGCTGATCATGGCTTTTGAAGAGGAATTCAACATCGAGATTCCAGATGAGGCTGCTGAGAAGATCAAGACGGTGCAGGACGTTGTCACCTATATCGACCAGAACAGCAAATAAGCTAACGCGTCTTACCTTTCCTAAATCCCGTGAAGATTCTTCGCGGGATTTTCTAAAGGGAAGAGTTTTTTATAGGAGGAGTAACCTTGAAGCTTCCGGAACTGAAAATCGGCACGAAGGTCGCTAAGACCCCGATCGTGCAGGGAGGCATGGCCATCCGTCTTTCGACGGCGCGCCTCGCCGCCGCTGTCGCCAATGAGGGCGGCATCGGCCTCATCGCCGCCTCGGGCATGAGCCATGCGGAGCTTCGCTACGAGATCCAGCTCGCACGGTCGCTGACTTCTGGCATCATCGGCATCAACATCATGGTGGCAGCCCGCGACTTCGCAGGCATCTGCAAGACGGCCATCGATGCAGGCATCGACCTCATCGTCGCCGGCGCAGGCTTCTCCCGTGACATGTTCGGCTACGGCAAGGAATCCGGCACGCCGATTGTGCCGATCGTCTCGTCCGTTAAATTGGCAAAAATCTCAGAGCGTCTTGGCGCGACGGCCATCGTCGTCGAGGGCAAGGAGGCTGGCGGCCATCTCGGGACAACGCACTCGGTGCGCGAGCTCATCCCGGACATCCGCGCGGCCGTCAAGATTCCGGTCATCGCGGCCGGCGGCGTGCTCTCGGGCCAGGACATCGTTGATCTCATAAAGATGGGCGCAAACGGCGTCCAGATGGGCTCCCGCTTCGCGGCGAGCGCGGAATCCAACGGCGCACCGACGCTGAAGGAATACTATCTGAAATCGAAGCCGGAAGACGTCGTCGTCATCCACAGCCCGGTGGGCCTCCCTGGCCGCGCCGTGCGCACGCCGTTTTCCGCGCGGGTGCTCGAGGGCCCGGTGCCGCCGAAGAAGTGCGACGCCTGCCTCAAGGCCTGCAAGCATAATTTCTGCATCATCCGCTCCCTGATTCGCGCCCAGCAGGGCGACACGGAGACGGGCCTCGTCTTCACGGGCGAGCGCCTGCCGGAAATCCAGAGCATCGAGTCGGTGCACGACATCATCACGAAGCTCAAGGCCGAAGCGGAAGCAGCAGACTGAAACTGAGATAAGAGAGGGGTATATATATCTTGAAGAATCGAGTCGTCATCACCGGCGTCGGCGCCATCACGCCGATCGGCACGGGCAAAGAAGCGTTCTGGAACGGCCTCATGGAAGGCAAGAACGGCATCGGCCGCATCACGCGCTTCGATCCGACGGACTTCCATGCGCAGATTGCGGGCGAGGTCAAGGATTTCGATCCGACGGCCTACATCGACAAGAAAGAGTCGAAGCGCATGGACCGCTACACACAGTTCGCTGTCGCGACGGCCGGCATGGCCATCAAGGATGCAGGCCTCGACCTCGAGAAAGAGGATCTTGACCGCATCGGCACGTATGTCGGCACGGGCATCGGCGGCATCGAGACGATGCATTCGCAGTATGAGAAATACTTTGCGAAAGGCCCCTCGCGCATCAGCCCGTTCTTCGTCCCGATGATGATTGCGAACATGGCGGCCGGTCAGGTTTCCATCACGTACAAGCTTCACGGCCCGTCGTCGTGCGTCGTGACGGCATGCGCCACGGGCTCGAACTGCATCGGTGACGCCATGCGCGTCATCCAGCGCGGCGAGGCTGACGTCATGGTCGCAGGCGGTACGGAAGCAGCTATCAGCCAGGCTGCTGTCGCTGGCTTCGGCGCGATGAAGGCGCTCTGCACGGATCACAACGACGACCCGGAGCATGCCTCCCGTCCGTTCGACGCGAATCGCAGCGGCTTCGTCATGGGCGAAGGCTGCGGCATTGTTGTGCTCGAGAGCCTCGAGCATGCGAAGGCACGCGGTGCACACATCTATGCAGAGCTCGCAGGCTATGGCGCGAACTCTGACGCCTACCACATCACGAGCCCGGCCCCGCATGGCACGTATCAGGCGAAGTGCATGCAGCTCGCGCTCGATGATGCTGGCATGAAGGCCGAAGAAGTCGATTACGTCAACGCGCATGGCACGTCGACGCATATGAACGACCAGGGGGAGACGGAAGCCATCAAGGCTGTCTGGGGCGATGCCGCAAAAGACGTCGCTGTCTCGTCCATCAAGTCCATGACGGGCCATCTGCTCGGCGCTGCTGGGGGTGTCGAGTGCATCGCGACGGCGCTGGCCGTCGAAAACGACATGTTGCCGCCGACGATCAACTACGAGACGCAGGATGAAGGCCTCGACCTCGACTACGTGCCGAACAAGGCGCGCGCGAAAAAAGTCCGCGCCGCGATTTCGAACTCGTTCGGCTTCGGCGGTCACAATGCCTGCCTGTTGCTGAAGAAATACGCGGAGTAAATCATGGATGGACTGACGGAAAGAAGAAGAGAGGAGCTGCAGCTCCTCCAGCAGAAGCTCGGCGTCACGTTCCGCGACGTGCGGCTCCTCCATACCGCCCTGATCCATACCTCATACGCCAACGAAGCGCCCGGGCGCGTCATGCATAATGAACGCCTCGAGTTCCTCGGGGATGCTGTGCTGGAGCTTGCCTCCAGCACATATCTTTATACGCATTTCCCGAAGCTGCCAGAGGGCGAGCTTACGAAGACACGCGCGAGCATCGTCTGTTCGGCGACGCTCGCGAAGATCGCAGGGCGCCTCGGGCTCGGGGACTATCTGCTCCTCGGCCATGGCGAAGAGATGGGCGGTGGCCGCACGCGCACGACGAATCTCGAAGATACGTTCGAGGCTGTGCTCGGCGCGGTCTACCTCGACCAAGGTTGGGAAGTTGCGCGTGACTATGCACTGCGCGAACTCGCACCAGAATTTGAAAATGCACAGCTCGGCAAGCTCGTCAAAGACTACAAGACCATGCTGCAGGAAGTCGTCCAGCAGCGACCGGACAGTAAGATCGCCTATGAACAGCTCGAAGCCTCGGGCCCCGATCACTGCAAGCACTACGTCTTTGCTGTGAAGATCGACGGTAAAGTCTATGGCACGGGCGAAGGCCCGAGCAAGAAAGAGGCGGAGCAGCGGGCGGCGGAAGTCGCACTCAAGAAGCTCAAGAAGTAAGGGAGCGGAGAATCACATGCGGAAACTCACGATGCTCGGCACGGGATGTGCCATGGTCACGAAATGCTATAATACGTGCTTCGTCATCGAGAATGATGACGGCAGCCTGTTCTTGACGGATGCCGGCGGCGGCAATACGATCCTGCGACAGCTCGAGCTCACGGGCTTTGACTACCAGAAATGCCACCACATGTTCGTCACGCATGGCCATACGGATCACGTGCTCGGTGTCATCTGGGTTATGCGCAAAGTCGCCGACCTCATGAACAAGGGCAAGTACGAAGGTACGTTCCACATCTACTGCCATGAAGTCGTTATGGACATGCTGCTGACGATCACAAAGATGACGCTGAAGAAGAAAGACCTCGCTCGCATCGGTGACGGCATCGTGATCCACGAAGTTACAGATGGCGAGAGCGTCACGCTGCCGTTTGCGAAGCTCACGGCGTTTGATATCTGCTCGACGAAGGCAAAGCAGTTCGGCTATGTCCTCGACTACGCTGACGGCCTGCGTCTGACGTGCCTTGGCGACGAACCGTACAACGAGCACGACAAGGCATATGCCGAGCACGCCGACTGGCTGCTTTCCGAGGCGTTCTGCAAATACGCCGATCGCGACCGCTTCAAGCCCTACGAAAAGAACCACAGCACCGTCAAGGAGGCAAGCGAGCTCGCGGCATCGCTCGGCGCGAAGCATCTCGTGCTCTATCACACAGAGGACAAGACCATCGCGACGCGCAAGCGCGACTATACGGCCGAGGCGGCGCAGTACTACGACGGCGTCGTCTGCGTGCCGGACGATCTCGAGACCATCGTGCTGGAGAAGTAAACATGGCGTGTGCATAGAATCGTGCAGGGCATGTTCATGTGCGGCGCTTGATATGAAAATACCGGATGTCATCTCATGACATCCGGTATTTTCGTGCGCCCACAGTGTTAGGAGGCTCAGTCCGCTGTCGCCATCTTCTCGATGGAGCGGTTGAGGAGGTCGATGGCGTTTGCGAGCGCGTCCTGCTCCTCGGGACGGAGGTTCTTGAGGCTGCGGATGAATTTCTGGCGCACGATCTCGTTCTGATCATCGATGAGGCGTTCGCCTGCGCTCGTGAGGGAGATGAGCACGCGTCGGCGGTCGCGTCGGTCGGTCTCGCGCTGGATGAGGCCGGAGGCCGTGAGCTTCTCGCAGATGCTCGTCATCTGCTGCTTGGAAATGTTGAGGAGCGCGCCGACGGCCGTGAGAGACTCCGCTCCGTCGGCGCGCAGCGTCATGAGGACGGCGAACTGGTTGAAGGGGGCGGGGACGGCGAGATGGCGGTAAAAGTTGCGGTGGATGAGCACGAGCGTCTCGATGAAGTGCATCGAGATGGACTCAGCGGCGGTTTCTGACATGCGGTCGTCTCCTTTTGACTGATTTCGTGGGCACGGCGGAACGGAGAGCGTCGAGGTGCGGCGGGCTGTGCGGTGGCGTTTGTTTTTATGACAGAGCGCGGGCGCGATATCGTATCGAGGGAATGAGCTTTTCATACAATTAAATTTGCAGAAAGCGGGGCGGGATACGCTCGCGCCGCCTTGACTTTTCGCTAGATATACTATACTATATTGACGATAAATAGTAAACAAATATTTACTCAAACTTCGCAGGTGCTGAGCACCCGTAAAGCCTTGTGAAATCTATGTTTGTAGCAAAATAAATAGCATGAACTGCACCAATTTAGTATAATTAAGGTGTGAAACAAAACATACTAAAGTGGAGGTTCATGCTATGCAAATTATACCACAAACCACCCATCAGATGGAATCCATTTCGAAGAAAACTTCGCTGTTCTTCCACCGATATCGCATCGGCCAGATTTTGCGGTCTGCCAACGCATGCAAACTCAAGGGCTTTTCCGCTATTCTGGTGTTCCTTGTGCTCGTCAGCATCATCTTCGAGAACCGCTCGCTTTACATGCAACGCCGGCTTCACGAGGAATCCCTGCCGTTTGGCAAGGACACGGCCTACCGCTTCTTGAACTCCTGTCACACGAACTGGCGCAGGTTCACGCTGCTCCTTGCGGCGCGGATCATCAACGAAACCATCAAACCGTTGACAGACGCCGGACGTCGTTGCGCTATCATCGTCGACGATTCGCTCTTCAGCCGCTCGCGCTCCAAGCGCGTGGAACTCTTGGCGAACGTCTACGACCATGTGAGCCACCGTTATACGAAGGGCTTCCGCCTGCTCGTCCTTGGCTGGACGGATGGGAACACCTTCCTGCCGCTCACGTTCTGCCTCCTTTCGACATCGAAGGGAAAGAATCGTCTCAACGAGGCCGACGCGTCCGTCGATGCCAGGAGCAACGGTGGAAAGCAGCGCAAGCTCGCGCAGATGGAAGCGCCTGCCGTTGTCCTCAAGTTGTTGCAGGAGGTCAAAGCCGCTGGCGTTCCCGCGCAATACGTCCTTTTCGACACATGGTTCTGCTCGCCATCCTCTCTGAAAGCCATCCATGACCTCGGTTACGACGTCACCGCCATGGCAAAGAAGAGCAAGAAGGTGCGCTATCTCTGCGAAGGGAAGATCTCGAACGTCAAGGCCATCTACAAGGAACACAAGAAGCGTCGCGGGCGTTCGCGCTACCTTCTGTCCGTCGATGCTGTCGCAATGAAACAGGGAGAATCCCTTGTGCCTGTGCGGCTGGTCTTCGTCCGAAACCGCAACAAGAGGAAGGACTATCTCGTCCTCGTCACGACAGACCTCTCGCTTTCAGAAGAAGAGGTCATCCAGCTCTACGGGAAACGTTGGGGCATCGAGGTGTTCTTCAAGGCGTGCAAGTCTTACCTGCGACTCGGCAAAGACTGCCGTTCCGTCTCTTACGATGCGATGACGGCGCATGTTGCCGTCGTCTGCACACGATATATGCTCCTGGCTGTCGAGGAACGTGAGAACACGGATGGGCGAAGCCTCGGCGAGCTCTTCTATCTGGGGCTTGATGAGCTTCCGGACTTGAAGTACATGGAAGCGCTTCGCCTCGTGTTG
>JALEZZ010000054.1 GCA_022773585.1 Selenomonas sp. | reverse complement strand
GAAAACAAATTCGAGAGGAAGTATTTTTCACGAAGATGAACCGAATAGCGCAAACTGATGAAAATACCAACCATATTCGGGAAGCTTTGAAATGGTTGGTCGCTCATCTGGAAGAGGCCGCTTGAAGTTGTAAACTACTGTATGTATCTTTGATTTCGGAAAAAATCGGCCGGTTCAGCCTCTGGAAAGACCTGGAAACAAAGCCACATCTTCGAAGAAACAACCGCATCCGCTCCATTCATTCTTCCTTGAAAATCGAAGCTAATTCCCTATCGCTCAACGATGTGCGCGATGTCATCAACGGACATCTCGTGCTCGGCGAACAGAAAGAAATCCAGGAGGTCAAGAATGCTTATGCGGCCTATGAGGAACTTACGAAATTCGACCCGTTCTCCATCGAAGATCTGAAGCGCCTCCACCGTATCATGACACAATATACCATCGAAGAATCCGGAACGTTCCGCAGAGGCGAGGAGGGCGTGTTCAGCGGCAGTACCTGCATCTTCATGGCGCCGCCTGCCCGGCTCGTACCGACACTCGTCGATGACTTGTTCGGCTGGCTGAAGCGTGAAAAAGACACGGTGCATCCTCTCATCGCATCTTCGGTCTTCCACTATGAATTTGTCTTCATCCATCCATTCGCAGACGGCAACGGCCGCATGGCGCGACTCTGGCACACGGCCCTTCTCGCACGCTGGAAGCCCGTCTTTGCCTACATCCCGCTCGAAAGCCAGATTGAAAAATTTCAGGAAGAATACTACCGAGCGATTGCCACCTGCCACACCGCAGGAAATTCTGATTTCTTCATCGAGTTCATGCTGAAGCAGATTGACAGCATCCTGGATGAAATTTCCCAGCAGTCAGAAAAAAGCGGGGATGCGCTGACAGAATACGTCAAGCGCCTCCTCGCTGTCATGGACTATGATGTTCCTTATACTGCCAATGCGCTGATGCAACGCCTCGGCCTGAAATCAAAAGAAACCTTCCGCAGGCATTACCTCGCACCTGCCATGGAGCTCCATCTCGTAGAAATGACAATCCCTGACAAACCCAAGAGCCGGAATCAGCGCTATGTGCGAAAATGATGTTTCCGCCCCATCAAGCCAGCACATCAATCCCGCTGCCGCCGAGAATCGCCTGCCCTGCTTCAAAAATCATAGACAGTTCCAAATCCGGCGTCTGGCTCATATCGTACTGCAATGCGCTATCGACATGCGCTTCGAAGTTCTCATACGCCGCATCCTTATACTGCGCAGGAACGGATGTGCTGTTTTGGAGTGCCTTCTTGTAAATATCGCGTGCATCCTGCCCGTCTTCGAAAAGGAATCCCGTCTTCGTCTGCTGGGACTTGCGGATGTCGAGCCCCGTCATGTCTGAAAAATCTTTCCAGAGCGACCACTTCGCGAGCTGCGCCCCATCGTGCGTGCCTTTCCGAGAACCATCGTAGAGCAGATTGTAGAACAGGTTCTCAGAGTTTTTCCCGCTGTTCAGCGCTTCCGTCATCTTCCGGAGCAGGCTGCTGTCCGCGTTGCCCGAAACCAGAGAAACGCCGAGACGGTTCGTCATGCCGTTCACCGTGAACTGGAAGCGCGCACCGCCGAGTGACAACAGGTCGATGCCGTTTTTCTGAAGGACATTGCCGATCTGCTTGCTCAGCATCTTCGCGTTAAACTCCGGCGTGTCGGAGCGCGTCGTGCTCACCTGCCCTGAGAGGTGCGGATCGTTGTAGACATTCGACCCGAGTGACAGGCTGCCGAACTCCGTCATCTGGATTTCGTTCCGCGCCATCGCCGAACGCTCTTCCCTGCTGTACTGTTGATATTCACTGCCGAGCATATACTTTGCACAGACCGCGCTACGCATATCCTTGACGTTGCTGTACCGCGCACGATTCGCTGCGGCGACGCCCGCATACGTTTCATGCAGCTTGCGGCAAAGGTCTGCCCCGTACGATTCGCGGTTCAATGTATGTGAATTGCTAGCATTCACTTCCTCTTTCGACAGATCCCGATCGTACCAATCTCCGCCTTGCCATCCGACGTCTCTACTCGGCTTTTCTGATGGTAATAATTGTACCACCCGCGCCCGACACGTTCGACTGTTTCCATGATGTTGACCTCCTTGTAAATATTCCTCTATCTATTATATCGACGAAATAAAGAAAAGCTTAAGTGTTTTTTTTACAAAGAATCAACTGTTTTTATATCGTATGTTACAGAAACATCCGCCGCACGAGCCGCACGCACCACCTCGCGAGCCAGACGAGCGCCCATAAAAGATTTGCCGCAAAGTTTTTGAGCTTTGCGGCAAATCCTTCGGGCGCTAGCTGGTTACGCCCCTGCATGGGGCACCTCGGCGGCCTTTGTTGCTTTCGATTCGTTTGTATCTGTCGGTTCCGACGCTCCGGTTCCGCCTTTCGGCTCGGCCTTCTTGCGCGCTGCTGTCTTGGCGGCGGGCTTCTTTGCCTTCACAGCGAAGTCGAGCCCGTCGCCTGTCTTCTTGACATAGATCGTGTCGCCCGCCTTGAACTTGCGGCCGAGCAGCTGCTCGGCGAGCGGGTCCTCGATGAGGCGCTGGATTGCGCGCTTGAGCGGGCGCGCGCCGTACTTGAAGTCCGTGCCCTGCTCGACGAGGCGCTGCTTCGCAGCCGGGCTGATCTCGAGTGCGAGCTTGCGCTCGGCGAGGCGTTCCTTCACGCCGCGCATGAGGATGTCGACGATCTTCGCGAGTTCGGCACGGCCGAGCGGATGGAACACGATGAGCTCGTCGATGCGGTTGAGGAATTCAGGTTTGAAGATGCGCTTGACTTCTTCGAGCACGCGCTTCTTCGCGTCCTCGTGCTTGTCCTCCGCCGTTTCTTCCTTCGTCGCGAAGCCCATCGTCGGCGGTGCCTGCCGCAGGAAGCTTGCGCCGGCATTCGACGTCATGATGATGACCGTGTTGCGGAAATCGACCGTGCGGCCCTGCCCGTCCGTCAGGCGACCGTCTTCGAGTACCTGCAGCAGCAGATTGAAGACGTCGGGGTGCGCTTTCTCGATTTCATCGAGCAGGATGATGCTGTACGGCTTGCGGCGCACGGCGTCCGTGAGCTGGCCGCCCTCTTCATAGCCGACATAGCCCGGAGGCGCGCCGACCATGCGCGAAACGGAGTATTTCTCCATGTACTCCGACATATCGAAGCGCAGGATGTTGTCCTCGCTGCCGAACAGCGCTTCGGCGAGTGCGCGTGCGAGCTCCGTCTTGCCGACGCCCGTCGGGCCAAGGAACAGGAACGAGCCGATCGGGCGCTTCGGGTCCTGGAGGCCGGCGCGTGCACGGCGGATGGCTTTCGAGACGGCCTTGACGGCCTCCTCCTGCCCGACGACGCGGCGCGTGAGCACTTTTTCCATGTGAAGCAGGCGGTCGGATTCCTTTGCCGCGATGCGGCGCACCGGGATGCCCGTCCAGAGCGCGACGACATCGGCGATGTCGTTTTCCGTCACCGTGATGGGTGCTTCTTCGCGCTTCTCCCAGCGGTTCTTCGCCGCGACGAGCTCTTCCTTCACCTGCTGCTCGCGGTCGCGCAGGTGCGCGGCGCGCTCGTAGTCCTGCGCCGTGATGGCCGCTTCCTTGTCGTTCGTGAAACCGCGCAGCTTTTCCTCGATGGCCTTGACCTCTTCGGGCGGCGCGACCATCTTCATGCGGACTTTCGAAGCCGCCTCGTCCATGACGTCGATGGCCTTGTCCGGCAGGAAACGGTCCGTGATGTAGCGCTGGCTGAGCTTGACGGCAGCCCTCACTGCCTCGTCCGTGATTTTTGCGCGGTGGAAGGCTTCGTACTTGTCGCGCAGGCCGCGCAGAATCTCGATGGCGTCATCCGTCGACGGCTCCTCGACCATGATGGTCTGGAAGCGGCGCGAGAGCGCGGCATCTTTTTCGAGGTGCTTCTTGTACTCGTCGAGCGTCGTCGCGCCGATAATCTGGATTTCGCCGCGCGAAAGCGCCGGCTTCAGGATGTTCGCTGCGTCGAGCGCGCCCTCGGCCGCGCCTGCGCCGACGAGGGTGTGCATTTCGTCAATGAACAGGATGATGTCGCCCGCGCGGCGGATTTCCTCGATGATGCCTTTGAGGCGTTCCTCGAACTCGCCGCGGTATTTCGCACCCGCGACGATGGATGCCATCGAGAGCGAATAAACCTTCTTGTCCTGCAGCATGTACGGCACGCTGCCCTCGACGATGCGCTGCGCGAGGCCTTCGGCGATGGCCGTCTTGCCGACGCCCGGCTCGCCGATGAGGATCGGGTTGTTCTTCGTGCGGCGCGAGAGAATCTGGATGACGCGCTCGATTTCCTTCGCGCGGCCGATGACGGGATCCATCTTTTCCTGCCGAGCCATGTCGTTGAGGCTGCGGCCATAGCGCGCGAGGAGCGGCGTCGCGTTCTTCTTGCCGTCCGCGACGCCCTGCGTATCCGCGCTGTCGGGATTCTTCGCATCGAGCAGGTTGTAGACCGTCGTCTTGAGTGCCTCGAGATCGACGCCCATCGACTCGATGACGCGTGCGCCCGCGCTGTCCTCGTCATGCAGGAGGCCGAGCAGGATGTGCTCCGTGCCGACATAGCTGTGGCCGAGCCGCTGCGCCTCGCGTACGCTCATCTCCATCGCATGCTTTGCCATCGGCGTATAGTAGGGGTTGTCCGACGGATATTGCTCCTCCTGCTCGAGCACGTTCTCGACCTGCTGGCGCACGGCCTGGAAATCGAGCCCGACCGAGCCGAGCGCTTTCGCGGCAATGCCTTCGCGCTCGTGCAGCAGCCCGAGGAGAATGTGCTCCGTGCCGATGTAGTCCTGCTCGAGTTCCTGCGCCTCATACTGCGCGAACTCGATGGCCTTGACGGCGCGGTTCGTGAATCTTCCTTGTTTCATGATGTTTCTCCTTTATGCATCCGTCCGCGCGGCGCGTCCCGGATGAGCGGCGAGCGCCGTGCGCACCGTTTCTGCGCGCAGTTTGTCGAGTTCATTCTTCGACATGTTCTCCGTGCCCGCGAGGTTCTGCAGCCAGCTCGCGCGGCTGCCGATCAGCACATCGGGGAAGCAGTCTGCCGAGACTTCCTCGACGAGCCGCATGTCGATGCCGAGCCGCACTTTCGAAAACAGCGCGAGCACTTCTTTCTCCGTCAGGAGGCGCGCATACCGCAGCGTTCCGTAGGCACGCCAGATGTCGTCCTCGAGATGTTCCTTCATATAGAATGCGAGCGCTTTGCGTGCGCGGCGCTCGTGCGCGATGATCTCCGTCACGGCGCTCTTGAGGTTGTCGATGATTTCCTGTTCGCTGAAGCCGAGCGTGAGCTGGTTCGACACACGGAACAGGTTGCCGACGACCTCCTTGTCATCGCCGTAAAGGCCGCGGACCGAGAGGCCGAGCTGCTGCGAAATGTTGATGATGTTCGCGATGTTGCGCGTGAAGACGAGGCCCGGCAGGTGCAGCACGACGCTCGCGCGCAAGCCTGTGCCGAGGTTCGTCGGGCAGCTCGTCAGGTATCCCATCTTTTCATCAAATGCGATGTCGAGCTTGGATTCGAACGCATCGTCAATGGCCGACGCCGTCTCATAGGCGCGCTCGAGTGCGAGGCCCGGCGTGCGGCTCGCGATGCGCAGATGGTCTTCTTCATTGACGAGCAGGCTGATGCTTGTATCGTCGGAAATGTACGCCACGCGATCCTGCGGATTCGCCACGAGATTGTTCGTCACGAGGCGCTTGTCGACGAGCACGTCGCGCTGGAGCTTCGTCAAATGATCCATCGCATAGCGCGAAAGATGCTGATGCGTCACCTGCTCGACGAGCGGGATGACGCCATCCGTCAGCTGCAGCACCGCCGCGAGCCGCTCGAAATCCGCACGGTTCGGGAACGGCACTTTGCGGTAATTGCGCGCGAGGCGGATGCGGCTCGAAATCACGACATCGCTCTCTGGCGCATGGCTCGTGAGCCACGGCAGGCCGTTCACGCGGAACACGTCTTTCTCCTGCGTCTCACTCTGCTGCATGACGTTCCTCCCCTTCCTGCTGCAAAAGCTTGCGTTCGAGCGCGCGAATCTGGTCGCGGTACTCGGCCGCCTGCTCATAGGCTTCCTTCTCGACCGACTCCTTCAGCGCCGCGCGCAGCACCTCGATCTCGTGCTTCGTCTCGAGGCGGCCACCCGTCCGATGCGGAATCTTGCCACTGTGGACGCTCGATCCATGCACGCGCCTCAGAAGCGGCTCGAGCTGCGTCCGGAACGTATCATAGCAGACGCTGCAACCGATTTTTCCCGTCTGCTGAAAATCACGATAGCTCATGCCGCAGTTCGGGCAGACGAGCTCCGCGCCCTGTGGCGCCTCCTCGTGCGTCTTCTGCGGCGGGTTGCTGAAAACGCCCTTGAGGAAGTCGTTCACCGACATCGGACTCTCCTGCTGGTGGTCGAACATCGTGCTGCCATACTTCTGCGCGCAATCCTCGCAGAGATTCTTCTCCACGCGGCCGTTCGGTCCAATCTGTACGATATGGACGACGGCCTCCTTCTTTCCGCAATCATCACAAAGCATAAATATGCCCTCCCTCACAGGGTTTTGTTCGAAAACATGAGACACGAAAGTCTCCCTCCGTGTCTCTTCATTATACTACGAAATCCTGCCTGTCTACGAAAATTTCTCCAGCGTCGTCAGCATGCCCTGGATCATCTGGACTTTTTCATCCACGTTCATGGTTTGCGAATGGAACAGCCCCGTCACGACCTGCATCGCGAGCGCTGCCTCGCGCTGCGTGATGAGCTCGTGCTGCTGGAGGTAGTGGAACATCGACTCGACCTCGCCATACGTCGTCGCGCCCGTGATTTTCCCGCGCATATCGGAAAAAATCATGTTCTTGACCTGCTGCTGATCCGGAATCTGCACGATGCGGATGAAACCGCCGAGCCCGCGCCGCGACTCCACGACGAACCCCTTGTCCTGCGTGAAGCGCGTCGACAGCACATAGCTGATCTGCGACGGCGCGCAAGAAATCTTGTCCGCAATGTCCGTCCGGCGGAGCTCCACCTTGCCGTCCTGCTGCTGCGCCAGCTGCTGGCGGATGTACGCTTCAATCAAATCTGCAATGTTGCTCATATTATCACCTTCGTGAACGTTTCATTGACTATTTGACCTTTAGATACCTCTATTATAAAGAACTGTGGCGCATTTGACAAGAGGTTTGAGAAAAACAGACGAATTTTCCTGTCCAGAACGAGCAACCTCGTTGTATAATGTTCTTGTTGATAGATACAACTGCAAGCAAGAAGGAGGAATCCCCCATGCTCAAAAAATGCGCACTCGCCCTGCTCGCGGCGATGGCCGTCTCGATGGCCTCGCCTGCGCTGGCCTCAGACTACCTCGGCAACCCGCGCTCGATGAAGTTCCACTACTCCGACTGCCGCACCATCAAGCATCCAGAAAACTTCGTCCCGTTCCAGACACGAGACGAGGCCATCGATGCTGGCTACGTGCCATGCAGAGTCTGCAACCCATAATTACTTTCTTCGCTATACATCCCTTAAAATGATGCGGTGGGCGCTCGCCAATATCCTGGCAAGCGCCCACCGCATCAAACGCTACTTCTCCATGTACTGGAAAAAAATTCATCAGCCTCCAGACATCAACAGAACGCCTCACCGATTCCGTATGAGATCCGGCCGCAGGAATGCGACTTCGCAGCCTGGCTGGAGCTGCTTGAGGTCGCCGGGGGTCTTGGCCGGGATGATGGCCGAGCTGCCGCAGCGCGTGCATTCGAGATGGATGGCGTCTTCGGCGATGTCGGCGGTGAATTCGTGGCCGCCGCAGGGGCAGAAGAGCTCCCCTTCCTCCGCGAGCTCGTGCACGCGGTTGAACGCCTCGAGCAGAATCTGCTGGTGTTCCATGAAGTTGTACGCGTCATGCGGGTGGAGTGCGTCGTACTCCGCCGCATTGAAGTCGAGGAACTCTGCGAGCGTCTGCCACTTGCCGATGTAGCCGAGCTCGAAGTGGTCTTTCTCGCAGTAAATCTTTTCAAGCGTCATCGTGCGAAGCTGGCGGAGCGGATAATGGACGCGGTTCCGCTGGCCGCAGACGACGCAGCCCGTCTCGATGACGAGCCCCTTGCGCGGCACGAGGCGCATTCTTGCCTTTTCCGCGCCACAATGACTGCATGTGAGCACGACGTCCCCGTGTCCGCTGAAGACGGGCACGTCGGCAATCTCGATCTGACCGCAGCGCTGACAGTAGAATGCGACGCTGCAGAGGGTATCCACGAGCACGATCATCCGCTCCTTTCCGCAGGCGTCCTTCCGAACGGACGCCCTTGAATGCCTTTCTAATGGCTAAGTTCGTCATAGAACGGAGAAATCCTGCTGATTTCGGAAAAGAAACGAAGAAATTGAACAAAAAAGCCGCCCTCGCGGACGGCAAAAGCATTCGAACATGCTGCAAATGGATTTACTTGAGGTTCAGCGCTGCGCGGACGAATTCGCGGAACAGCGGATGCGGGTTGTTCGGACGGGATTTGAGCTCCGGATGGGCCTGCGTGCCGACGAACCAAGGATGATCCTTGACTTCAATCATCTCGACGAGGCTGTCATCCGGCAGCGTGCCCGCGATGACGAGGCCTTTGGCCTCGAGCGCCGCGCGGTACTCGTTGTTGACTTCGTAGCGATGGCGATGGCGCTCGCTGATCTCGTTCGTGCCATACGCTTCTTCCGCGTGCGTGCCTTTCGTGAGGACGCAGGGGTACGCGCCGAGGCGCATCGTGCCGCCCTTGTTCTCGATGCCCTGCTGCGACTCCATGAGGTCGATGACGGGGTGGTCGGTCTCGGGATTGAACTCCGTGCTGTGCGCGTCGGTCATGCCGCAGACGTGGCGGGCGAACTCGATGACAGCGCACTGCATGCCGAGGCAGAGGCCGAGGAACGGGATCTTGTGCTCGCGCGCATACTGGATAGCCTTGATCTTGCCTTCGATGCCGCGGTCGCCAAAGCCACCCGGCACGAGGATGCCCTTGCAACCGACGAAGACTTCGTCGAGGTCGGTCTCGGGGTCTTCGATGTTCTCGGCGTTGACCCAGTGAATCTTGACCTGCGCGTCGTTCGCGATGCCGCCATGATGCAGTGCCTCGGTGACGGAGATGTAGGCGTCGGGCAGCTCGACGTACTTGCCGACGACGGCGACCTTGACCTTCTTCTGCGGGTGGTTGATCTTGTAGACCATCTTCTCCCACTCGCTCATGTCGGCCGGGCTGTAGTCCATGTTGAGCTTCTCGAGCGCGATCTTGTCGAGGCCCTCTTTCTGCATCATGAGGGGCACTTCGTAAATCGTCGATGCCGTGCGGTTCTCGATGACGGCCTCAGGTGCGACGTCGCAGAACATGGCAATCTTTTCTTTCATCTCTTTCGAGATGGGCTTTTCCGTGCGGCAGACGAGTATGTCCGGCTGGATGCCGATGGCGCGGAGCTCTTTGACGCTGTGCTGCGTCGGCTTCGTCTTGAGCTCGCCTGCAGCCGAGATGTACGGCAGCAGCGTGACATGGATGTAGAGCGTGTCGTTCTTGCCAACTTCTTTTTTGACCTGGCGGATGGCTTCAAGGAACGGCTGGCTCTCGATGTCGCCGACCGTGCCGCCGATTTCCGTGATGACGACGTCGGCGCCATCCGCCTTTGCGACGTCGTAGACGCGCTGCTTGATCTCGTTCGTGATGTGCGGGATGACCTGCACGGTCGAGCCAAGATATTCGCCGCGACGCTCTTTGGAAAGGACCGACCAATAGACCTTGCCCGTCGTGATGTTCGAGTTCTTCGAGAGGTTGATGTCGATGAAGCGCTCGTAATGGCCGAGGTCGAGGTCTGTCTCGGCACCGTCGTCCGTCACGAAGACTTCGCCGTGCTGGTACGGGCTCATCGTGCCCGGGTCGATGTTGATGTACGGGTCGAATTTCTGAATCGTGACCTTGATGCCGCGGCTCTTGAGCAGACGGCCGAGCGAGGCCGCCGTGATGCCTTTGCCAAGGGAAGAAACAACACCGCCGGTAACGAAAATATACTTTGCCATGGTCTGCCTCCTGTTCAACGTTCACACATGGAGCTTATTCTATCGCGCTTCGGAGCTTCCGTCAAATATTATTCCTGAATACTTTCGAACAGCTTCTCCTTGCGGCGGCTGGCCTTTGCCGACGAACGCGACGTAGACGAGCTCGACGAGGACGAGGAGCGCGTATGACGCTTCGTCTCCGGCGGGTTCCACTCCGTCAGGCCCCACTGGCCGTCGCCTTCATAGTGGAAGCGGCTGTCCATGTTGATGAGCGTGTAGACCTCGGAAATGGCCGCCGAGAGGGACTGCACCGGCTTGTGCTTCTTCTCGATGACGTCGAGCACGAGGTCTTTGTAATACATCGTCGCGCCCTTGTGCTGGAGCACGTAGTAGGCGATGTCCACTTCGGTCTTCTTCGTGAAATCCTGGATTTCTTCTGGCATGGAAGTTCCTCCTATATTACATGTGATCCGGGGCGGAGACGCCGAGGATGCCGAGGGAATGGCGGATGACATGGGCCGTGACGGTCACGAGCGCGAGGCGCGCTTCGGCAAGCTTCGGTTCGACGCCCATGATGCGGCACTTGTTGTAGAAGCTGTGGAAGAGCGCCGCGAGGTCGTAAGCATAGCGTGCGATGCGCTGCGGTGCATAGTCACCGGCTGCGCGCTCGATTTCTTCCGGATACTCTTCGATCTTCTTGATGAGATCGACTTCCGAGGCGTCCGTCAGGAGCTCAAGCTGTGGTGCCCCGCCGAGCTTCAGCCCTGTCTCGTCCGCCTGGCGGAAGATGCTCATGATGCGCGCATGGGCGTACTGGATGTAGTAGACGGGGTTGTCGTTCGACTTCTTCTTCGCGAGGTCGAGGTCGAAATCGAGCTGGCTGTCGAGAGAGCGCATGAGGAAGAAATAGCGCGCCGCATCCGTGCCGACTTCCTCCATGAGCTCGTTCAGCGTGACGCTCTGGCCCGTGCGCTTGCTCATCTTGACGAGCTCGCCATCGCGGTAGAGCGCGACCATCTGCAGCAGCAGCACCGTCAGCTGCTCGGGGTCGTGGCCGAGCGCTTTCATCGCCGCCTTGACGCGCGCGATGTAGCCGTGGTGGTCGGCACCCCAGATATTGATGAGGCGCGTGAAGCCGCGCTCATACTTGTTGTGATGGTAGGCGATGTCGGCCGCGAGGTACGTCGGCACGCCATTGTCGCGGATGACGACACGGTCTTTGTCGTCGCCGTACGCCGTAGACTTCAGCCAGAGGGCGCCATCTTTTTCATAAATCGTGCCATTGTCCTGGAGCTTCTGGATGGCGTCCCGGATCGCATCAGGATGCAGCGTGCGCTCGCTGAACCAGTTGTCCATCGTGACGTTGAACGCTGCGAGGTCTTCTTTGAGGATGGCGAGCTTTTCTTTGTAGGCAAGGTCCTTGAAGATGTCGAGGCGCTGCTTTTCGTCCATCGCGAGGTACTTGTCGCCGTCTTTTTTGATGATGCGCTTCGCCGTCTCGACGATGTCCTCGCCGTGGTAGCCATTCTCGGGGAACGTGACATCCTTGCCCAGGAGTTCGAGGTAGCGGGCATTGACGGATTCCGCGAGGATGTTCATCTGGTTGCCCGCGTCGTTGATGTAGTATTCGGCCTCCGTGTCATAGCCCGCAGCCCGCAGCAGGTTCACGAGCGCCGAACCTGCCGCCGCGCCGCGGCCGTGGCCGACGTGGAGCGGCCCCGTCGGATTCGCGCTGACGTACTCGACCTGGATGCGCTCGCCGTCCTTGTGCGGGCACTGGCCGTAGCTTTCGCCCGCCTCGAGGATTTTCTGGAACGAATCGTAGAGCACGTTCGACTTCAGATAAAAATTGAGGAAGCCCGGACCTGCAATCTGCGTGTGGTCGAGCCAGTCGCCTGCGAGGCGCTTCTGGAGCTCCTCGGCAATCTGGCGCGGCGCCTTGTGGAAGACACGCGCCGACTGCATCGCGAAGTTCGTCGAAAAATCGCCGAACTCCTTCTTCGGCGGCACTTCGAGCACGACGTCCGCGAGCTCAGCCTCGGGGAAGACGCCGTCCGCGATGGCCGCTTGCGCCGCCGCACGGATGGCTTCCGTCAACGTATCCTTGATATCCAAAAGAAAATCCTCCTTCAATCTATCTCATGTCTGCTGATTTCATGTCTGCCATCAGCATCATGCATGCGTAATCTCGATGGAAAGCTCGTTGCTGCTCTGGAACCGCCCTTCGACGAAGAGGTCATAGACGAGCTCGATGCGCCCCGTGCCATCGGCGCGGCAGGCGGAAAAGAGCTCCTTCGTACGCACGGCGAGATGCAGCATGCCATAAGGTGTGCGGTAGAGGCTCGTGCGCTCTTCCTGCGGGACGAACTCGAGCCTCTGCTCAAGCGGGCTGCGCCGGAGCAGCAGCAGGTGGTCTGGCGCGAGCTTCAGCACCGTCGGCACGGCATGGCCTTCGAGCAGTGCATGGTCTTCGTAGCGGAAGAAATGCTTGCCGCCCTTCGCGTCGTGCCGCCCGACGGCCTGCGTCCGGCTCTCGTGCAGCGCACCGGCATCGTCACGCTGGCGTCCGTGGATGCGGATGCGCACGCGGTCTCCCTCTGCCATGCAGAGCCCTCCCTTCAAAACATACTAACTGCTATTATACAATGCTTGCGGGGGTCTGTCACGAAAAAAATCCGCTAGGGCATGCAATTCATGCCCTGGCGGATTTCTGCAAATCAAAGCTGGAATTTCTGAACGTTTGCCTGGAGCTCCTGCGCGAGTTCGGCGAGGACGCGCGTCGAAGCCGCGATTTCCTGGCTCGATGCCGATTGCTCCTCCGTCGTTGCCGAGACGCTCTGCGTACGCGAAGCGTTCTCGTGGCTGATTTTCGCGATGCTCTCCGTCTCCGCGGCCATCGACTTCGTGCCATCCGAGATGGTCTGGATGCTCGTCGAGACATCGCGGATGCCACCTGCCAGCGCTTCGATGGAGACCTGGATGGATTCGAAGATCTTGTTGGCCTCTTCGACGGACTGGCGGGAACCTTCGACGCTCTGCGAGCTCTGGTCGCTTGCTTCGACGGCTTCCTTCATGTCTTCCTGAATCTTGCCGACGAGCTCGGCAATCTTCTGCGACGACGTAGCAGATTCCTCGGCGAGCTCGCGGACTTCATCCGCGACGACGGCAAAGCCGCGGCCGGCCTCGCCGGCGCGCGCCGCCTCGATGGCCGCGTTGAGCGCGAGGAGGTTCGTCTGCTCCGCGATGCCCGAGATGACATCGACAATCTGGCTGATTTCCTCGGACTGCTTTGCGAGCTTCTTGATGGAGTTCTGCACCGTATCCGTGCCCGTGTTGATGGCATCCATCGCATTGACGATGTCCTGCACGGCATCCTTGCCGCGGCCGACCTCGGCGACCGTCATGTCCGTGACGGCCGCGATGGCGTCCGCATTCGTCGAGACCTGCTCCGACTGGCCCGAGATATCCTGCACGGCCGCGTTCGCCGTCGCGATGGACTCGGACTGGTGGTTGATGCCCTCGGCGATGTCCGCGACCTGGTTGGCCGACATCGTCGCAGCATCTGCCGTCTGATGCGCCGCCGCCGTGAGTTCTTCGGACGAAGCCGAGACGCGCTCGGCGTGCTTCGAGATTTCCGAGAGCAGGCTGCGCATCGTCTCGCGCATCTGCGCGAAGCCCTGCGCAAGAGCGCCGAGCTCGTCGTCTGACTCATAGCAGAGCGGACGGTCACGCAGGTCGCCGCCATTGATGATATCGCATTCTTCCTTGACAACCTCGATCGGACGGCTCATCTTCGTCGCGAGTACGTAGATGGCCACCGTGATGAAAATCAGCATGAGGATGCCGACGCCTGCGAGAATCTTTGCAAGCGTGTAGGCGTTGCCGCGCACCTCGGACATCGGCGCGACCGCGACGGCCACCCACGTACGGACTCCGAGGTCGATTGGCGTCAGCACGGCTTGCGACGCATCGCCTTTCGACGTCGTGTACTCCGTCGAAATCTGCTGGTGCGTGCTGACCGCCTGCTTGAAGCCATCGACGAGCTTCTGGTCAATCGTCTTGCCATTCGTCTCCGTCTGCGTCAGATCCATCTTGCCGACATCTTCCGGCTGCTGCGCATAGGCAATCGTGATGCCGTCCTGATCGGCGATGTAGACGTGGCCCGTCTCCATGTACTGGATCTTGCCGACGATGTCATTGATGTCCTCGAACTCGACCGTGCCGTAGACGATGCCGACGAGGTTGTCACTGCGATCGAGCACCGGATAGGCGATGATCGTGATGAGCTTGCCGCTCGTGCCAGAAACAGATGGCCCCGTCATGTACGGCTGCTTCGTCTCGCGGACCTTCTTGATGTACTCGCGCGTCGAGCGATCCATGTCGACGCCCTTGTCGCTCACGGCCTGGCCGTCCACGGTCGAGTACGCGAGCATGGCAAAGCCGTCGCCCGCCGTCTTCTTGTAATGCGCAAGTTCTGCAACAATCTGTTCTTTCGAACCGCCGATCAGCGCACTGTCGCGCGACAGGCCCTCAATCTGCATCGTATGACGCTGGAACTGCTTTTCGATGTCGTTAGCGGCCGCCTGGCCGATCTTCGATGAAATCGTATCGGCATCCTGGATGAGCTCCTGGCTCGACATATAATAGCTGATGCCGAAGAAAACCAGGAAGCTCCCCAAGAAGATGGGCAGGAACGCCGCTAGGAATTTCGTCTTCAAGCTGTTGAGCTTCATAATGGATTGACCCCTCCCTGAAAAAAGGGGGCACTCCCCCAATGCCCCCGGGTATTGCTTTTTTATCTTTCCCCTTTATATCTTCTTGTTCTCTTTTCACAACCATCTTTGAAAATCCGGCAGCTGTGATTTCCCCGTCACTGCTGCTCGACGGCGATGTCCACTTCGAGCAGGTGCCCTTCGACATCCATGGCGACCGTCAGATACGGGCCGTCACTGATCTTCATCTGGAACCCCTGGCCGATGGAAAGGCTCGGCGTCGAAATATCAACCTCGAGCGAGAGGCCTGCGAGATTCGTCGCCGCCGTCGCCGTGAGCATGTTGCTCATCTCGGAAATCGCGCTCTGCGCCATCGCATCAAACTCCGCGACCGGCATGCCCATCATCATCTTCGAAGCGATGAATTTCGCTGTTTCTTCATCCATATTGTAAACGACGTTGCCACGCAGCTGCTTCGTGAAGCCCACGATGACGGATACCCCGAGCCCCTCGACGTTTTTCTGCTTCACGTTGAGTGACTTGCGTGTCGGAGCAGGGAATCCCATCTGCGGCAGGACAGCTTCGACCGCATTTACAAACGGATTCACTAATTTTGCATCCATATATCGTTCATTCTCCCTCTGCAAAACCGATGTTCATGTAAATGTTGCCCGCGCGCGTTGCCGCCTGGATCTTGAATGTCGTGAGCTTCGGGCTTGCGATGCGGATGTTCGTGCCGCTGATCGTGCCCGGCGGCGTGATGCGCATCTCCTTGTCCTTGAAGATGTTGTTGATGTTCGAGACGCCGCGGCCGACAATGATGTTCGCAGCCTCTTCGACACCGTCAATCGCCTCATCCTCCGAGACATTGTCGACGCTGTCCTCGCCGAGCATGATAGCCGAAATCTTATGCATCGTTTCCGCATCGAGATAAAAAATGGCACGGCCTTGCGGATAACCCGTCAGGCCGATGATGACGGCGACGCCGCTGACGTCGAGGAAGCGCCGGTTGTCGAGCTCGAGCGTGACCTCGCTGTGGAGGCCTGTGATGCTGAAAATGCCCTGCTGGAGCGCCTTGACAAAGGCCTTTGCATACGATTCTCTGAGAACTGCCACCTTGCCGACCTCCGTCTGGCAAAGCGCCATGAGCGTATCGATGAGATCGTTCGTGTTGACGGGCTTCTGCAAAAACGCGCTGATGCCGATCTCTCGGCCGCGCGCCATGAGGCTCGCGTCCTTCATCGCCGAAATCATGACGATCTTGGCCGCCGGGTCGATCTCGTAAATGCGGCGGCTGCATTCGAGACCGTCCGCATCCGGGAGGTTCATGTCCATTGTCACGAGCGCTGGATGATGCTTTTCATAGAGCTCGACAGCTTCTGCTGCATTCTTGGCCTGGGCGACGACTTCGAAATTCGTGCGATTCAGTTCATTGGCCAGCATGACGCGGCTCACGCGGGAGTCGTCGACAATCATGATCTTGACCTTTTCCATAAATGCTCACCTGCTTTTATTTTTCAAAAAATCAATTCACGATGGCTTTTACAGAAGAATATTCGATAAAGCGGCGGAAAATCCCTGCCGCAATCGCAAGATTCTTTTCTTTTCACGTCTCTCTACAGGATAACAAAAAAAACGGGCAATCTCAAGGCTTTTTACCTATCTATTGTCCGTTTTTTGTCACAACAAGGCAGTTTTTCTACCTTCATTAATTTTTCATGATTTTTCGTCCATGATGGCTTCCGGGCCGCGGTCGCCCGTGCGGATGCGCACGGCATCGCTGAGCTTGTAGACAAAGATCTTGCCATCGCCGACCTTGCCCGTCTTCAGGACTTTTTCTGCGACCTCGAGCACGCGCTCGACCGGAATCTCGCAGATGACCGTCTCCACCTTGATTTTCGGCACGAGATTGATCTCGTACGCCTGGCCGCGATAGATTTCGCGATGGCCCTTCTGCAGGCCGCAACCATAGACCTGGCTGACCGTCATGCCGAGCACGCCAATTTTGTTCAGCGCTTCCTTGAGCTCTTCGAGCTTGCTCGTGCGCGTGATGATTTCTACTTTCGTAAGTTCCATGATTTTCTAGCCTCACTTCCCTGGCGCTGGATGGTCGAACGTTGCCGCCTGGAACATCGCAGGGCTGTCTTCCTCGCCGAGGAACGTGCCAAGCATCGTCGGGCTCGCCGAGAACGTGTCGCCCGTATAGCCATGCTCGCCATGTTCGACAATGTCGAGGCCTGCGAGCTCTTCCGACTCATCCGCGCGGAACGGCGTGATGGCATTGACAATCTTGTAAAGGATGAACGTGCCGCCAATTGCGAGCGCATAGGCAACGACCGTCGAAATGATCTGCGCCATCAGAAGATGCGTCTCGCCGTAGAACAGGCCGTTCGCACCATCCGGATTGACCGCCGTCGTCGCAAAGAGGCCCGTCGCGATGGAGCCCCACGTGCCGCCGAGGCCGTGGACGCCGAACGCATCGAGGGAATCATCGTAGCCCATTTTCTCCTTGAGCACTGCCACGGCGAAATAGCAGACGCCGCCGCCGATGAAGCCGATCAGGATGGCAGGCATCGGCTCGACAAAGCCGGCCGCCGGCGTGATGGCAACGAGGCCCGCGATGCAGCCGGACGCTGCGCCGAGCACCGTCGGCTTGCCGCTACGCACCCACTCGAGGAGCACCCAGCTGACCGTCGCGGCTGCTGCCGCGCCCTGCGAAGCGATGAAGGCATTTGCTGCGAGGCCGTTCGCGCCGAGCGCCGAACCCGCATTGAAACCAAACCAGCCGAACCAGAGGAGCGTCGCGCCGAGCACCGTCATCGGCAGATTGTGCGGCAGCATGGCCGACTTGCCATAGCCCTTGCGCTTGCCGATCAGCATGCAGAGCGTGAGGCCCGAGACACCCGAGAGAATGTGGATGACGAGGCCGCCAGCGAAGTCGAGCGCACCGAGCTCCGCGAGGAAGCCGCCGCCCCAGACCCAATGTGCCATCGGGTTGTAGATCAGGATCGCCCAGAGCAGGATGAACAGCGTGAACGCGCGGAACTTCACGCGCTCGGCAAACGCTCCCGTGATGAGCGCCGGCGTGATGACGGCGAACATGCACTGGAACGCGACGAACGCGAGTTCCGGAATCGTGCCGCCCTCGAGCACGTTGAGGCCGACATTGGCAAGCCCGAATTTCTCGAGGCTGCCGATGAAGCCACCCACATCCGTGCCGAACGTCATCGTGTAGCCGAGAATCATCCACTCCACCGAAATCATCGCCACGATGAAGAAGCTCTGCATGATGGTCGTGAGCACATTCTTGCTGCGGACCATGCCGCCGTAGAAGAACCCGAGGCCGGGGGTCATGATGAATACCAGGGCCGCGCTGATGAGGACCCAGGCCGTATCGCCCGTGTCGATCATAAATATCAAATCCTTTCAATCTTTATGAAAAAACTACGATTGCAGGGGGAAGCAGAGAAAAAATAGAACGTCCCGCCATAGGGACAGCCTGTGAGGGGGAGCTGCCCCGCAGCGGGACGCCATTGTCCCTGCTTTGACAGATAATGTGTTTACCAGCGGAGAAGAAAACAAAAAACCCACGCAGTCTGGTACCGTAGACTGCGTGGGCTCCATTGCCTCTTTGCTCTTGCTGATGCGTTCATTATATTGCACGATGCGATGGTTGTCAATGAAGATTTGAATGTATACAGGTATACAAGTTATAAAGCTTAAAAGTAGACTTTCGTGCTCATTTTATTTATAATATAAGCACGAAAGTTGGTGATATGATGAACACCGTACAAGATTACATCGATGCCAGTGGCGTGCTGTTGGCGGAGAACGCACGAAAGCACGGCATCTCGAAAAGTAACTTTTACCAATTCGTACGTAAAAATCAGATGGAACGTCTCGCACATGGCATCTATCTTTCTCCCGATTGCTGGGAAGACCCTGCCTTTGTCTTACATCTTCGTTGCCCGCAAGCGTTTTTTTCTCACGACGAAGCACTCTATTACCACGACCTCGTCGACCGAGAACCAATGCAGCCGACGCTGACGATTTACTCCGGCTACAACACGCAAAAGCTGACCGCCTCCGGCGTCAAGGTTTACACAGTCAAGAAAGAGCTCCTGCCTATCGGTCGGCAAACCATCACGAACGCCTTCGGCCATGAGCTTCCCATGTACGACCTCGAGCGGACGATCTGTGACCTCGTCCGCAGCCGCAGCCACTTCGATTTCCAAGATTTCCAATCCGCGCTCAAGCGTTACGTTGCCCGCAAGGACAAGGACTTGAACAAGCTCATGCAATACGCACACCTGTTCCGTGTTGAGAAAGTTCTGCGAACGTATCTGGAGGTGCTTCTCTGATGAAACTCACGCCCGCACAACTGAAAGGCCGCATCAAAAGCCTCGCGCAAAAGAATCATGCCGATGCCAGAATCCTTTTGCGCATTTTCATGATGGAGCGCTTGCTCGAACGCATCTCCGTTTCGCCGTATCGCGACCATTTCATCATCAAAGGCGGCATCCTCGTCACCTCGATGATTAGCGTCGCACTCCGATCGACCATGGACATCGATGCCAGCATCAAAAACGAAAACCTGTCAGAAGAACACCTGCTCCAGATGCTCGCAGAAATCAGCGCCATCGACCTCGTCGATGACGGCATTTCCTTCCGTGTGAAACGCGCCGAGCAAATCATGGACGAGATGGAATATCCCGGCATCCGCGTGACCATGGAAGCGACGCTCGGCCCGATGCCGATCCCCTTGAAGCTCGACATTTCGACTGGCGATGTCATTACGCCGCGCGAAATCCGATACGATTACAAGCTCCTGACGGAAGACCGCAGCATCCCGCTCTGGTCGTACAATCTCGAAACGATTCTCGCGGAAAAAATGCAGACCATCCTGGCACGTGGCGTCTTGAACACGCGGATGCGTGATTTCTACGACATCCACGAGCTCAGCCGCTTGTATGATGATGCCATCGACCTTCCGACCCTTCGCGCCGCTTTCCAAGCGACCTGCCGCAAGCGCGGCACGGAACAACTCACAAGGGAGGGAGCAACGATTCTCGACGGGCTCGTCAGCGACCAGACACTTCAAAAACTCTGGGCATCCTACCAAAAGAAATTTTCCTATGCCACGAACATCGCTTACTCGAATGTCCTCGAAAGCACCACGTCTCTCTTCCAGAAAATCAGTTCTGCGAATCGACCATCACACGCACGCCTTGACATCCACAAAGAGATTGATTTTTCGAATCCAAATGGTTATACTAAAAATAGAAATACATAAGTAACAGATAGGAGATGTCATTGTTTATGAAGAGATTGTCGATGTTACTGGTATGTGCGGCGGCTATCGTTTCTCTTTGGCAATTCGCAGCACCTCAGACGGCTTCCGCAGAGGACTACTGGATTTACGGGACAGAGGATGGAACAAGCTACTGGGTGGACAGCGATTCTGCATGGAAAAATCCACGCAGTGAAACTGTATGCTGCGGCTTGCTGAAGACAGTTGTCAATCAACAATGCGTGAATCGTACCAGATGGTCTTTTGGTGCAGATGAAGGATATATCTGGGCAAACGGATTCGCAATTTATGCTGGAGAACAGCATGCGGGAAATGAGCCAATCCATCACCGGCCAGAATTATTAGCTTTATATCATTGGCTGATGCAGAACGCACCCACAAAATAATCTCCATCGAACTATACCGCGTCAAAAGCCGCCCATCAGGGCGGCTTTTTCGTGTAGGAAAGATTTTGGCGCAAAAGAAAAGCCCACTGACAAAAAGCCACAATTGACATGCCAGCGGGCAATTCCATATTCATCTCAATATCACAAGGCTGTCCCCTACGCTTACAGTGCATGCGCGACAGGCTTGTGGTGGTCAAACGTATAAATTTCCGTGAAGCCGAGCTCGCGCAGGATGTTCTGCGCGTCCTGCATGTGGTCGGCGAGGAATTCGGGTTTGTGGGCGTCGTTGCCCGTCGTGAGGATCCTGCCGCCAAGCGAGTGGTAAAGCTTCAGGAATTACCCGATATCCGACCTGCGCAATACTTCGCCGCCTTCTTCGCCCGTGCGGATGCGGATGATGTTGTCAATGCCGGAGATGAAGATTTTGCCGTCGCCGATGTGTCCCGTATAAAGTTCGAGCTTGAGCAGCTCGACGAGGTCTGCAACAGCCTCCTGCTCGCAGATGATGAGGAGGCAGGTCTTCGGCAGGAGCTGGATGTCCGTGGTTTCTTCCGGCGTGTATTCATACGAGCCGTGCTGGATGCCGCAGCCGAGCGCCTGAAAGACCGTGACGCCCGTGATGCCGGCCGTGCTGAGTTTTTTGAGGAGCGGCGTGAGCTTCTTCATGCCCATCATGATCTCGATGCGTGCAAAGCCTGAGCCTGCACCGCCCGCGTTCTTCTTTGCCTCGTTCATGCGAATGCCTCCTTCTCCGAAAGCTCCATCGCGCTCCCTGCCTGCGCCTCTGCCGCGAGGAATGCCTGCGCCGCGCCATCGGCAAGATGCTCATTCTCGTGAAGCGCGAAGAGCGTGATGCCGAACGGGTCTTCGTGATCGGCTGCATCTTCCGGCACGGCAACAGCCGCGAGATCCAGGAGATTGCAATGGTTCGTGTAAAGTCCCATGAGGCTGTTCGTCCGGACGGGGTCGTCATCGACTTCTGCGCGCGTGAAAGTGCCGCCCGCTGTCGGCAGCGCGAGCACGGCGTCTGTGAGGAGCTCCGCCGCGCGATGGCGGTAGAGCGCGAGCGCATGCATGTCGTCAAAAAGCTTTGCCGCCGTGTACGATGCCTGCCCGCCCGAGCGCAGGATTTTTTCTGTCACGGGGAAAATTTCGCCCGGATGCGCTTCGACGAAGGAACCGAGGTCGGCCCAGCGCTCGGCGACAAAGGCGCCTTCATAGAGAAGCTTTGCCGCACGCTCGAAGATGTCGATGGAGATAGTTTCGACTGGGATGCCGAGCGTTCCGAGCCGCTTTGCGGCTCGCTGCCACTTCCGCTCCATCGCCTGCGCCGTCTGGCCGAAGAACCGAAGGCCGTCCGCAGGCAGGAGGATTTTCTTCGGCAGAGCTGCTGCCTTCCGCACGAGCGGGCGCGACCAGCGGCATGCTTCATCGTAGCCGCGCGCAACGTCATCGACCATCTCGGCTTCGCCGAGCGTATGGGCAAAGACCGTCACGCAGTCGAGACTTGCGCACGCGGGCACGACGCCCTTCGTCGACCAGGCGCCAAGTGCGGGCTTCCAGCCGATGAGCGCCTGCAGCATCGCGGGCACGCGGCCCGAGCCTGCCGTATCCGTGCCGAGCGCGAACGCCGCGAGGCCGCAGGCGACGCTGACGGCCGAACCTGAACTCGAACCGCCGCTGATGCGCTCGGGCGCATAGGCATTCTCGACTTCCCCGTAGGGGCTGCGCGTGCCGACGAGACCCGTCGCGAACTGGTCGAGGTTCGTCTTGCCAATCGGAATGGCGCCTGCTGCGAGGAGTTTTTTCACGACCGTTGCGCTTTCCTCCGGCCGGTACGCATAGGCGGGACAAGCTGCCGTCGTCTCCGTGCCCGCGAGGTCGATGTTATCCTTGATGGCGAACGGGATGCCCCAGAGCGGATATTTTGTGAAATCCATCGGCGGCAGCCCCGCGAGATGCGGGCCGATAAGCTCCATGGACGGCTTCGTGATGAAAATGTGCTTCCGTTCGAGCGCCGCGCTGCGCCCGATTACAGCTTCGACGACATCACACGGCGAAAAGCTGCCATTCTCGTATCCGTTTTGCAAAGCGGGAATCGTCAAGATTTCCGGGATTTCTTTTTTGCTCATGCCGTCTTCTCCTTCCGAATGCCTGCGAGGACCTGCCCAGCATCGACCTGTGCACCGCTCTCGATGCAGATGGCCGTGACCGTGCCTGCGACCTCGGCCGTGATGGGAATCTCCATCTTCATGCTTTCGAGCACGGCGATCGTCTCACCTTTCTCGACATGCTGCCCCTCTTCGACGAGGAGCTTCCAGACGCTGCCCGGCACGGTTGCGAGCACGCCTTCCGAGTCTGCGGGAATGACGGCCTCCTGCTGTGGTGCAGCCGCCGTCTCGCTGACAAACGTATCGAGGCCCTGTTCGTGCCAACGCTGTTTTTCCGCTTCAAAGGCGGCTTCCTGATGTGCTTTGAACGCTTTGCTTTCCTCGGCAATCGAAGCAAGATATGCCTTGTACTTGCCGAGATTGAAGCTCGTCTCCTCGATGCGGATATCGAAGTTGCCACGCAGGAAATCATTGCGCGCCTTGAGGAGTTCGTCTGGTGCGACGGGATAGAAACGCAGCTGGTCAAAGAAATTCAGCAGCCAGGGCTTCCCTTTCGGGAAATATCCTGTCGTCTGGAGCGAATTCCACATCTGGATCGTGCGTCCGACGAACTGGTAGCCGCCAGGCCCCTCCATGCCGTAGACGCAGAGATAGGCTCCGCCGATGCCGACGGCGTTTTCCGGCGTCCACGGGCGCGCGGGATTGTACTTCGTCGTGACGAGGCGGTGGCGCGGATCGAGCGGCGCCGCGACGGGTGCGCCGAGGTAGACATCACCGAGCCCGAGCACGAGGTAGTCGGCATCGAAGACGATGCGCTTGACATCCTCGAGCGAATCGAGGCCGTTGATGCGGCGGATGAACTCGGGATTGCTCGGGCACCACGGCGCATCGGGCCGCGTCGTCTCCTGATAGCGCCGCGCCGCAAGCTGTGTCTGCGGATCGTCCCACGAGAGCGGCAGATAGACGATGCGCGACGGCACCGTGATGTCGTCGAGATGTGCGAGATGCGCATTGGCATCGACAATCGCGTCCGCCATGGCCTTTGCATCGGTCTGCGCGAGGTCGAAGTGCACCTGGAGCGAGCGGATGCCCGGCGTCATGTCGATGATCGGGAGTTTCTGCTTTTCGAGCTCCTGCATGAGGATGTGTGCGCGGAAGCGGTACTCGATGCCGAGCTCCATCGGGCCGAACTCCATGAGGACATTTTCCTCGCCATCGAGGCGCAGGCAGTATGCCATGCCATCCGCCGTACCCTGCGCGAGGATGGCATCGTCCGCCGAAACCTCCGATGGTTTTTCAGGAAACACGACCTGCGTGTAATCAAACGCGAGGTTTTTCTCCATCGCAGTGCGGAGCTCTGCCGCTTCCGCAAGCGTCAGCAGCTGGAAATGAACGACATCGCCCGGATGGAGCTGGCCGAGTTTCCAAAGCTCCGCTTTCGCAAGCGTCACGGGGCAGACGAAGCCGCCAAGGCTCGGGCCGTCCGGGCCGAGCAGGATGGACTGGTCGCCCGTGAGATCGAGCGTGCCGATCGCATAGGCATTGTCATGGATGTTCGACGGGTGGAGCCCAGCTTCGCCGCCATCTTCACGCGTCCACTCGGGCACGGGGCCGTTGAGGCGCACGCCCGTGCGGGCACTGTCGAAATTGACCGTGTACTCAGCACTCGTAAGCGTCTGGAGGTACACAGGCTGAAGGTATTCCGCCGTCGGCTGCGGGCCCGGCAGCACGCCGAGCGTCCATTCATGCGTGATGGGCGGCGCAAATTCTTCGGGGAACGATGCGCAGCTGTCCGTGTAGCACGGCGTCGCGAGGCGCAGCGTGTCGCCCGTGCGCAGGGCACGGCCATTATGTCCCCCGAACTTGCCGTCGACGAACGTCGAACGGCTGCCCAAGACCTCCGGCACATCGATGCCGCCCGCGACGAGGAGGTACGCGCGCATGCCGCATTTCGCCGTACCGAGGCGCAGCACCTGCCCTGCGAGCGCATTGACGATGCGGTAGCGCCGCACAGGCTCACCGTCGAGCTCGGCTTCCATATCCGCACCCGTCAGTACGAAGGACGTGCGCGTGCGGAAGCGGAAACTGCCGCCGCGCATCGTGAGCTCGATGCCTGCCGCATCGTCTGCATTCCCGAGCAGGCGGTTGCCGATGCGAAAGCTATAGCTGTCCATCGCGCCGCAAGGCGGCACGCCGACCGTCCAATAGCCGATTCTGCCGTCCGCATCCTGCACCGTCGACTGCAAGCCGCCGTCGAGCACTTCGAGATACGGTTCCTCCGGCAGAAAGCCGTCGAGCATCTTCGTATAGAGATGGCCTGCCTGATAGTCCTTACGCGAGAGGATGGAGGATAGATAGGAAAGGTTCGTCGTGACGCCATAAATGCGCGTCTCCGCCAGCGCCCGCTGCATCTTCGCAAGCGCATCGGCGCGATCTCTGCCATGCACGATGAGCTTCGCGAGCATCGGATCGTAGAGCGCCGTGACTTCGATGTGCGGGCGGATCCACGTCTCGACGCGCAGCTCTGGAGAAAAATAGCAGTCATCGATGCGGCCCGTGCCCGGACGAAAATCATTGTGCGCATCCTCGGCATAGACGCGGACCTCGATGGCATGGCCCTCGGGTGCATGGACAAGCGACTTGATGTCATGGAGCTCGCCAGCCGCCTCTTTCACCATCCACTCGACGAGGTCGACGCCCATGACCTCCTCCGTGATGCCGTGCTCGACCTGCAGGCGCGTGTTGACTTCGAGGAAATAAAAGTGCTCCGACGGCTCATCATAGAGGAATTCGACTGTGCCGGCATTGCGGTACGATGCCGCTGCCGCGAGGCGTTCGGCCGCCTCGTACATCGCGCGGCGCACATGCTCGGGGAGATTTGGTGCTGGTGACTCTTCGACGACTTTCTGATTGCGCCGCTGCACGGAGCAATCGCGCTCGCCGATGGCCGTAACCTCGCCCGCCGCCGTGCCGAAAATCTGCACCTCGACATGGCGGGCGCGCGCGATATATTTTTCGAGGAAGACGCCGCCATCGCCGAAGTTGCTTTCCGCGAGATGGCAGACATTGTCATAGGCCGCGCGAAGTTCCTGCTCATTCTGGCAGATGCGGATGCCGATGCCGCCACCGCCCGCCGTGCTCTTCAGCATGACGGGATAGCCGATGCTGTCCGCCGCCTGCACGGCCTCGCCCGCCCCCGAGAGAAGCCCTGTGCCCGGCAGCAGCGGCACGCCCGCCGATTCCGCGAGAGCGCGCGCCGCATGCTTGAGGCCAAAGCGGCGGATCTCGGCGGCCGTCGGGCCGATGAAGACGATGCCGGCCTGCTCGCAGGCCGCTGCAAATTCCGTGTTCTCCGACAGGAATCCATACCCCGGATGCACGGCTTCCGCGCCCGTCTCCTTCGCTGCCGCGAGAATCTTCTCGATAGAGAGATACGTCTCGCTGACCGTCCCTTCCCCGAGGCAGACAGCTTCATCTGCGTTCTTAACATGCAGGCTGTCCTGGTCGGCCTGCGCGTAGACAGCGACGCTCCCGACCCCCATTTTCTTCAGCGTGCGCTCGATGCGCACGGCGATGGCACCGCGGTTGGCGATGAGCACTTTCGTAAACATGGCGGATTCCTCCTTTTTCCGCATCACCTCGTCTCAAAAACGAGATGCGTCAATCCCAGATGAGCAGACGGATCGGCGTCGGATTGTAAGCGTTGCAGGGATTGTTGAGCTGCGGGCAGTTGCTGATGAGCACGTAGACATCGCGCAGCGCCTTCATTTCGACATATTTGCCCGGTGCCGACACGCCATCGTCGAACTTCAGACCACCCTCGGGCGTGACCGGCACGTTCATGAAGAAATTGATGTTCGGCGCGAGGTCGCGCTTGCGGATGCCCGTCGCGCTGTCGGCGAGCTGCAGCATGAAGCTGTCGCGGCAGTTGTGCATGTAGCGCTTTTCGCGAGCATAGCGCACCGTATTGCTCTGCGACGAACAGGCTCCGCCGAGCGTATCGTGGCGCCCCGTCATGTCCGCCGTGATTTCGAGGAGCGGCGTGCCGGATTCCGCGCGCAGCACCGTGCCCGTCGTCAGGTAGATGTTTTTCTGCGCGACAATCGTCGCAATAGCGCCATAGTGATCCCCCGGGTCGGCCGCGTCATAGAACGTCGTATCGACAGCCTGGTTGCCTTCGAGATCGACGATGCGCAGCGACTGGCCCTTCTTCACCTCATGGAGCCACCCGAGGCTGGCGTCGAGCACTTCGTTATAGATGGCATCTGCTTCCTTCAGCGTGCTTTTCTTCTCGATGAGTCCGTACATGATGAAATCCTCCTTTTCAAAGCCCCGCCTCAACGGCCGAGCAGGTTGTAGTAATCCCAGGTGTTCTCGAACGCGCGATGGTTCTCCGGGCGATGGTTCACGCATTCGTCCATGAGATCCGTCGGCGGTGCATCGTAGACATCGAGGATGACCGGTACCTGCGGATATTCCTTCGAGGGATTCAGCGGGTTCGGCGTGTTCGACGCGATGAAGATGATGTCCATCTCCGTGCGCAGCGTGACCGTCGCGCCCTCCTTGCACCAGCCCGGCACATAGTGCATGCTGCCGTCGAGATCGACATAGACTTTCGAGAAGAGGTTGACGCACGGCACGAGGTCTCCTTTGCCCATGTTGTTGCGCACGAGCTCCATCTTGAAATTTTCCTCGCCCGAACGGTAGAAATCATTGCGCGCCTGCTGGTACGTATGGATGCCGTATTTCTCATCCGTCATGCGGCGCGTCGTGTGCCCCGTGATCGTATCGTGCCAGCCGAGGCTGTCTTCCGTGATGCTCGCGAGCACGCGGCCGTTGTCGCTCATGAGGACGTTGCCCTTCGTGAGATGCGACGTGTACTGGGCTTTCAGCGTGTCCGGCATATTGTAGCGCTCCGACGTGTCGAGCAGGTTGTACATGAGGATGGAAAGATTCGCATCCTCGCCGAGTGCCTTGAAATGCAGGTATTTGTGACGGCCGATCGCACCGGACCACTTCTCACCGGGGCGGAATGTCTTCGTGAAGATCTTCTGCATGGCTTCTTCCTCCAATCAAACAACTCAACCAAGCCAACAGGTTCTGAAAAACTCTGGCAGCTCTTTGCTGTCCACGCTTTCATCATACGAGCATCTTTGTCCGCAAACAATGGACGGAAAGATGGAACCTTGCTCCACTTTCGTTCCATCCCCTGCGACCTGCGGACAAGCGGCGGCGGAAAAAAGCCGAAGAAAAAAGCCGTCGCGATGGCGGCGGCTCTTGCAGGGAAAGCATGCTTCATTGCTGATACAGGAGATTCATCAGCTGCGTGCGGCTCTTGACATTCGTCTTCGTGAAAAGATTGTAGATGTGCTTCTTGACTGTCGAGATGCTGACAGTCAGGCGGTCGCAGATCTCGCTGTTCGAGAGGCCGCGCGCGAGGAGGCGCATGACCTCGTCCTCGCGCTGCGTCAGGGCATAGCGCTCCGACGTCTTTTCGAAGCAGCGCTCGACGAGCTGGCTGCGCTCGTCCATCTGCGTGACGCTGACAATCATGTTCTCGACATGGCGCTTGAGGATATTCAGGATTTCCATGTCCTTGTCCGTGAAATCGCCGAGCTCCTTCGAACGGAAGAGGTTGAAGACCGCAAGCACGCTGCCCTCGTGCAGCACGAGGATGCCGCAGCCATAAGGAATGCCGGCCGGCAGCAGGAATTTCTGGAAGAAGTCCGTGCGGCAGCGGCGCTCTTCCTCGATGATGTCCGTATCGCGATAGACGCGCGTGCCCTCGCTGAGCTCATAGAGATATTGGAGATAATCTTCCTGATAGTAGCGTTCGACATAGGCAGCCGACTCGCGCTCCTCCATACCGATGAAGCAGCTCTCGTCCGTGCGGATCGTGCCGTCCGCATCGAGCAGCAGCAAGTAGCCTTTCGTATAGGGAATCAGCATCCGCAGCACGCGCATGAGCTTCGTCGAAAGGTCGCCGATGCTTTTCTGCGCATAGAGTTCCAAGAGGATATTGTTGATCGTCATCCATTCTGCTTCTTTCAGCATACGGTCCGCCTTTCTCTTCCATCCATCTGCTTCTATAAAAAGACGACGCCGGAAGCTGCTGGCTCCCGACGTCGTTGTCGCTTGATTTGTAACCCATTGTAGCACGCAGGCGTCCGGATGTCTACGGAAAGGCCGCTTCCGCGCGAGAAATTCAGTCTTCCGGACGCCTCCGTCTTCCACTTTCGTTCCATCCGTCTTCCTTCCAGCGTGGAAAAAGCAACATCTTCGCGGCCCCCGCCGAAGGTGCGATGTTCGCGAATGTCATGACGGCCTTCCTCGGCGACACGCTTCCGACCGCTTTCTACAGCGTGACCTTGACGATTGCCCTCATCTTCATCAACCTGCGCGGCGTCAAGGTCTCGACACTCGTCCAGAGCGTCATCGCCGCCGTCATGGTCACATCGCTCTTCGCGCTCGGCTTCGTCGGCGCGGCCGGAATCGGCACGGGCGATGCCGTCGCGCAGCCGCTCGTGCTCGATACCGAGCTCGATGACATCCTGCCGCTCACGACGACGGCGTTCTGGCTCTTCATCGGCTCGGAGTTCATCATCCCGCTCGGCAAGGACATGAAAGCACCGAAGCGCGACATCCCGCGCGCGATGTTCCTGAGCCTCGCCATCATGTGCGTCATCCAGTCGCTCATGACCGCAGGATTTGCGCACTATACGCCCTGGGACGAGCTCGCCGTCTCCGATTCGCCGCACATCCTCTACGCCGTGAACATGCTTGGCGGCCTCGGCCGCGTCTGGATTATCATCGTCGCCATCCTCGCCGCCGTCTCGACGCAGAACTCCATCATCGGCTGCATCGCCGAAATCTGCTGCGGCATGGCGAAAATCGGCCTGCTGCCAGCACTGTTCCAGCGGAAGAACCGCCACGGCGCGCCCTATGTCGTCATCCTGCTCCTCGGCATCCTCACAATCCTCATCGAGGCGACGGGGCTCTCGAGCGGCGACGCCATCCAGTTCCTGATTCTCGCCGCCTCGCTGTTCTGGATGATTTCCTACATCGTCTCGCACATCAACGTCATGGTGCTGCGCCACAGCACCCCGCAAGTACCGCGCACGTACCGCGTCCCGGGCTATCCCGTGCTCCAGCTCTTCGCAATTGTCGGCACGCTCTATATGATCTGGCACATCTCGCCCGATCCCTCGGAGCGTCTTGAAATCTTCGCCATCACGGGCGTCTCGACGCTGCTGCTCGCCATCTACGCCTATGTCTGGGTGCGGAAGCGGCTCCACATCTCCATCTTCCACCGCGTGCCGCTTTCAAAAGTCATGGCGATGGAAGACCCGCTCTACTACCTCTGCCGCCATCCGCAGCATGTGCCAACGCCCCCGGACGCCGCACCGCGTGCCGAAGCATGACGTCCAGAACTCCCACCTCCAGAAAGGATGACCTAAGATGAAGAAGACCTGCATCAAGCTCCTGCACAAGCTCCTCGACACGCTGGAAGGCCGCGCAACCGTGATGTGCCCGACCTGGCCGGAAAACGCCCGCCCCGAATTTCATGGCACTCCCGCGCCCGAGCCGCCCGATGGCGGAAACGCCTCTGCCGTGCCGCCGACCATCCCGCAGACCTCGCTCCCCTCGCAGCGGCCGCGCATCTACCACGTCCGCATCATCACGAGCGAATCGCGTTTCGACCCGCTCATGACGGCGCTCGAATCCATCGGCATCACGGGCATGACCGTCACGCGCGTGCTCGGCTACGGCCTCCAGAAAGGCCATAACGGCATGTACACGGGCACGACCATCGAATCCAAGCTCCTGCCGAAAATCCAATGCGACCTCGTCATTTCGAAAATCCCGCCCGAAACCATCGTCGATGTCGCCAAGAACGTCCTCTACACGGGAAAATACGGCGATGGCAAAATCTTCATCTCCTCGATGGACAACGTCGTCAAGATCCGGACCGGCGAAGAAGGATACGATGCCCTGCAAGATCATCCCATGTAATGCAAAAAGGGTCTGTTGCAAGTTTGAAACAAAACTCGCAACAGACCCCTCTTGCTTATTTATTTCTCGCGGGAAAGAATCGTCCGCGCGACGTACACGCCGCTCGCGCCGGCCTGCGAGAGGCCGCGCGTGACGCCGGCGCCGTCGCCGATGGCGAAGACGTTCTGGAATTTCGTCTCGAGCTCTTTCGACAGCACGACGCGCGAGCTGTAGAACTTGACCTCGACGCCATAGAGCAGCGTGTCGTCATTCGTCATGCCCGGCGCGATGTAGTTGAGCTGCTGGATCATCTCGATGATGTTGTCGAGATGGCGCTTCGGCAGCACGAGCGAGAGGTCGCCCGGCGTCGCCGCGAGCGTCGGCTTCGTGAAGCTCTTGCCCATGCGGTGCGCGTTCGTGCGGCGGCCTTTGATGAGGTCGCCATAGCGCTGCACGATGATGCCGCCGCCGAGCATGTTCGAGAACGACGCGATGCGCTTGCCGTACTGGTGCGGCTCCTTGAACGGCTCCGTGAAGTGGTTCGAGACGAGCAGCGCGAAGTTCGTGTTGTGGCTCTGAAGCTTCGGGTCGCTGTACGAATGGCCGTTGACCGTCACGATGCCGTCCGTGTTCTCCATGACGACATGGCCGTGCGGATTCATGCAGAACGTGCGGACGAAATCGCCGTAGCGCTTCGTGCGGTAGACGAGCTTCGCCTCGTAGACCTGGCTCGTGATGTCGTTCCAGACTTCGTCGGGCACTTCGACGCGCACGCCGACATCGACACGGTTGTTTTCCTGCTCGAGGCCGAGGCGGTCGCACTCGTTGCTGAACCACTCGGCACCCGCACGGCCCGGCGCGACGACGAGGTATTTTGCCGCAAGCTTTTCGCCATTGGCGAGCTCGACAGCGTTGTCACCCTTGCCGTTCGATTCGATATGCGCGACGGGGCACTCGAAACGGAACTCAATTTTTTCCTTCAGATATTCATACGTCGATTCAAGCATGCGGAGATTGTTCTCCGTGCCGAGATGGCGCACGCTCGCATCGAGCAGGTGCAGGTCGTGGTCGAGCGCCCGCTTGCCGATGTCAGAGCCTTTCGTCGTGAAGACCTTGACGGGCGCGCCGTGCTTCATGTTGATGTCGTCCACGTAGTGAATGAGCTCCATGACCGTCGCGTCGTCGAGGTATTCGTTGAGCCAGCCGCCGAACTTCGTCGTGAAGTTGTACTTGCCATCGGAGAACGCGCCCGCGCCGCCGAAGCCGCGCATGATGCTGCACGGCTTGCAGCCGATGCAGCTCTTGACCTTGCCCGCCGAAATCGGGCAGACGCGATGATAGATGTCCTTGCCGCTCTCGAGCACGAGGATCTTCATCCCGGGCTTCTTCAGGGTGAGCTCATACGCCGTCATGACGCCGGCCGGGCCGCCGCCCACTACAATTACATCATAGTTGTTCATATTCTACTACCTCCGGAGGTTTTACACACGAAAAGGGCGCAGTTGTGCGCGTTCTGCACGTCCTGCGTCCGACTTTTTCTCAAACCTATGGTATTATACAGGAACATCTTGCAAATTGCAAGTATTTTTTTGTTGCACGAGGCCGCCTTTTTCCTATATAATGAAACGGTATCTCTCCTATACCAATCGAAAAGGAAGTGCTCTCTTTGACACATGATATCACGATCATCACGACCTTCGTGCTCTACATCGGCCTCATGATGGGCATCGGCGTCTACTATTACCGCCGCACGCGCAACATGAGCGACTACTTCCTCGGCAACCGCAAGCTCGGCGCCTGGGTCACGTCGCTCTCGGCCGAGGCGTCCGATATGAGCGGCTGGATGCTCATGGGCGTGCCGGGCTTTGCCTATCTCGCAGGTCTCAATGCGGGCTGGATTGCCGTCGGCATCGCCATCGGCACCTGGGCGAACTGGCATTTCGTCGCCGCCCGCCTCAGGAAGTACACGGAGCTCGCCGACAACGCGCTGACGCTGCCGGAGTTCCTGCAGAACCGCTATGACGACCACTCGGGGCTGCTGCGCATCGTGCCCGCCATCTTCATCCTGATCTTCTTCGTCATCTATTCGTCGTCGGGCTTCGTCTCGGCCGGCCGCCTGTTCGAGACGGTCTTCGGCATCCCCTACGAGTACGCGATTTTCCTCGGCGCGGGCTCCGTCGTCTTCTACACGCTCGTCGGCGGCTTCCTCGCCGTCTCGCGCACGGACTTCATCCAGGGCGTCATGATGTTCTTCGCCATCCTTGTCGTGCCCGTCTGCGGCGCGATGGCTTCAGGCGGATTCGAGGCGACCGTCGCCGCTGTGGAAAGCATTGACGCGTCGCTGCTCGACCCGTTCTCGAAAGTCGATGGCTCTACCATCTCCTTCATCGAGGTCATCTCGCTGCTCGCCTGGGGCATCGGCTACTTCGGCCAGCCGCACATCCTCGTGCGCTTCATGGCCATCCGCACATCGAAAGAAGTCTCGCAGGCCACGCACATCGCGATGACCTGGGTCATCCTCTCGCTCGCAGCAGCCGTCGCCGTCGGCATCGTCGGGCGCGTCTATCTACAGGCGCCGCTTGAGGGCACGGCCTCCGAGACCGTCTTCCTCGTCATGACGAACCAGCTCTTCCCGCCGATTGCAGCCGGCCTGATTCTCTCCGCCGTGCTCGCGGCCATCATGAGCACGGCCTCATCGCAGCTGCTCGTCGCGGCATCGGCATTCGCGCAGGATTTCTACCGCACGATCATCCACAAAGACGCCGAACAGTCCGAGCTCGTCTGGATTTCCCGCGCGAGCGTCCTCGTCATCGCGAGCCTCGCCATCTTCCTCGGGCTGAATCCGAACAGCTTCATCCTCGACATGGTCTCGTATGCTTGGGCAGGCTTCGGCGCGGCGTTCGGCCCCGCCATCCTCATGAGCCTGTTCTGGAAGCGCACGACGCGGAACGGCATCATCGCCGGCATCATCGTCGGCGGCGTCACCGTCCTCGTCTGGAAGCAGCTCGCCCTCTTTGGACTCTATGAAATCGTTCCGGGCTTCCTGTTCTCCCTCCTCGCCATCTGGGGCGTCAGCCTCCTCGGCACGGCACCGGGCAAGGACATCCAGGACACGTTCGACGAAGTCGGTCGGAGCGAAATCTGAACCCCCTGCATCGAAAGGAATTGCAGATGAAGCATTCGTTTTTCCACAAGCTCGCCTGGGCGTTCGCTGCCGCCTTCCTGGCCGTTCCTGCCTTCATGATAGCAGCGCATGACGTTCCAGCGGCCAGCGCGTCGTCCAGCTTTTCGCTTGCGGACATCGACCGCTACAACGACACGGAAGCAGGGCGCAGCGAGCTGCTCGCAGAGCTCCAGCAAAAGGACGGCGTCAATGACGACTGGGAACTGAACCGCCGCGTTGAAACCATCATGACGAACCTGACGGCTGCCATCGGCTCCATCGACCCGACCATCTATGAAAAGCCCTACCAGTATTTCATCAACACCCGGGACGGGTTCAATGCATTCTGCACGCTCGGGCACATCATGAGCATCAATCAGGGCATCTTCGAGAATCTCGATGACGATTCGGAAATCGCCGTCGTGCTCGGTCATGAGATGGGCCACGGACAGAGCAATCATCCCGTCGATGCGGCGCGGCAGGCTCTCAGCGTGAAAAGCATCGTGCAGTCTTCCGGCGGCAGTCTCGACACGCTGCTTGCCGCGGCTCTCGTGAAGAACCAGTACACGAAGCCGATGGAATGGGCGGCGGACAATCTCGCCTTCGCCTACATCACGCATTCGTACTACAATCCCGGTGCGACGGCCGCCGTCTGGCAGCGCGTCATCGATCGTTACGGCGAAAACAGTTCGCCGTTCCTCGCGGCCCTCTCCAATCATCCAGCAAGCAAAGACCGACGCGACAACTATGAGCGGAAAATCGAATCCTACGCGAACGGCCATGTCAGTGTCACAACGGACGGCGTCGTCATGGTCGATACGCAGCCATTCTGCATCCCGGCGGCGGCGAATGGCATGAGCAGCCACGAGCGCGCCTATCTCGTCGAAGGCAACCTCGCGGCAGCTTTCCACAACGGCCACAACCGTTCCGCCGCCTACGTCGATGGCGCGACCGTCATGCTCGGCGCCCAGCCGATCATGACCTGCGTCTCCGGCGACGAAGATGCCTGGACGCTCGCCGACCGGCTGAACCAGATCAAGAGCGGCAGGCGGTAAGGAGCCTGCAAACAAAAAAGCGGCGCTGCCATCTGGCAGCGCCTTTTGTCCATCCACGGACAAATCATAGAACTGAATGAAATATGAGCAAACTTCCCCCGGCGGAGCTGAAACCACCGGGAAAACCTTTCGTCGAAAAAGCGCCCGTTCCCTGCAAGCTCTGCGAGGAATGGGCGCTTTCTGTATGAAGCATCCAGTTCTATCGGTGTCCCTGGTCTCTGCCAGAGGATCTATCAAGATTCTGGAATCCCCATCCCCATCGCTCGCGGGTCAAACGGTGATTGATGATCAGGCAGTTCTCCTGGCTCCAGGTCATCGTGCGTCTGCGCCTTCCCAGAGATGCTTTGCCATCCCCAGTGACATGTTTGCAGGGCACTCGCTGATACAGTGGCGGGACCGCACCGGACTTCAAATTTACCGGCTTCTCTATTGAGTCTTGCGACACCTGATCCTTTTTATGAAGTTTTCGTTGATTTCCATCAACACGGTAAGTATATCATGCCTTTAGGTTATTGTCAACAACTTTTGTGCATTTTTTTGCGGTGCCGCTCAGCCGAGCAGGCTCAGGAACCAGGCCGCATTCTGGTTGTTCTGCGCGAGCATGGCCATGGCGGCTTGCATGAGGACGTTTTCCTTCGTGTAGGCGAGCATCTCCTTCGCCATGTCGGCGTCGAGAATCGTGGACTTCGCATCCGTAAGGTTCTCGCTCTGGACGGTCAGGTTGCTGATGGTATAGTCGAGGCGCGACGACATCGCACCGACGGTCGTCTGCTGGTCGAGCGCGCGCGAAAGCGCGTTATCGAGCACGTTCATGGCCGCATTCGCGCCTTCCTTCGTCGTAACACTCAGCACGGTGCCATCGCGGCCGCGCAGGCCGAGTGCCTCGGCGCGCATGTCGCCGAGCGAAATCTTCATGCCGCGATTCGCGTCGGCGCTCGTCTGCGCGTAGAGCGAGCTGTCCGAGACAACATTTCTCGGCTCGATGGTCTCCGTGAATTCATTGAAGACGTTGTTGACGCTCTTCTTCTCCTGTCCCTTGCTGTCCGTGATGCCGATCGTGAAGCCCGCAATCGCGCCGTCTTTTCCCGCCGTCTTGGCTTTGATGGTCAGCGCATTCTCGCCATCGACGGTCTGCTTTTCCTCGCCGTAGGCATCCGTGCCGATGACGGACGTCGTGCTGAGCCCCGCGACATCGAAGACATCGCCGTCGATGGCGTTCATTTTCGTGAAAATGTCTTCGACCGTCGCATCTTTGGCCGAAAAGCTTGCGCTGTATGTCTTGCCCTCTTTGACATAAGAAATGTTGATGGTGTCGCTATCCGTGATGCCAAGGCTGTCGCCATTCCTGCGCGCGAGGTCGGTGAGCTTTGTCGTCGCGGTCGTGTCCGTGCTCAGCGCGCGGTTCGTATACGCCTGCTGCGTCGCCTGCGCCGCGCCCTGCCGCGAGCCGTCGAGCAGGTTCTTGCCATTGTAATCGACATAGGCGTTGTCATCAATCTGATCGACGTACTGGTCGAAGAGCTTCTGGATCGTCTGACGGTCACTGTCCGTCGCTGTGTCGTTCGCAGCCTCGATGGCCTTTTCCTTGAGTTTCCTCAAGATGTCGACCGTCGAGCTGATGCCGCCGTCCGCAACTTTGAGCAAACTCTTCATCCTCTGCGCGTTGCCGTTCGCCGCATCGAGGCTGCGGATGCGCACGTCCATGCGCTGCCCGATGGCCCAGCCCGAAGGGTCATCCGCGACCGAACGGATCTTGAGGCCTGTCGAGATGTTCAGGAGATGCTTCGAAGCCTGCGTCTGGTGATAGTTCAATGTGTTGAGGATGCTCGTCGACATGACGAAATTATTCACGTACATGATGAAGCCTCCTTGTTTCGTGAAATTTGCATATCCTTTCTACTCTGTATATCGGATGAACTTTGAAAAACTTAAGCAGAAAATAGAAAAAAGATGCAACTCTCGCACCCGCGGAAGTTGCATCTTGAAATTTGATTTGTCGTACAGGGGACTCCCCCCGCCGCTCACGCGGCCCGTCCCCCCTCTGGAGGGGGGCTGGCTTGAAAGGAAAGTTCGTCTTTTTCGTGTTACATGTAGTCAATCGAGGTCTTTTTCTTTGCCTTCGGTGTGATGCCGAGCTTGGCAGCGAGCCATTCGGTCGCTACGAAGAAGACCGGAATCAGGAAGATGCCCATCGCGGTCGCGAAGAACATGCCGCCGACGACGGCGACGCCCATGCCGTTGCGCGCCGCAGCACCGGCGCCCGTCGCGATCGCGAGCGGAACGCAGCCGATGATGAACGCGAAGCTCGTCATGAGGATCGGGCGCAGGCGCAGGCCCGCGGCCTCGAGCGCGGCTTTCACCGGCTCCATGCCGCGATCCACGCGGACCTTGGCGAACTCGACGATGAGGATCGCGTTCTTCGCCGCGAGGCCGATGATCGCGATGATGCCGATCTGCATGTAGACGCTGTCCTGAAGACCGGCGTTCATGTGGCCGAACATCGCCTCGAGGATGGAAAGCCCATACTCCGAGACGAGCGCGCCGAAGATGCCCGTCGGCACCGTGAGCAGCACGGCGAACGGTACGCTCCAGCTCTCATAGAGCGCTGCGAGGCAGAGGAAGACGAAGACGAGCGAGAGCACGAGCACCTTGATCGTCGAGCTCGAGGCCTTCGCCTCCTCGCGGCTCTGACCGGACCACTCAATGCTGAAGCCCGTGCCCGCATTCTGCTGCACGACCTCCTTGATGGCGTTCATCGCCTGTCCGGAGGAATAGCCGTTGCCCGTCTGGCCCGTGATCTGGATGGAGCGCGTGCCGTTGAAACGGGAGATTGTCGACGGGCCGGAGGTGAACTTCGGCTTCAAGAGCGTATCGAGCGGCACCATCGTGCCCGAGGAGGACTTGACGAAGATGAACTTCATCTGATCCGTCGAGCTGCGGTAGTCGTTGTCCGCCTGCAGCATGACTTTGTAGCTGCGGCCGAAGCGGTTGAAGTCGTTGACCTGGTAGCCGCCGTAGTTGACCTGCATGGCCGTGAAGACATCGGAGAGCTGGATGCCGAGGTTCTTGACTTTCTCGCGGTCGACCTCATACTGGACGACCGGCGAGCCGGCGGAATACGTCGAACGCACGCCAGCGAGCTCCGGACGCTGGTTGGCTGCCGCAACGATCTTCTTCGTGATGTCATTGAGCTCCGTCTCACTGTGGCCCGTCATATCCTGCAGCTGGAGCGTCCAGCCGCCCGTCATGCCGAGGCCGGGGAGCGCCGGCGGATTCATTGCGATGACCGTGGCCTCCGGCGCGACCTTCGCGCCGATGCCGAACGTCGTGCGCACCGCCGCGTCGACCGAGGCCGCCGCGCCCTCACGCTGCGACCAGTCCTTCATGCCGACGACGATCATGCCAGCGCTCGAGGACGAGGCATCGGAGAGCGGCGAGAAGCCTGTGATGGCCATCGTGCCGTCGAGGCCCTTGATATTCTCCATCATGGCCACGTTGAGCTTGTCGATGACCTCTTGCGTGCGGTTGGCCGAGGTGCCGTCCGGCATCTCGACCGCCGCGAACATGTAGCCCTGATCCTCGTTCGGCACGAACGTCGACGGCAGGTTCTTGTAAATGAGCCCCGCGACGCCCGTCACGATGAGCAGGAAGATGAACGCGAGGCGCGTATGGCGGATGAACTTCGCCACGATGCCGACATAGCCGAGCTTCGTGCGCTCGAACCAGCGGTTGAAGCCCACAAAGAAGCGGCCAAGCACGCCCTGGTCATCCTCCTCCGTATGCCGTTTGAGCATCATCGCGCAGAGCGCCGGCGTCAGCGTCAGGGCCACGAAGGCCGAAAGGCAGACCGACACGGCGATCGTGAGCGCGAACTGCTTGTAGAGGACGCCTGTCATACCGCCGAGGAACGCGACCGGCACAAAGACGGCGGAGAGCACGACGGCGATGGCGACGACAGGCCCCTGGACCTCGTCCATCGCGCGCTCCGTCGCATCGACCGGCGTCAGGCCCTCCTCCATGTGCTTCTCGACGTTCTCGATGACGACGATCGCGTCATCGACGACGAGGCCGATGGCGAGCACCATCGCGAAGAGCGTCAGCGTGTTGATGGTGAAATCGAGCACGATGAACGCGCCGAGCGTACCGACGAGCGAGACCGGCACGGCGAGCAGCGGAATGACCGTTGCGCGCCAGTTCTGCAGGAAAACGAAGATGACGAAGACAACGAGCAGCAGCGCCTCCACAAAGGTCATCAAGACCTCCTCGATGGATGTGCTGATATAGTCCGTCGAGTCGAAGATCGTCGACATCTCCATACCTGGCGGCAGCGTCTCCTTCGCCTCGTCAAAGACCTTGCGCACCTCGCTGATGGTCTGCATGGCGTTCGCGTCGCTCGTGAGCTCGATGCCGAAGCCGACGGACGGATAGCCGTTGAACTTCGAGATGATGCTCTCCGACTGCGCGCCCGCCTCGATCTTCGCGACATCCTTGAGCCGGACGAACTTGCCGTCGCCACTTGACTTGATGATGACGTTGCCGAACTCCTCCGGCGTCGTCAGACGTCCCTCGATCTTGCCGGACATCTGCTTTTCCTGCCCGTTGTTGACCGGCATCGCGCCGACCGTACCGGCAGGCGCCTGGACGTTCTGCTCCTTGATGGCCGCCGAAACATCGGCGACCGTGAGGCCGAGCTCCGCGAGCTTGTCCGGGTTGAGCCAGACGCGCATCGCGTAGTCCGAGCCGAACACCTGGACATCGCCGACGCCGTTGATGCGCTTGAGCTTGTCCAGGAGATAGATCGTCGCGTAGTTCTTCATGAACGCGCGGTCATACGTACCATCCGGCGAATAGAACGCCATCATGTACGCCATATCGTTCGTCGATTTTCTCGTCGTCACGCCGACCTGCTGAACCTCAGAGGGCAGCTGGCTCGTCGCCGAGGCGACGTTGTTCTGCACCTTGACCGAGTCCATATCGCCGTCCGTGCCGACATCGAACGTGACCGACAGGCTGTAATCCCCCGTATCGTCAGAGCTCGAGGACATGTAGTCCATGCCCTGCGTGCCGTTGACCTGTTCCTCCACGATCTGCGCGACCGTCTGGTTGACGACCGCGGCGCTCGCGCCCGTATAGCTCGCAGACACCTGCACCGTTGGCGGCGAGATCTGCGGATACTGCGCAATCGGCAGCTGCGTCGCCGCAATCGCGCCGGCGATGACAATGATGAGCGAGACAACGATGGCGAAAATCGGGCGATGAATAAAGAATTTAGACAAATCGCCGCCTCCTTTAGCTTTCGCTGCCGCTGCTGGCATCCGAGGAAGTCATCGTGTCATACGGCGTCGTATCCTCATCGAGTGAGAAGCCCATATCCGCAGGCGTCACCATCGTCACCGTGAGATCCTTGCCCTCCGTGAGGCTCGAAAGTCCCTCGACAATGACGGTATCCTCTGCGGAGAGGCCGCTCTTGACGATGTAGTAGCTGCCGACCTGCTGGCCGAGCTCGATCTTGCGCGCCTCGGACTTGCCGTCAGCGCCGACGACCATGACGAACGTCTTGTCGAGGAGCTGCTGTACCGCGCGCTGCGGCACGAGGATCGCGTTCGGCACCGTCTCGCCCGTGAGCTTCACGCGCGCGAACATGCCGGGGAGCAGCAGCCCGTCGGGATTGCCGAAGAGCGCCTTCACCGTCAGTGTGCCGGAATTCTGCGTGAGCGCGCGGTCCGCCTGCACGATGCGCCCGTCGAGCGGATACGTCGTGCCGTCGGAGAGCTTGATCGCGACCGTGATGCCATTGCCGCTGCCGCTCTGCATCTGCTGGATGTTGCGGAACTTCAGATACTCCGTCTCGGAGATGCTGAACGTCACGAACACGGGATCCGTCGTGCCGATCGTCACGAGGTTCGTATTGCCCGCCGTCGCGAACGTGCCGATGGCGACGTCATCGACGGAGACCTGACCGGACATCGGCGCATAGACGACCGTATCGGAGAGATCCTGCTGCGCCTTCTGCAGCAACGCCTGGTTGGCCGCCGCCGCCGCGCTGTACGCGTTGACATTCGCCTGCTGCGTCGTGACCTGCTGCTCGGAGATCGCGTCGGATGCCAGGAGCTCCTGGTCGCGGCCGAGATCCGTCTGCGCGTTCGCGAGCGTCGCCTGCGACTGCGCGAGCGTCGCCTGTGCCTGCAACACCGCTGACTCATACTGGCGGCTGTCGATGCGGTAGAGCGGCTGCCCCGCCTGCACGAAATCACCGCCGTGGAAATACTTCTCCACGACGCGGCCCGAGACCTTGGACTGCACCTTGACCTCGTCCTTGCCGGCAATCTGTCCCGCGTACTCGCTCACGACCGGCGTGTCCTGCTGCAGAACCTTCATGGCCTTGACCTGCGCAGCGCCGCCGGCCGCCTGCTGCTTCTGCCCGCCGCAGCCGGCGAGCAGTGCGGAAGCCGCGAGCGCCAGCGCGAGCATGAGCGCAATCGGTTTCTTTCTTTTCGCGAAATGCAAAAAAATAACCTCCCTCTTTTACTTCCCTGGAAGAGACATCTCATTCCTTCTTAAAATTAGTAAATATCTCAAACTTCGCACACGGAAAACATCCCGTATGCCTTGATAAATCAGCTTGAACTGAATGTCGAAAGCCATTCACGCACACTTCTGTGCACGCAGACGACTCATCCAAAGAGCGGGCAGATCGTTCAGGAATCGTTCCAAGAGCGATTCGACCAGCAAGACTTCTGACGGATATTCTGCCCGAAGCTGCTCCGCAAACTCCTGCAACACGAGGCGAAGCGCTTCCATGTACTTCAAGTCCGGAAGCTCATCAAGCCCCAGATAGAAGAGCTCGCCGAGGCTTCGCCCATCCGTGTTCTCACGTTCCTCGACAGCCAGGAGCATATATCGTGTGCAGACGACGGC